>JBIKSZ010000361.1:0-2877 GCA_044348345.1 Roseomonas sp. | reverse complement strand
CCGCGGCCGGCCTCATCGCTCGCTGGTCCCAGGGTAGCATGAGGTCGCCGCCCTCGGTGCACCGAGGCGCTTCAGATGGCAACCGAGACGTATTGGCATCTTCGGCTGCGCTTCCCTGCATCCCAAAATTCCTAACACTCAGCCCCGGCATGCAATCCGCAACTGTCGGTGGCTTCCTGTCCCCGCATCCCAACAATCACAGCATCTCCCGCCCAACGCCGCTCCGCATCTGCAGAGCGGCTTTTTTGTTGCCCGTAGCCGCAGAGCGTTTCGCAGCATACGCCAGCGCCTACACTCTCCACCCGTAGAGCATCGGCAGGGCATTTGGTCCCGCGCCGGTGCCGATTGACGCATATGCCCCTGCGGGCACAAACACCTCCCGGCGGCCGGCCGCGTGCTTGGGGAGCACGTCACGACCAGTCTGGAGGGCGGTAGGCCGCAGGGCGACGCTCCAAAGGGGGCGTGGCACCCTGTTCCGGCTGTCACGTTCGGACCGTCGCCGCGGGGAGGGTGTGCATGACAAGCTGGGACCTGCGCCCCGCGATACTCGCTGGCCTGATCGGCAGCGGCATCCAGGCCTCCCGCACGCCGGCGATGCAGGAGCGTGAAGGGGCGGAGCAGGGGCTGCGGCTGATCTACAGGCTGGTGGACCTCGATGTCCTCCGGCTCGGGCCCGAGGCGCTGGGAGACCTGCTGATCTCAGCGGAACGCATGGGCTTCTCGGGTCTCAACATCACGTATCCTTGCAAGCAGGCGGTGGTGCCGCTGCTGGACCAGCTCTCGCCCGATGCGCGCGCGCTGGGGGCGGTGAACACGGTGGTGCTGAAGGATGGGCAGCGCATCGGCCACAACACCGATTGCTCCGGCTTCGCCGAGAGCTTCCGGCGCGGCCTGCCCGATGTGCGGCGCGATCGGGTGGTCCAGCTCGGCGCGGGTGGCGCGGGGGCGGCGGTGGCGCATGCGCTGCTGGCCGAAGGCGTCGGGCGGCTTGCCATCTCGGATACGGACACGCCGCGGGCCGAGGCGCTGGCAACTGATCTGGCGGCGCGCTTCGGCGCGGGACGCGCGGTGGCCGTGCACGATCTCGCGGCCGAGGTCGCGGCGGCGGATGGGCTGGTGAATTGCACGCCGGTCGGCATGGCGAAGCTGCCCGGCACGCCATTGCCCGTTGCGTTGCTGCGCCCGGCGCTTTGGGTCGCGGAGATCGTCTATTTCCCGCTGGAGACCGAGCTGTTGCGCGCGGCCCGCGCGATCGGCTGCCGCACGCTCGATGGCGGGGGGATGGCGGTGTTCCAGGCTGTCGGCGCCTTCCGCCTGTTCACAGGGCTTGAGCCCGATGCCGCGCGCATGCAGCGCCACTTCGCGGCGATGTCGCTCGCCGCGTCCTGAAGCCCGGGCCGAAGATGCGATCTTCGGCCGTCCCGGATCAGAGCGCGCCGCTGGCCAAGGCGTGGTCAACGCCGCCGAGGATATGGGTCGCCAGCACCTCTCGCGCCGCCGCTGCGTCGCGGCGCAGCGCGGCATCGCGCATCGCCGCGTGTTCGGCCACCGCGATGGCGCCACGGAAGCCGAGCGCCTTGTTCTGGTAGCGCTGGTAGCGGTCGAAGATCGCCGCATGGGTCGCCATCAGCGTGCGGGACCCGCAGGCGGAGACCAGGGTCCGGTGGAACTCGGAATCGAACATCCGCCAGGAATCGAGCGCCGCGGCATCGCCGGCGCCGAGGCGTTCCTCCATCTGCGCCAGCTTGTGATGGGCGGCCACCACCCGCGCCTCCCACTCCACATCGCCGCTTCGCAGCGCCTGGTCCAGCGCATGGCTTTCCAGCAGGAGCCGAAGGGAGGCGAGTTCGCGCAACTCGGCTGCCGAGAAGCGGGCCACCTCGAACCCACGCTGCCCTTCGGCGACGACCAGACGTTCCGCGACCAGGCGGCCGAGTGTCTCGCGCAGCGTGCCGATGCCGGCGCCATAGGCATCCCGCAGCGCGTCCAGCTTCAGCTTCTGCCCGGGCGTCAGCCTGTTCCGCAGGATATCGGTGCGGATGAGGCGATAGACGCGTTCCCCGGCGGTCTCGGCGGTGTCGCCGCCCGACGCATCGTGGCCGGTCCGGCGCGCCGCGAAGGGCAGCAGGGCGCCGGTGCGCGTCACATCCGCGACGCAGCCCGCGACATGCGCGTCCAGGATTCGGCAGGCGCCTTCCGCATCGCGCGACAGCGCGCTGGCGCGGAGCGCGGCGTGCTGCCCGGCCGCGATGTCGCCAGGGAATGCCCCAGGAAACGCTAACGCGACCATCTGGTGGCGCATGTAGCGGTCATAGACGGCGGCGTAGGTCTCGATCAGCACCGCCGACCCGCAAGCCTCGATCAAGGCCTGGTGGAATTCCACGTCGTAGCGCTTCCAAAGCGCCGGCTCGGCAGCTTCCCCGGCCAGCAGCCGATGCTCCAGCACAGCGAGCTTGTGGCCGGCGCCGACCACGCGCCCTTCCCAATCGAGGTCGCCGGCCGCGAAGGACTCGCGGATCGCCCGGCGCTCCAGCAGCAGGCGCAGGTCGGCGACTTCCGCGAAATCCGCCGGCGAGACGGGGGCCACGCTAAATCCGCGCTGGCCCTCCGCCACCACGAGCCCTTCGGAGGCCAGGCGCGTCAGCGCCTCGCGCAGTGTGCTGACACCGACGCGATAGCTCTCCCGCAGTCCCTCAAGCCTCAGCTTGCGGCCGGGGAGGAGGCGGCCAAGGACCATGTCGGCGCGCAGGGTGCGATAGGCGGCCTCGCCAGGCGTGTCCGCCGCGGGCATCGCGCCGCCGACGGCCGCCGTCATGGTGTGGTCTCTCGCATGGCGAAAGTATCGCCTCGACCTTCACGAGGCACAATATCGGATGT
>JBIKSZ010000143.1:0-9767 GCA_044348345.1 Roseomonas sp. | reverse complement strand
GGGCGCCGGACAGGCGCCCCCCGTTTACCTCGCGGCCTTAGCAGCGACGCGCATCAACCGAAGAAAATTTCCGCTCCAGAGCAGGCCGATCTCGCGCGCCGTATAGCCGCGCCGATGCAGCTCCGCCGTCAGGGCGCGGGAACGTGCGGCGTCCGGCCAATCGGTCAGCCAGCCGCCGCCGTCGAAATCCGACGACATCCCGACATGATCGAGGCCGATGCGTCGCACAGCGTAATCCACATGGTCCACGTAATCGGCGACACTCGCCTGTGTACTGCCGCCGCCCGCGGGCGGGTCGCGCAGGAAGGCCGGCACGGCCGTGATCTGCACGAGGCCGCCCACCGCCTTCAGCGCATCGAGCTGCGCGTCATCCAGGTTCCGCGCATGGTCGCGCAGCGCCCGGCAGCAGGCATGGGTGGCGACGATCGGTGTGCGCGACACCTCGGCCGCCTGCAGCATCGCATCGCGCGAGGCGTGGGAGACATCCACCAGCAGTCCGACGCGGTTCATCTCCGCGATCGCCGCGCGGCCGAGCGACGAAAGCCCACCATGCAGCGTCGGCCCATCGCCAAGATCGGGGCGCGGGATCGCGCTGTCGGACAGCAGGTTGTGACCGTTGTGGGTCAGCGTGACGTAGATCGCCCCAAGCTTCTTCCAGTGCGCAAGGCGGGAAAGGTCGTCGCCCATCGCATAGCCGTTCTCGACCGCGGCCAGCACCGCCAACTGCCCGCGCGCCTTGGCGGCTTCCATTGTGTTCGCATCGGCGCAGAAGGCGCGCTCCACCCCATCTGCAGTGCCGGCGATGTGGCGCAGCATCGCCTCGGCGCGCGCCGCGGCCTCGGCATGGCCTTCGGCGGTCAGCTTGCCCTGCGGCAGGTAGGCGATGAAGACCACGGCGCCGAGGCCGCCGCGGCGCATCTTCGGAAAATCCACGCGCCTATTCGTCTCACCCGCGGGGTCAGGCGTGTCGGGCCAGGGGATGTCCACATGCGTGTCGAGGGTCAGCGTCGCCGCATGGATCTGCGCGGCAGGATCGGGCGTGGTGGTGGTGTCTGGCACGTTCGGCGAACTCCCGGCTTCGTGAAGGCTGCGGCCCGCCGCGGATGCGGTCAACGGGGCCGTTGACGCGCTCGGAACTTGCCCCGCTTCGCTGGCCGGCCGCATCATCTACCGGCCGTCACCCGGCGATCTGGCCGGTGGCCGCCAGAGGAGGATGCGATGCGCAATCGCCCCCTGTCAGACCTGGTCACGCATCCGAACCCGGTCACCCTGCCGCCCGAGGCCTCGGCGCAGGAGGCGTGCCGCACCATGCGCGCGTGGCGTGTCGGCTGCGTCCTGGTGACCGACCCGGCTAGGCAGTTGCTCGGCATCTTCACCGGCCGGGATGCGGTGCGGCTCGGCGCCGAGTGCCGCGACATGGCCACGACGCCGCTCGGGCAGGCGATGACGCGCCATCCCCAGACCCTGCCGCCGGGTGCCACCGCGATGGAGGCGCTGCGCCTGATGCAGGATGGCGGCTTCCGCCATGTGCCGCTGGTGCGGGACGGGGAGCTGGTCGGCATCGTCTCGCGCTGGGATTTCCGGGCCATGGAGCATGCCCGCCTCAATGAGGAGACGGGGTTCTGGGAAATGCTCCGCTGATCCGCCTTTAGCCTGACCGTCTGGCGGGCAACGTCCCGCGCCGCGGCTTGTGCACCGTCCAGCGAAACGAATGACGAAAAATTGAGATGCGGTCGGCCTGACACTTGTATCGCTGCTCGCGCATCCCCATCCGATAGTGTGGGGATTAGCTACGGTCCTGGTAACGGGTGGGGCGCTTGGTGCGTCTTGGCCGTTCGGCGATGAGATCGGCGACGGGAGTTGCCTGTTATGTCGGAAAAGGTGGCACAGCACGTGCCCCAGTTCGAGCGGGGCAGGGTGATGGCGGCGGTGACCGAACTGGCGGAGTTCGGCCTGTCGGAACGCATGCTGCTCGATGCCGCCGAACGCGTGCTGGTGACAGCGCGCCGGATGCTCGTCGTCGCCCCGCGAGAGGCGGCTTCGGGCGCGGCCTCTGCGGCTGTGCTCCGCGTCGCCCAGGCCTGGGATCCGGCCGCGACGACCGCATCCGAACATGTCGAGCATCTGGACCCGGCCGAGCTCGACGCCTTCCTCGCCGCCGCGCCGCGCTGGGCGGCCTCGGTCCGTGACGCCGCGCGGGAGACGCGCCGGGCGGCCTGACCGCCCGGGCGCGGGGGGCTCAGCCGCCCCGCGCTTCGGCGATCAGCACCTTCATCTTCCGCACCGCGCCGGGCAGGCTGTCGAACACGGCCTGCCCGACCAGGAAATGCCCGATCGAGACCTCGGAGATCTCCGGGATCCGGGCGATGCCGCCGATCGTCTCATAAGACAGGCCGTGGCCGGCATGGACCGCAAGGCCATGCGCTGCGGCCGCACGCGCGCCTTCGGCCAGGCGCGCCAGCAACGCCGGGCGCGCCGCGGTGGGGGCATCGGCATAGGCGCCGGTGTGCAACTCAATCGCCTTTGCGCCGAGCCGCGCGGCGGCCGCGATCTGCGCCGCATCGGGCTCGACGAAGATCGAGGTGCGGATGCCGGCGGCGTTCATTCGCCCGATAGCCTCGGCCAGGAAGGGGCCGGCGCGCAGCACATCAAGCCCGCCTTCGGTGGTCAACTCCTCGCGCTTTTCCGGCACGATGCAGCAATCGGACGGGCGCAGGCGCTCGGCGAAGGCCACCATCTCCTCAGTCGCGGCCATTTCGAAATTCAACGGCGCGGGGGCGATGGCGGGGCGGATGCGCGTCACGTCATGGTCGCGGATATGGCGCCGGTCCTCGCGCAGATGCAGCGTGATGCCATCCGCCCCGGCTTCCAGCACCGCCAGCGCGGCCGCCAGTGGGTCGGGGTGCGTGCCGCCGCGGGCGTTCCGCAGCGTGGCCACGTGATCGATGTTGATCGAAAGTTTCATTTGTGTGCCCTCAGGCGCCGGGCGCGCGCCTCCGCGCGCTTGGCTTCGCGCCGGCCACGGTTCTTCCCGGCGCGGCTGATGGTCTGGGCGCGGGCCGCATTCGCGGCCTCGACCCGCCGGTGGCGGGTCGTCATCGCGTGTCTTTCGAACGCATGCGCGCCATGTCGCCCGCCATGCGCAGCGCGGCGACCAGGCTGCCCGGATCGGCGATCCTCCGGCCCGCAATGTCGAGCGCGGTGCCGTGGTCCGGGCTGGTGCGCACGATCGAGAGGCCCAGCGTCACATTCACCCCGCCATCCATGTCGAGCGTCTTCACCGGGATCAGTGCCTGGTCGTGATACATGCAGAGCGCGCAGTCATATGTGGCGCGGGCGCGCGGCGTGAACAGGGTGTCGGCCGGTAGCGGGCCGCGCGCGGCGATGCCCAGCGCGCGGAGTGCCGCGACGGCGGGGGCCACCACCTCGATATCCTCCCGGCCCATCGTCCCATCCTCCCCGGCATGCGGGTTGAGGCCGGCGATGACCAGCCGCGGCGCGGCGATGCCGAAATCCCGTGCCAGCGCAGCGGCGACGACGCGGCCCTGGGTGACGATGGCCTCTGTCGTCAGCTCCGCTGCGGCGCGCTTCAACGACAGGTGGATCGTCACCGGCACGACGCGGAGCCCCGGGCAGGCGAGCATCATCACCGGTGGCGTGCCGGTGCCGGCCAGCTCGCCCAGGAACTCCGTATGGCCAGGATGGGGGAACCCGGCGGCGGTCAGCACTGATTTCTGGATCGGGTTGGTGACCACGCCCCCGGCGCGGCCGGCCTTCGCCAAGCTCACCGCCTGCTCGATGGCGGCAATAACGGCGGGCGCATTGGCCGGGTCGAGCCGGCCCGGCACCGCGGGCGCTGCGAGCTTAAGGGGCAGCACCGGGAGGGCATTGGGAAAGACTGCGGCGGCCTGTTCGGGCGCGGCGATCTCGGCGATTGGCGCGCCCTGTAGCAGGGCGGGGTCGCCGATCAGGAAGAAGGCCGGGCCAGCCGCGCGCATCGCACGCCAGGCGGCGAGCGTGATCTCGGGCCCGATGCCGGCGGGCTCGCCCATGGTGAGCGCAAGGGGGGGGACTGGGACGTCCATGACCACCCTTTCCTCCAGCCGCTGCCGCGGCGCAACCGCCAGGCCGGTCAGGGAGCCATGTGGCGGAGGCGGGCGAGCAGCGCATCCACCTCGGCCTCCGTCTGGTAGATGCCGAAGCCGAAGCGCAGCCGTGTGGCGCGGCGGTCGGTGACAATGCCCGCCGCGTCGAGCCGCGCCTGCCAAGCCTCGGCATCGGGCAGGTCGAAGGTGAGGAAATTGCCGCGCCGCGGTTCCTCCAGCGGCACGACGAGTGCCGCGGGATCGAGCCCGGTGCCCCCAAGGCCGGCGACGAAGCGCGCCTGCAGCGCATGGGCGTGGTCGCGCACCATTGCGGTGGTCAGCCCTGCGGCCTCGAACCAGCCGAGCGCGGCGGCAAGGCGATAGAGGCCCGAGGGGTCGAAGGTCGCGCCCATGAAGCGCCAGCCATCGGCGGCATAGCCGACCTCGCCTTGCGGTCCCGCCAGCGCGCCGAAGGCGGCGTACCAGCCCGTCGCGCGCGGGCGCGGCAGCCAGCCGGGCGGGCAATGCAGGAAGCAGCACCCTTCGCCGGCCATTGCGTATTTGTAGCCGCCCGAGGTGTAGAAGACGCGGTCCGCGATCGCAGAGAGATCCACCGGCCGCGCCATGAAGCCGTGATAGCCGTCCACCACCAGCACGGCGTCGCCCGCGGCGGCCGCGAGCGGGGCGAGTCCGGCGGCACCGTTCCCCGGCGCGAAGCCTGAACTGAAGAAGACCTCCGACACCCAGATGAGGTCGAAGCCCGCGCCCGCGGCCTCCAACAGGCGGTCGAGGCAGGTGGCGTGCGGCGCGGCGGGGATGCGCGTCACCGCGACCAGTCCCTCCTCCTCCAGCCGGGCCAATTGGCGGGTCAGGGAATGGAATTCGGCATTCGTGGTCAGGATGCGCGGCGGCCGGTGCGCGGGCAGGCCCGATAGGATCCGCAGGATGAAGTCATGGGTGTTGGGGGCGAAGACCAGCGTGTTGGGGTCGGGCAGCCGCAATTGCCGCGCAAGCTTCGCGCGGAGATCGGCCAGCACCGGCCCCAGGATCTCCGCCCATTTGCCGTCCTGCAGCCGGGCGGCCGTGTCCCAGGCGGCGAGCTGCGCCGCGCGCGTCGCATTCGGCCAGGGATGGTGGCTATGGGCGGCGAAGTGCAGCCGGCCGGGCTCGGCCGAGAGGAAGCGGGAGAAATGCGCGCGCAGATCCAGCATGGCCCGGATATGTGAAGTCGCCGCCCGCCCGCCTAGATGGGCGCAAAGCATCTTGGTGGCGGTGCAGCCGTCCATCGGTGGGCGCGTGGCACGGGCAGCCGTGCAGGCGTGGCCTATCTGCGCACCGTGCTGGAGAAGCGCTTCTTCGCCGAACTCGTCAGCGTCCGAGGGATGTTATTGGCCTGCCGGCCCCGGACCGCGTGCGCCACGCGGCGCTCAGGTCGCCCAGACGAGATCGCGCCCTGCCGTGAACGTGATGGAGGCGGCCGAGACGTTCGCGACCAGGCCGAACAGCTCATCGAGGCTGTCGAGGACGCGGTTGGCATTGTTGTCGAAGAAGATGCCCGTGCCGCTGACCCCGCCGACCGTGACGTCCGCGACGAAATAGGTGCCCTTGGTCAGCTGGACGCGGTCCGTGCCGTCCACGAAGTCGGCGATCAGCGCATAGTCTGCGTAGCCCGCGTTGCGGCTGTTGCCGTCGTCGTAGAAGCGTTGCCGGGCGGTGCCGAGCACGAAGGTGTCCGCCCCATCCCCGCCGATCAGCGTGTCTATCGTGCCGCGGCCTGGCATGCCGATCAGGGCCAGCGGCACGCCACTGAGCGTGTCGTCGCCGGCGCCGCCCCGCAGCGTATCGCTGCCGTTGGTGCCGTAGATGACCTGCCCCGTGACCGTATCCACGGTGAAGTTGGCCGAGGCGCCGGCGCCGCCCGCCGCGCCCGCCGCATCCGCGTAGCCGCCGGCCAGTACGCCGATGCTGTTGCTCGCGTCCAGCACGCCGCCATCCGGGCTGAAGGCGGTGATCCAGGTGCGGCCGCCATCCGCGCTGGAGAGCGCGCCGAAACGGCCCGCCACATCGGTCCACAGATCGGCCAGGTCGAAGCCCTGCACCTGCTTCGAGAAGGTGATGACGACCCGCGCCGTCTCGCCGGAGACGAGGTCGGTGTCGCTCAGCGTGATGGCGGCGACCGTCGGCGGCGCGGCGCCCGCATCGGGGGCGAGCATCGCGCTGACATCGAGCCGGCCACCGGTCACCGTTTTCCCGTCCAGGGAGGCTGTCGGGGCAACACTGCCGAGCAGCGCGGCGCGGATCTCGGCGGCGGTGGCGTCCGGGTTGGCGGCGGCGTAGAGCGCGACAGCGCCGGTCACATGCGGCGCGGCCATCGAGGTGCCAGACATGGTGCCATAGCGGCCATTGGTCAGCGTCGAGGTAATGAGCTGCCCGGGCGCACCGAGATCGACCGTGACGTCGCCATAGTTGGAGAATCTGGTCAGCCCGCCGGAGCTGGTGGTGGCGGCGACCGCAACCACCGCCTCGTAGCCGGCCGTGGCAACCGTGCTGTAGTTGGTTGGGTAGTAACCGAGCAGGTCGTTGTCGTCGCCGATCCCGTCCCGCCCGCCATTGCCCGCCGCGGCAATGAAGAGCTGGCCCTGATTCGCGGCACGCGCGATGGCGTCCTGCATGGCCTTCGAATAGCTGCCGCCGCCCCAGGAATTGTTGGTGGCGACGAAATCCTGCGGCCCGCCCGCAGCGCCGAGCGCTGTGAAATAGTCCACCGCCTTGATCGCGTTCGAGACCGAGCCCGAGCCGTTCTTGGACAGGAACTTCAGCCCCGCCATCTGAACAGACCAGTTGACCCCCGCCACGCCAATGCCGTTGCCGCCCATCCCGCCGATCGTGCCGGCAACATGCGTGCCGTGGTTGTGGTCATCGAGCGGGTCATTGTCGTTGTTGACCCAGTCCCAGCCCACCAGATCGTCGCGGTAGCCGTTGCGGTCCTCGTCGAGACCATTTTCCCAGCGGGTATCGGCCAGCAGGTCTCCAGCGTCGATCCGCCCATTGGCATTGAGGTCGGAGACGAAGGCGGCATTGGCCGTGCCGTTCAGGTCGCGGAAGGTGATCAGCCCGTCGAGGTCCGTGTCGGCAAGCAGGGCGCGCAGGGTCGTCGGGATCTCGCGCTGGTTCAGCCAGACATTCAGGTAGAGGTCGGCGTGACGGTAATCGATGCCGGTGTCGATGACGCCAACGACGACGTTCGTCGAGCCGGTGAAGCCGGCTGCCCAGGCTTCACTCGCCTGGCTGCCAAAGGCGTTGATCGGCCCGTTCGCATCGCCATACATCCCCCAGAGGCTGCCGCTGGTGTAGGCGCTGTCATTGCTGATGGCCTGGATGCCGACGGTCCAGTCTTCTTCGGCGAAGGCGACCTCGGCGCTCTGCTCGAGGACATCGATCGCCCGCTGCGGCTCCGCGCCGGGTGCGAGCGTGACGCGCAGAAGAACCCCGCTGTCGCCATCGGCTCCTCCCTGCGCCCGCAGTAGTTCGGCCGCCTCACCGCCGGCCGCTGCGATCAATTCGGCCTGTCGGGGCGTGGGCACGCCGGCGTCGAACTGCACCAGCAGCGGCATGTGGATGGCCAAGTCGGGCAGCGCTGCCGTGGGCAGAGGGGCTAGGCTTGGGGCGCTGCCTGCCTGCGCCGCCTCGTTGTCGTCTGTGCCGAGGGGCAGCCAGTCACCCTTGCCCCGGGCCGCGGTCCCATTCGTCATGCTGCGGAACGACGTCATGTTGCACGGATCCCAGGATCGGCATCGCGGCCGCCGGGCGTGCCGGTGGTCGGATCAAGAATGGAGCGCTATCGCCCACTCTTGCGACCGTAAATGACGCATATGTCTAAAAATAGGCACGTATTTGCCTGCGGGTGCCTCTGGTGCCCTGTTCAGGGAATGTCGCGTTGCGGCTCAAGCGGGCGGATCTCGACCCGTGCGAGGCCGCCATTCATCCCGATCTGCCGGGCGCTGTGCGGCGACAGGTCCAGGATGCGCCCCGGCGTGAAGGGGCCGCGATCGGTGATCGTCACGGTCGTGGTTTGGCCGTTGCGCAGGTTCGTCACCACGGCCTGCGTGCCGAGCGGGAGATGCCGGTGCGCTGCGGTGGGCGCGCCCGGGTTGAAGGGCCGCCCATTGGCCATGGGGCGACCGGCAAAAAAATCGGCGTCGTAGACCGCCGCCACGCCCCGCTGAACTTCGAAAGCCTCGGCGCGAGACGGCAAGACGCCCGCCAGTGCCAGCATGGCGGGCAGGAGGGCCCGTCTGGTTTGGTTCGCAATCATCGGCGCCCCCAATAATGGACGAGACCGAAATGGCAAGCCTTTTTGTCGGGCTGCCATGAATCGGCCTCATTGCCGCTCGGACGAAGCCCGTTCCGCGCTCGAAGAGCTGAGTATTGGAAAAATTCGATGCCGGATCGTGGTGGGCTTAATTGATTTATTTGTGAGGACTTCAATGGAAAAGACTTCGGCGTCGAGCGCGTCGGGGCCTGCAAGTATCGTGTTTCGTCGCCATGACTGTCGTGTGCCCTGCTGACGCCCGCCCTGCCTCCGCTTGATCCAGAGCAAGGACGGCAGGACCTCCCCATGCTGCCCTGCCATGGATGCTCGAGGGCCTCGCCACCTGCCTGCACGACCTGACGGCGATCGGCCCTGGTGGCGTGCCGGCCGTTGCTGCGGCGCTGTTCCTGGCGGGGCTCGCGGGTGGGTTCACCCATTGCGCGGGGATGTGCGCCCCCTTCGTCCTGGCCCAGGCCAGCGCTGCCGCTGGCCGCGGTGGGGAGGGAGTGCTCGCCCGCCTCTCGGGGGCGTCGCTGGTGCCGTACCACCTCGGCCGGATGCTGGGCTACGCGACGCTGGGCGCGCTGGCCGGCGGCATGGCGGGGCTCGTCACCCAGGCGAGCGGGCTGCGCTGGCTGCTGGCGGCGCTGCTGCTGGCCGCCGCGGTGCTGATGGCGGCCCAGGCCTCCGCCCGGCTACCCGCTGGCTGGCGGCCGGCCTTCGGATTGGGCCTGCCCGCCTTGCCCGGCCCTGGGGTGCGGCTGGGGGCGTTGGTCGCGGGGCTGATGGCCGAGCCGCGCGGCTGGCGCGGCGTCGGGCTTGGGCTTGCGCTCTCCGCGCTGCCTTGCGGCTTGCTCTACGCGGCGCTGGCCGGGGCGGCAGCGACGGGCTCGGCTTTGGCCGGCGCCATTGCCATGGCCGCCTTCGTCGCCGGCACCGTCCCGGCGCTGCTCGGCGTGGCGCTCATGGGCCGGCTGTTCCTGCGCGGCGCCGGGGCGGGGCTGCGCCTCGTGGGGGCAGCACTCTTTGCACTGAACAGTGTCGTGCTGGCCGGCATGGCCTGGCGACTGGTGGCCTGACCCGTCTGATCCGGCCGGCGATCCGCCGCGTTGCTACCGCACGATGTCGCGATAGGCGTGCCAGGTGGCGTGGCCGACCAGCGGCAGCACCAGCGCGAGGCCGAGGAAGAAGGGCACCAGCGCCATCGCAGTGAAGACCACGATGAGCCCCGCCCAGAAGGCCATCGCGCGCCAGTTCTCGGATACCGCGCGGATCGAGATCACGATCGCCTCGATCGCGGAGATGTCGCGGTCCACCAGCATCGGGATGGACACCGCGGAGACGGCGAAGGCGACCGTGGCCAGCGCAAG
>JBIKSZ010000360.1:0-2919 GCA_044348345.1 Roseomonas sp. | reverse complement strand
CGGCTATGTGCCGCGCAACGAGCCGGCGTCGTGGCTCGCGGGCGGCAAGCGGATGATGGTGGACCGCGTGGAATGGGTGATCATGCCCGACCCCGCCACCGCATCCGCCGCGCTGCAGAACGGTGAAGTGGATTGGTGGGAGAACCCGATCACCGACCTCGTCCCCGTGCTGCGCCGCAACCGCAACATCGCGGTCGATATCGCCGATCCGCTCGGCAACATCGGCAGCTTCCGCATGAACCACCTGCAGCCGCCCTTCAACAACCCGAGGGTACGCCGGGCGGTGATGACGGCGCTGAGCCAGCGCGACTACATGACCGCGCTGGTCGGCAACGACGAGAACCTGTGGAAGACGCTGGGCGGCTTCTTCACGCCGGGCACGCCGCTCTACACCGAGGAAGGCGGCGAGATGATGAAGGCCGCCAACATGGAACGCGGTCGCCAGATGCTGCGTGAATCGGGCTATGCCGGCGAACCGGTGGTCTGCCTCGTTGCGCAGGACCAGCCGATCACCAAGGCGCAGGGCGATGTGACCGCCGATCTGCTGCGCCGCCTCGGCATGAATGTGGATTATGTCGCGACCGATTGGGGCACCGTCGGCCAGCGCCGCGCGCTGAAGAACCCGCCCACCCAGGGCGGCTGGAGCATGTTCCACACCTGGCATGCCGGCGCCGACGCCATCAACCCGGTGCTGTACAACGCGGTCCGCGCCAATGGCGACGGCGCGTGGTTCGGCTGGCCCGACGTCCCGGCGGTGGAGGCCGAGGTGCCGAACTGGCTGGCGGCGAGCAACCTGGCGGAGGAGCGCGCGGCGATCGGCCGCCTGAACCGCGCGGCGGTGGACAATGTCGTCTACGCCCCGACCGGCTTCTTCCTGGGCTACCAGGCGTGGCGCCGGAACGTCTCCGGCATCGTGAAGGGGCCGATCCCCTTCGCCTGGGGCGTGTCCAAGTCGTAAGTCGCGGACCGGCCGGGCGCCCACGCGGCGCCCGGCCGGCCGCATCGCAGGCGGGTACCAGATGTTCGCTTATGTAGTCCGGCGCGTGCTGGCCACCATTCCAGTCATGGCCGTGGTGGCGCTGTTCGTCTTCTCCCTTCTCTACATCGCGCCGGGCGACCCGGCGGCCGTGATCGCCGGCGACCAGGCGACGCCCGCCGATATCGAGCGGATCCGTGCCAATCTCGGCCTCGACCGGCCCTATCTGGTGCGCTTCGGCGCCTGGGTTTGGGACATCATGCGCGGCGACCTCGGCACCTCCATCTTCACCAACCTGCCGGTCAGCACGATGATCGCGCAGCGGATCGAGCCGACGCTGTCGCTGATGCTGGTCACGCTGCTGCTGGCGGTGTCTGTTGCGGTGCCGATGGGCGTCGTCGCGGCCTGGAAGCAGGGCACGGTGATCGACCGCGCGGTCATGGGCTTTGCGGTGCTCGGCTTCTCGGTGCCGGTCTTCGTGGTGGGCTATGTACTGGCTTACGTCTTCGCGCTGGAGCTCGATTGGCTGCCGGTGCAGGGCTACACGCCCTTCTCTCGCGGCTTCGGGCCCTGGATCGAGAACCTGATCCTGCCCGCCATCGCGCTCGGCACTGTCTATATCGCGCTGATCGCGCGCATCACGCGCGCGACGATGCTGGAAGTGCTTCAGCAGGACTACATCCGCACGGCGAAGGCCAAGGGAGTTGGCCAGCGGGCCATCCTGTTCCTGCATGCGCTGAAGAACGCGGCCGTGCCGATCGTGACGGTCATCGGCATCGGCATCGCGCTGCTGATCGGCGGCGCGGTGGTGACGGAAAGCGTCTTCGCGATCCCCGGCCTCGGCCGGCTCACGGTCGATGCGATCCTGCGGCGCGACTACCCGGTGATCCAGGGCGTCGTGCTGCTGTTCAGCTTCGTCTACGTGCTGGTCAATTTGGTCATCGACCTTCTCTACACCCTCTTCGACCCGAGGATCCGGTATTGAGCGCGGCCATCCTTCCCCCGCCGGGGGTCAACGCAGCGGCGGCGATGCCGGACATCCTGCCGCCCGTGAAGCCGAAGAAGGGCTTCATCGGCTTCCTGCGACGCAACCCGACCATCGCCATCGGCGGCTTCCTGGTGCTGTCGATGGTCTTCGTCGCGGTCTTCGCGCCCTTCCTGTTCACGAAGGACCCGACGGCGCTGGCGCCGGCGATGCGGACGCGGGAGCCTTCCGCGCAATGGTGGTTCGGCACCGACATGCTGGGCCGCGATGTCTATTCGCGCGTGCTGTATGGCACGCGGGTGTCGCTGACGGTCGGCTTCTCGGTCGCGCTGTTCGCCTCGCTCGCGGGGCTGACCATCGGGCTGATCTCAGGCTTCATCCGTTTGGCGGACAGCATCATCATGCGCGTGATGGACGGCATGATGTCCATCCCGCCGATCCTGCTGGCGATCGCGCTGATGGCGCTGACACGCGGCAGCGTTGGCAATGTGATCCTGGCCATCACCATCGCAGAAATTCCGCGCGTCTCGCGCCTGGTGCGCGGCGTGGTGCTGAGCTTGCGTGAGCAGCCTTATGTGGATGCGGCGGTGGCGTCCGGCACGCGGACGCCGATGATCATCCTGCGCCACATCCTGCCGAACACGCTGGCGCCGCTGACGGTGCAGGCGACCTATATCTGCGCCTCGGCCATGATCACGGAAGCGATCCTGTCCTTCATCGGCGCGGGCACGCCGCCGATCATCCCGTCCTGGGGCAACATCATGGCCGAGGGCCGCGCGCTCTGGCAGGTGAAGCCCTATATCGTGTTCTTCCCCGCCGTGTTCCTCTCGATCACGGTGCTGGCGGTGAACCTCCTCGGTGACGGTCTGCGCGACGCGCTCGATCCGCGCATGGCCAAGAGGCTGTAGAGATATGATGCCCTCAAACGCCGGGCGGCCGCTCCGCGGCCTTGGCTTCG
>JBIKSZ010000359.1:0-2924 GCA_044348345.1 Roseomonas sp. | reverse complement strand
ACCGCCGCTGCATGCAGGGGCTGGCCTATGAGATCGTCATCAACTCCGACCCCTGCCTCTGCTACGTAATGGAGAAGAATACGGCGACGATGCAGGCGCTGGTGATCGCGCACGCCGCCTTCGGCCATAACCACTTCTTCCGCAACAACCACCTGTTCCGCGAATGGACGGATGCGCAGGGTATCCTCGATTATCTGGAATTCGCCCGCGGCTACATCCTGCGCTGCGAGGACCGCTACGGCGATGCGGCGGTGGAGCGCGTGCTGGACGCGGCGCACGCGCTCTCGGCCCAGGGCATCTTCCGCGTGCCGCGCCGCCGCGTGCCCGACCTCGCCAGCGAGGAACGGCGGGAGCGCGAGCGTCGCCAGCATGAGGAACGCATCTACGACGATCTCTGGCGCACCATCCCCGGGCCCCGCAACGCGCCCGCCGCGAAGGCCGAGGAAGCGCGCCGCCGTGCCCTGCTGCAGCTGCCGCAGGAGAACATCCTCTATTTCCTCGAGAAGACGGCGCCACGGCTGAAGGCCTGGCAGCGGGAGATCCTGCGGATCGTCCGCCATGTGGAGCAGTATTTCTATCCGCAGCGGCAGACCAAGGTGATGAATGAGGGCTGCGCCACCTGGGTCCACCATCGCATCCTCACGCGCCTGCACGAACAGGGGCGGCTGACCGATGGGCAGTATCTAGAGTTCCTCCACAGCCATACGAATGTCGTCTTCCAGCCCGGCTTCGACGATCCGCGCTATGGCGGCATCAACCCCTATGCGCTGGGCTTCGCCATGATGGAGGATATCGCCCGCATCGCGACCGCGCCGGAGGCCGAGGATCGCGACTGGTTCCCGGAGATCGCGGGCGCGGGCGATGCCTGCGCGGTGCTGCGCGAGGCCTGGGCGAACCACCGCGACGACAGTTTCATCGCGCAATACCTCTCGCCGCGGCTGATGCGGCGCCTGCGTCTGTTCCAGCTGGTGGATGACGAGGCGGAGGAGGAGCTGCGCGTGGATGCGATCCATGATGAGCGCGGCTACCGCCGGCTGCGCCTGGCGCTCGCGCGGCACTACGACATCGGCCGGATCGATCCCGACATCCAGGTGGAGGATGTGGACCTGGCCGGCGACCGGCGCCTGGTGCTGCAGCACCGCGTGCTGGACCAGCGGATGCTAGACCCGGAGGAAGCGCGCGCCACGCTGCAGCATCTGGCCGACCTCTGGGGCTATGGCGTGCTGCTGCGGGAAGTTGATGCGACGTCAGGCGCCCTTGTTCGCGAACACCATGCCAGCGCCCGGCCCGGGATCGTCGGCTGATCCAGCACCCTGCCGTGCCATGGCGTCCGGTCGCGCGTTAGTGGCTGTAGGGCGGGGCCCGGCGACGCGCGCCGGGCCGCGCAGGGTCAGAGCGTGACGGCCACGCCGATCTGCGGCACCAGCACCTTCGCGCTCGCGCCCTGCATGCCGGCCAGGAAGGCGTCCGGCGTCGGCGCCAGCAGGCCGAAGGTGCCGAAATGGCAGGGGATGGCGGTCTTCACGCTCGGCAGGAAGCGCTGCACCGCCAGCGCGCCGCGCCGGCCATCCATGGTGAAGCGGTCGCCGACCGGCACGATGGCGACATCGGGCTTATGCAGCTCATCGATCAGCGCCATGTCGGAGAAGATCTCCGTGTCGCCCAGATGGTAGATGGTCGGCTCCCCGGCCAGTTTCGGCGTCACCACCAGCCCGTGCGGCAGGCCGAGGTCGTGGGTGATGCCGTTCTCATCCATGCTGGCGGAGGAGTGGAAGGCGATGGTCAGCGTGACGCTGAATTCGCCCTGGTCCGTCGTGCCGCCCGAATTCATCGGGTCCATCGCCGTCAGGCCCTTCTTAGCCAGCCACATGCAGATCTCGTAATTGGCGACGAGCTTGGCGCCATTGCGCTGGCAGATCGCGAGCGCGTCGCCGACATGGTCGGCATGGCCATGGGTGACCAGCACATGCGTCGCCCCGGCCGAAGCCGCGACGGGATCGCCCTTGAACACCGGATTGCCGGTCAGGAAGGGGTCGATCATCACGACGGAGCTGCCGAATTCCAGCCGATAGGCGGAATGGCCGAACCAGGTGAGCTTCATGGGCGCCTTCTCCCTTTGCGCATGACGAAGGGCGATGTTTAGCCGGGCTGCGCCGCCGGCTCCATCCTGGGCGCCGCGGCCGCCTGGAGCGCCGCGAAAACCCGCGCAGGCGTCATCGGCAGTTCCACATGGCGCACCCCGTCTGCGGCCAGCGCATCCGCGACCGCATTCGCCACCGCCGCCGGCGCGCCATTCGTCGGCAATTCCCCGACGCCCTTGATGCCGAGCGGGTTGTTCGGGCTCGGCACGCCCTCGAGCGCATGGGCAAAGCTGGGCAGATCCTCGGCGCGCGGCATGGCGTAGTCCATCAGCGTCGCGCTCAGCAGCTGCCCTTCCGCGTCGTAGCGCGCTTCTTCCATGAGCGCCTGGCCGATGCCGGCGGCGAAGCCGCCATGCAGCTGGCCGGCCAGCAGCAGCGGGTTCACCACCGTCCCGGCATCCACCGCCGCAGTGAAGCTTTCGAGCGTGACGGCGCCGGTCTCGGGGTCCACTTCCACCTCGGCGATGGCGACGCCTGCGGGCCAGCTGGCGACGGAGGCGGCGAAGTCGGCCCGGCCTTCCAGGCCGCCGGCCTGCGCGGCGACCTCGAACAGGCCGATGCGACGATCCGTGCCGGCGACGGCGTAATGGCCCGCCTGCCATTCGATGTCGGCGGAAGCGGCTTCGAGCAGCTCTGCCGCTGCCTCCTTCCCGGCCGCGACGGCGGCCTCCGCCGCGCGGGCGAGTGTCGTGCTAGAGACGATGGTGGAGGAGGATCCGCCCGTGCCGCCGCCGCGCGGGATGGTCGCGCTGTCGCCCTGGATGATGCGCACACGTTCTGCCG
>JBIKSZ010000358.1:0-2934 GCA_044348345.1 Roseomonas sp. | reverse complement strand
GCATCAGAGCTTGCGCACGAACCTGTGCATCGCGCATCACCGTGGCGATATCGGCGTTGCCATAGACCGCCTCATTCACCGCGGCGACGAAGATGCGGCTGATCTGCAGGTAGTTTGGGCCGGGGTAGGCTTCCCAGGGCTCCAGGCGGGTGAGCTGCTCAAGGTTCGGCAGCACGAGAGGGTTTTCACGCACCCAATCCTGCAGATGGTTCGGATCATCCACGATGTCGAGGCGCAGCGGCAGGTAGCCGATGCGGCTGGTGATCACCGTATAGGCCTCACGGCTCGTCAGGTGCTTCATCAATTCCCAGGCGGCGCGTTGCTTCAGCGGGTCACGCGCCATGATGAACAGCGCGGAGCCGGAATTGGTCGGCCGCGTCGGCTTGTCGCCGAAGGCGGGCATCGCCGCCGCACGCAGTTCGAAGCGGTTGCGCGAGGCACTCAGGAAGGCGTGCTGGCGCGCGCTGGTGGTCAGCACCATGCCGAGATTGCCGCTGCCGAAGGCGTCCATCGCCTCGGCCTCGCCAAGGCGGGCATGGGCGCCACTCGTCATCAGGTCGCGCATGATGTTCAGCGCCTCGACCGGCTCGGGCTCGCCGAACATTAGGCGCCGGCGATCCGGGGAGAGCACGCGCCCGCCATTCGAAAGCACCAGCGACTGCGCAAGCCAGTCGAAGGAGGAGTAGATGCCGGGAAACACACCATTGCGCCGGGTGCGATCACGGATCGCTAGTGCTGCGCGCTTCACCTCATCCCAATTGCGCGGTGGCTGGTCGGGGTTCAGCCCGGCATCGCGGAACAGATTGGCGTTGTAGAACAGCACCGGTGTCGAGAAGACGTAGGGGATGCCATAGACCCGCCCCTGGATGGCGCCGAGGCGTAGGCCGTTCGGCACCATTCCGGCGGTGTGTTCGGCCCATTCGTCGGCCGGGATTATGTCCTGCAGCGGCTTCACGCCGAGGCTGGTGGCGATGAAGTCGAGATCGCTGAAGATCAGCTGCGCCACATCCGGCGGCCGGCCGGCCGCGACATCGGCCTGGGTGCGCGCGAGGATCTGCGTCGAGGTAACGCCCACGCCTTCGACGCGGATATGCGGGTTGGCCTGCATGAAGCCGCGGATCAGGTCGCGCGTCGCCTGCGCGCCAAGGCCCGCGGTGGCCAAATTGTAATTATAGAAAGAGATCGTCACCGGCGTGTTGCTGCGCGGCGGGATCTGCTGCGCCCGCGCCGGCGTGGCGAGGCCCGCCGCGGCGGCGGCACCAAGGCGAAGGAAGGCCGAGCGGCCGAGGGACATCGTCATCGGGATCGCCTCAATCCGCTGCCAGCTTGCCGCCGCGCGCGTAGATTTCCTCAAGGCGCTTTTGCGGGAACAGCACCATAGGCAGCGGCGCGCGATAGGGGTTCACGTCATGCGTGTGCAGCACGACCTGCTCATCGCTCACCAGCATGACGCCGACATTGACGCTCTCGCCGTAGCGCGCGCCGGAGCCGGGCATGCCGGTCAGGTGCACGCCGGTGTTGTAGGTGGTCGAGCCGAGATTGCTGAAGGCGGTGCCGCGCCAAGTGCCGCCGCAGATCCGATGCGTATGGCCCGCGGCGATGTGGCGCACCTGGCCGTGCCGGGCGATCATCGCGGCAAGTGTCTCGCCATCCTTGAATTTCAACTGATCCACCTTCGCACCGATGTCGAAAGGGGGGTGGTGCATGAACAGATAGATGGGCCGGCCCGCCGCTTCGTCCAGCCGCGCGGAAAGCCAGGCCTGCCGCTTGGCGCAGAGATGGCCCGTGACGTAGCCGGTTTCGGCTGTGTCGAGGAAGATCAGGCGGCCCATGGGCGTGTCGCGCACGGCCTGCACGAAGCCATCGGCATCGGTCTCGGCCTCGGGCGTCTCGGCCAGATAGGTCGCGCGATCGTCATGGTTGCCAAGCAGCGTGATCACCGGCGTGCGGACGCTCGCGATCATGCTGCGCAGGCTGCGATAGGCATCGGCTTCGGCATGGTCGGCAAGATCGCCGAGTAGCACGCACAAGGCGGCATCTGCATGGTTCGTGGCCAGGTCGTCGAACGCCCATTGCAGGCGCTGCGCACTATCCATGCCCTTCGAGTTCGCACCCGGCGCGACCAGATGGATGTCCGAGATGATGTAGATTTTCACGTCGCTATTCCCCCCGCACGAGTGGATAGGCTACGCATGGGCCATGACAGGATGATCTTGCTTTTGTTGATATGTGGTGACGGGTGCGAGCGCGGCGATTGTTGTTGCCACCAAGGCTCGATGAATCGAGCGGACGTCCACTAAGCCGCACCGGGTCTGCCGAAGGCGGTCTGGTTTGAGTTACGCTGCCAGGAGCCTTCACTTCGTGCAGAGGCTAGCCGTCAAGGCGCCAGGAATCCTGATGATGCCGGCGCTGCCGATCATGTTCAGTGGCGTGGCTCAGATGCTTCACCCCGTCAGGGCGTAGATCGTAAACGAGCCCTTGGCGCCAGTCTTGTTCGGGCCGACCTGGCGAATGCGGTCCCGAACCTCGACCGCGTGGCCCTTCTTTTTCAGGCAGGCGAAGAAGCCGCGGACCGTGTGCTGCGCCCAGCCCGTTGCCTCGGCGATCTGCGCGACCGTGGCGCCCTCGGGGCGGCGCAGCATGGCCAGGACCTGCTCCTGCTTCGTGCCCTCGCGCGGCTTGCGTGGCGCGCCGGGTTCGCGGGCGATCCGGGCGGGCTTGCCGGCGAGCAGGGTGCGGAGCGCCTCCATCGGTGCGTCCAGGGCGCCGATCATGTCGCCCTCGCGGTTGGCCTCGTCATCCCAGGCCGCGAGCACCGCGGCGGCAGCTTCGCGCAGGCTGGTCCGCGGCGTGGCCTGGGCGGCTTCGGCGACCGGGGCTTCCTGTGTCGCGGGCTTCGCGGCCGGCGCCACCGTGGGCGCCGTGTGGGGCACG
>JBIKSZ010000357.1:0-2942 GCA_044348345.1 Roseomonas sp. | reverse complement strand
CGATCATCGATGGGCGCCGTCTGCGCCTGGGACGGCTCTTTCGCGGGGCCCATCCGGGCGGTCTCGAAGAGTCAGGCTACGCCGCGTTGGCCGCTTTGGGTGTCACGACCGTGATCGATCTGCGTGGTCGCGAGGAGGCTGCGCGCCAGCCCATGCGTGCCGCCTCGGGCATCACGCGGTTCGCCTTCCCGATCGAGCCGCGCGACACCGCACCAATCACGGCCCTTGCGGAAGCGGGGCAAGCAACGCCAGAGGCGATGCGCGACTGGATGATCGCCGGCTATCGCCGCTATGTCGCCCAGGAATCCGCTGCCTTCGCCGAGGCGATGGCAGCGTTGGTCGAGCATGTTGAGCGCGGCGTGATGGTGCATTGCACCGCCGGCAAGGATCGCACCGGCTTCCTGGTGGCCAGCGTGCATCTGGCACTCGGCGTGCCGATGGCGGCGGTGGTCGAGGACTACACCGCAACCGATCGATTCTGGCAGCCGCCAGCGCCGAAGCCAGGCGTGGCAGCGGCGTCACATCGCGCCTTGATGGCGGCGGATCCCTCCTTCCTGGCGGCGGCCTTCGCCGAGGCCGATGCACGGCACGGCTCCCGCGACACCTTTCTTGAAGCGGGCCTTGGCCTCTCGAACTCCCGCCGTGCGCGTTTGGCGTCGGCGTTGCTCACCGCGTCTTCGACCGAAGCCGAAACCCAGGAAAGGCGGGCGTCCGCATCATGAAGATGCAGATCCGTAAAAGGTTGCTGACGACGGCGATCGCGCTGCTTGCGGCCGACACATCGGCCGAGGGGCTGCGCCCGGTGATGACCGTGGCGGTGCAGGGGCTCAGCAAATAGCAGCGCGCCGGCCTGGCGCTGGTCGCGGCGGAGGCACAGCCGCTTATCGGCCGGGTCTGGTGCGGCGAGCAGTGAGTCCGCTTACAGGTTCAGACGCGAATCCAGCCGATCTCGCAACGCATCGCCCGTCAGGCTCATCGCCAGCGTGGTCAGGAAGATGACCGCGCCCGGCACAACCGGCAGCCACCACGCATCGGCGACGTAATCGCGCCCGAAGCCGAGCATGTTGCCAAGGCTCGTCAACGGCGGCTGGATGCCGAGGCCGAGGAAGCTCAGCCCGCTCTCCAACAGAATGATCTCGGGGAAGCCGAGCGTGAAGTTCACGATCAGCGCCGCCGCGATGTTCGGCAGGACGTGCCGGCGGTAGATCAGCAGCGGTGGCGCGCGGAAACCACGCAGTGCGGTGACATAGCCGTGCTCCATCTCGGCCAGCACCAGGCTGCGCGTGAGGCGCGCGTACCGTTCCCAGCCATGCAGCCCGATCACCACGACGAACAGCACGACGTTATTGCCGAACAGCGCCAGGACGCCGAGTGCGACCACCATGAAGGGCATCGCCGCCTGCAGATCGACCAGCGCCATGCACATCGAATCCACCACGCCGCGCAGATGCGCAGCGAGGAGACCGAGCGCGATGCCGAAGGCAGCACCGATCAGCGATCCTGCCAGGGCCACCGCCATGCTGATCTGAATCGAGTGCATCAGGCGGCTGAGGATGTCGCGCCCGAGGTGATCGGTGCCCAGCAGATAGGGCCACTCGCCGCCAAGGCCCAGTGGCGGCAGCAGCCGCGCCTCCAGGTTCGTTGCGCGAAAATCGAAGGGGGCCACCAGATGCGCGGTGACCGCCGCGCAGGCCATCAACGCCAGCCAGGCAAGCGCAAGGCCGAGCAGAATCCCGCCGCCAAGACGCCGCGACCTGTCGGACGGCGGGGCCGCCAGCGCCGGCTCGTACCGTAACCCCTGGTCCATCACGCCCCCGTGGCGGCGTGAAGCCGCGGATTGAGCCATGCCGACAGCAGATCCACGGCAAGATTCGCGGCCACCATCGTCGCCGCCACCATCAGCACGATCGCCTGCACCACGGCGAGGTCGCGCAGCTTGACGGAATCCACCAGCAGACGGCCCACGCCAGGCCAGGCGAAGATGCTCTCGGTGACGATCGCGCCGGCCACCAGACCGCCCACCATGAAGCCGAGGATCGTCACCAGCGGGATCGCGGCATTGGGCAGGGCGTGGCGCCATCGAACCCGCGCCTCGGTCAACCCCGCGGCCCGCGCCCCACGGATATAGGGTTGCCCCAACACCTCCAGCATCGCTGATCGCGCGAAGCGCGCCAGCACGGCAGCCCAGGATGTCCCAAGCGTCAGTGCCGGCAGCACAACGTGCCAGACGGTGCCGGCGCCGTGGCTCGGAAGCCAGCCATATTGCGCCGCGAAGACCAGGATCAGCAGCACGCCGAGCACGAAGTTCGGGATGCAGAAGCCGCTGACTGCGCCGAGCATCACGAGGCGATCGGTCAAACTGCCGCGCGCGAGCGCCGCGGCGACACCGGCCGGAACGCCGATGAGCACCGCCAGCAGCAGCGACACGCCGCCAAGCTGCAATGTGTAGGGCAGACGCCCCAGCACGAGCCGCCATGCTGAGGAGCCATGCTGCGAGGATAGCCCGAAATCGCCTTGCAGCAGGCTGCGCAGATAAAGCAGATACTGGACACCCAGCGGCTGATCGAGCCCCCAAAGCGCGCGATAGCGGGCCAGCGTCTCCTCGCCGACATTGTCGCTGAAGAGAATCTCCGCCGGATCGCCAGCCAGCCGCAGCACCAGGAACACCACCGTGACGGCCAGCAGCAGCGTCGCCGCCGCGCGCAGAAGCCTGGCGGCGACCCAGGCGCCATTCATCGCACGGCCTCACGCATCGCCATGCACCACATGGCAGGCAACGGCCTGGCCTGGGGAAAGCACGCGCAGCGCCGGCGCCTCGACACGGCAGAGCGGCCGCGCCTGTGTGCAGCGTGGATGGAACCGGCAACCGGGCGGCGGGCGCAGCGGACTCGGCGGTTCGCCGATCAGCGGCCGATGCGACCGGCGCGCCCCCCCGACCGGGG
>JBIKSZ010000142.1:0-9838 GCA_044348345.1 Roseomonas sp. | reverse complement strand
TCATTGACGCGCCGCTAAACTGGAAGGCCCGCGCCGCCCGCCACGGACATGCGCGCGGCATGGCGCGCGCCCCAGCCTTCCCCGCGCACCCAGGCCAGCAGCGCATCGCGCGACGGCGCCGCGCCGTCCAGCGCCGTCGTGCTGCGCCAGGCGAGCGCCAGCATGCAGGACAGCACCGGCACGCCGCCGTGGAAGGGCGTGCGGTGGATGGGGGCCAGCGTCGGCATGCCTGTGCCGAGCATCGCGATCGCCTCGCACCCCTGCGGATCGAGCGCCATCAGCGCCTGGTGCGCACCCTCGCCGGTCATCGCGTAGATCGGGTGGAAGACGCCGTCCTGCTGCACCGATCCCGACACCGACGCGACCTCGAAGCCGAGCGCAGTGAAGTAGGCGATGGCCGCCTGGGTCAGATCCTGCGGATAGGGGCTGACGAGGCCGATGCGCCGCGCGCCGAGCGCGTGGAATGCATCGCGCACCGCGTGCCCGGCGGTGAGGAAGGGCACGCCACGCGCGGCGGTGATGCGCGCGACGGCCTGCGCCTCCGCCTCGACGCCGGCGTAGTAGCTCGCGCCGGTGCAGGCGAAGGCGACAGCGCCGACGGGAGCGTTGGCGAACTGCTCCGCCCAGCCGTCGAGTGCCGCGAGGTAGTCCAGCAGCCGCGCGACGATGGTGGGCTTCGTGCTGGTCATGCGCGCGTTCAGCATGCCGATGCCGGGCGGCAGCAGCGCGCCGAATTCGGGTTCCACCGTCGTGTTGGCCTGCGGGGTCAGCACACCCAGCAGGCCACGCGGTGCGTATTCGACGCCGCTCATTTCGAACGCACGAAGGTTTCACCTTCGTGCCCCTCAGACGCCGGGCGCCGCGCATCCGCGCGGCTTGGCTTCGCCGCATAAGCGGCGGGCCGCATTCGCGGCCTCGGCCCTGCGGGCCGCAGGTCACTCCTTTGCACGAAGGGTATCATTCGATCCGCAGGTTGTTCGCGCGGATCACGCGGCTATAGGCGGCGGTCTGCTCCGTCAGGCGCTGGCGGAAGGCGGCCGCACCATCGGCCACGACCTCGCCACCCAATTCGCCGATGCGCGTGCGGATGGCGGGCTCGGCCAGCACGGCCGCGATCTCGCGTTCAAGCCGCGCGACGATGGGCGCGGGCGTGTTCCCCTGCACCAATATCCCCTGCCAGGTGCCGCTATCGGCTTCGGGCCAGCCGAGCTCGCGGAAGGTCGGCAGGTTCGGCAGGTTCGGGAAGCGGCGCGGGCCGGTCACCGCGATGCCGCGCATCTGGCCCTGCACGACGAAGGGCATGGATTGCGTGGCGCCCTGCAGCGTCATGTTCGCTTCCTGCGAAACCAGCGCCGTCAGCGCCGGCGCGCCACCGCGATAGGGCACGGCGGTGATCTCGCCACCCCAATGCGAAGCGAGCGACAGGCCGACGATATGCGTCAGCGTGCCGATGCCGGAATGCGCGAAGTTGAGCCGCCCCGGATTGGCGCGCACCCAGGCCGCCAACTCCTGCGCGGTCTGCACGGGCAGGTTGTTGTTCACCGCCATGATGTAGGGCGCGTAGATCACCATCTGCACCGGCGCGAGGTCGCGTTCCGTGTCGAAGGGCATGCGGCTGTAGAGGAAGGGGTTGGTCGCCAGCGCGGAGACATCCAGCAGCAGCAGGGATGTGCCGTCCGCCCGGCTCTTCGCCACCGCATCGGCACCGATATTGCCGCCCGCGCCGGGGCGGTTCTCCACCACGACATTCTGCCCGACCCGCTGTTGCAGCGACGGCGCGATGAGGCGGGCGAGGATGTCGCTGGTGCCGCCCGGCGCGAAGGGCACGACGATGCGCAAGGGCCCGGAGAAATCCTGCGCATGCAGTGCGGGCGCGGGCAGCAGACCGGCACCAGCGGCGGCGGCGAGAAGCGTGCGGCGTTTCATGGCGTTTCCTTCCTTGTTCTGGTCAGTTGCGATGCGACAAGCGGATGCGTGCATCGGGGCGGTACGTGACCTCGGGCCGCAAGGCGGTGCCGAGGCCGGGCGCGGGCGGGGCCTGCAGCATACCCGCTTGCAGCAGGGGCAGCTCCGTCACCAGATCGCGGTACCAGGTGGCGAGCGTCGCGCGCACCACTTCCTGGAAGATCGCGGTCGGCGCATGCAGCGCGAGATGGAGCCCCGCCATCAGCGTGACAGGGCCGGTGCAGTCATGTGGCGCGATCGGCTTCGCATGGGCTTCGGCGAGTGCGGCGATCTTGCGCCCCTCCGTCAGCCCGCCGCACCAGGCGAGGTCGAGCATCACGATATCCACCGCCTGCGCGTCCAGCAGTTGCCGGAAACTCGCAGCACCACCCAGCGTCTCGCTGCCGCAGATCGGCACGCGGGTGCGGCGGCGGAGATCGGCCAGCGAGGTGACGTCATTCATCTTGCCGATCGGATCCTCGGCCCAGAACACGCCGTAATCCTCCAACGCCTGGCAGATCCGGAGCGCGGCGGGCGCGCTCCAGAGGCTGTGCAGTTCAGCCATCACGTCGATGCGGTCCCCCACCGCGGCGCGGATTTTCCGGAACGGCTCCAGGCCCTGCTTCAGCTCCGCCAGCCCGATCATCTGCCCGGCCGTCGCTGCGGCGTGGATATCGAAGGGCCAGATCTTCATGGCCCGGAACCCTTCCGACAGCAGGCTTTCGGCCAGCGCCCCGGCATCGCGCATGAAGGCGAGCTGGTCGTCATAGGGCCCGATCGCGGCCTCGCCCGCGCCGATGTCCCGCCGACCGCCGCGGCTGTTGTAATCGTAGCCGGCGCAGGTGTTGTAGCTGCGGATTTCGCTGCGCACCGCGCCGCCCAGCGCCTCATGCACCGGGATGCCGTGGCGCTGGCCGGCCAGGTCCCACAGCGCGATGTCCACCGCAGATGCCGCGCGCAGCTCCGCACTTGCGGCACCGAAGCCGACATAGGGCGTCGTCAGGTGGCGGGAGACCGCCTCGATCCGGCGGCTGTCGCGGCCGAGCAGCCAGGGGGCGATGCTCTCATGGATGACGGCCTCGGTCGCCTCCGCCCCGCGAAAGCTTTCGCCAAGGCCGGTCAGGCCCTCATCGGTCGTGACCTCGACCCAGATCAGGTTGGGCCGGTCCGCGATGCGGATGGTGCGCAGGCTCTCGATCCGGGACATCGCCGCCCCTCCCCGACGGGCAGTCTCCGCCCGTCCCGGCAAGGGATCAACCGGGGCCTCAGCGCCCCCGCCGCCCCGCGAGGAACGCCGCCGCTGCGGCCAGTTGCGCGACGGCCGCCGCCAGGAACAGCGCGCTGCCCGAGGCGTCCACCTCTCGCAGCAGGCCAAACAGCGCCGGGGCGAAGGCATAGAGCGCCTGGCCGGAGGCGGTGACCAGGCCGACGATCCGCGCCGTATCGGCAGCCGCGAAATCCTGCTGGGCGATCAAGGGCGGCAGGGTGGTGACATTGCCGAGCGCGAAGCCGAACAGCACGACGCCGAGCAGCAGCAGCGCCGGCGCGCCATCGGCGGCCAGCAGCACCAGGCAGGCCAGGATCTGGAGGGCGATATTCGCCGCCGCCCAGCGCCGGCGGTCGGCGCCGGGCGCCAGCAGCCAACCCAGGCAGAGCCGCCCGACGATCGCCGCACTGGTCGCCGCGGCCATCGCCAGCCCCGCGCCACCCTCCCCCATCTGTGGCACCAGCAGCGAGAAGAGATGCGCGATCAGCCCAAGCTGCGCGAAAAGCGCGATGCCATTGCCGGCAGCCAGCGTCACGAAGCGCCGCTCCCGCCAGGGCGAACCGGCCAGCGGCGGGGCGTCGGAGACGGGCGCGGGCACGACGCCGGGCGCGCCGCCATCCGGCGCCTGGCCGAGCGCGGCCGGCGTCGGCGCCAGGAAGCGGCCGGCGATCCACCAAAGCGCCAGCGCCATCACGGCACCCACCAGCAGCGCCGCGCCGCCGAACCCCGCCAGCGCGATCAGCACGACCCAGAGCGGCGTCATCACCACCCCCGCCGCACTCGCCCCGTTATAGGCGAGCGACAGCGCCGCCGGCCGGCGACGCACGAACCAGGGCGCGACAATGGCGTTCAACGCCGCCCCGCCGGTCGCAGCCCAGGCGAAGCCGGTCAGCGCGGTCGCGGCGAAGAGCTGCCAGGGCGCCTCCGCCAGTGCCCAGCCGGGCAGGCCGAGCGCCGCGGCAATGCCCCCGGCCCGCGTCACCGCGACCAACCCGAATCGGCGGTGCAGCGCGGCCAGGTTGGCGACCGCGAGGGCGCCGAACAGGAAATGCGTGGTGATCGCCGCCGAGACCAGGCCAACCGACCAGCCGCGAGCCTCCTGCACGGCATGGAGGTAGATGGCCGGGCCGTAGAAGCCGATGCCCCAGCCGAACAGCGCCACCGCGAAGGCAGCCCCCACCACGCGCCAGCCGAAGAAGGCCGGGGCGGCCGGCCGGGGCGCGGGGGCGGTCATGGGGGCGAACTGGGGCTCCGGGGCGTTGCGGCTGGCAGGGTGGCACAGCCCTGCCCCCCCGTCTCGGCTTCCGCCCGGCCGGTTTCCAGGCTAACACCCCGGCGCGATGCGCCACTTCCTGGAATTCGAAAAGCCGATCGCCGAGCTCGAAGGCAAGATCGAGGAGCTGCGCCGGACCACCGACGCGGGCGGGATCGATGTTGCCGATGAGGTCGGCAAGCTCCGCGACAAGGCGGAAGCGCTGCTGCGCCAGACCTATGCCAAGCTCAGCCCCTGGCAGAAGACGCTGGTCGCGCGCCATCCGGAACGCCCGAAGGCGCTCGATTATGTCCGCGCGCTGATCACCGAATGGACACCGCTGGCCGGTGACCGGGCCTTCGCCGATGACGCGGCGGTGGTGGCGGGCCTTGGGCGCTTCCGGGGCCAGGCGGTCGCGGTGCTCGGCACCGAGAAGGGCCGCGACACCGAAAGCCGCGTGAAGCACAATTTCGGCATGGCGCGGCCCGAGGGCTACCGCAAGGCGCGCCGCGTGATGGAAATGGCCGGGCGCTTCGGCCTGCCGATCCTCAGCTTCGTGGACACCGCCGGCGCCTTCCCCGGCATTGAGGCCGAGGCGCGCGGTCAGGCGGAGGCCATCGCGCGCTCGATCGAGGCCGGGCTGGATGCGCCGGTGCCTTTCGTCGCCACCATCATCGGCGAGGGCGGATCGGGCGGCGCCATCGCGCTCGCCGCGGCGGATCGCGTGCTGATGCTTGAACACGCCGTCTATTCGGTGATCTCGCCAGAAGGCTGCGCCTCCATCCTCTGGCGCGACGCGGCGCAGGCCCCGACGGCGGCCGAGGCGCTGCGCATGACCGCCGAGGATCTGCGCAAGCTGAACCTGGTGGATGCGGTGATCCCGGAGCCGCTCGGCGGCGCGCATCGCGAACCGGAGGCGATGATGGCCACGGTCGGCGACAAGATCGCTTCCGTCCTGCAGCCGCTGCTGGCGCTGGATGGCCCGACGCTGCGCGCACGCCGGCGCGAGAAGTTCCTCGAAATGGGCCGCGCGGGCGTCGTCTGACGCGCTGCGCCCTCCCCGGCCGCTTTCGGTGGGCGTAGGCTCGGGGCGCATGTCCCCCGAAGCGCCGCCCGCCCAGCCCGACCTCCGCCGCCTGTTCCGCCGCATCTTTCCCGCGGTCGGGCTCGCGATGTTCGGCGCCGCCCTCGACCAGACCATCGTCGCCTCGGCCCTGCCCGCCATCGCCCGTTCGCTCGGCGAGGTGGAGCGCATCTCCTGGGTGGTGGTGGCCTATCTGGTCGGCACGACGGTGGCAGCCCCGGTGCATGGGCGGCTCGGCGATGCCTTCGGGCGGCGGCGGATGCTGCTGGTCGCGCTCGCGCTTTATGCCGCGGGTGCCGTGCTCTGCGCGCTGGCGCCGCGGCTCGACCTGCTGATCGCGGCGCGGCTGCTGCAGGGCTTGGGCGGCGGCGGGCTGATCTCGCTCTCCATCGCGCTGATCGGCGAATTCGTCCCGCTGCGGGAACGCGGGCGCTTCCAGGGCTGGATCGCGGGTGTCTTCGCCGCCGCGGCGGCGCTCGGGCCGGTGCTGGGCGGGCTGCTGACCGAATGGCTCGACTGGCGCGCGGTGTTCCTGTTGCAGCCGCCGCTGGCGCTGCTGACCGCCTGGCTTGCGCTGCGCCGCCTCGGCGGGGCCTCGCCCGGCTCGGCCCACGGCTTTGCCTTCGACTGGCCGGGCTTGGCGCTGTTTGTGCTGTTCGTCGCGCCGGCGCTGCTGGCGCTCGATCAGCTGCGGCGCCTCACGCCAGGGGCGCTGACGGCGGCGGGGGGGCTGGCGATGCTGGCGGTGCTCGCGCTCTTTCTGCTGTGGCGGCAGGAACGCCGAGCCGCCGATCCGCTGCTGCCACTGCCTGTGCTGGGCGAAGCTTCCATCTGGCGCGCGAACCTGTCCTCGGCCCTGGTCTCGGGCGCCTTTGTCGGCTCCATCGCCTTCCTGCCCATCTACTTCGCGGCGGTGCGGGGCCTGTCGGCAGCGGAAGCGGGCCTTGCGCTGCTGCCGCTGGCGGCCGCCGCGGCCTTTGGGGCGATGCTGTCGGGATGGATGCTGTCGCGCACCGGGCGGACGATGCTGGGACCCGCGATCGGGCTGGCGGTCGCGGCGGTGCTGATGGCCGGCGTTGCGCTGTCGGCCGGGGCGCTGCCGGTGGTGGTGGTGTCGGGGCTGCTCGGGCTGGTGTCCATCGGGCTCGGCACCTCCTTCCCGATGGTGCAGGTGGTGGTGCAGGCGGCGGCAGGGCGCGAGAAGCTGGGCGCGGCCACGGCCTCGGTCCAGCTCATCCGGGCGCTCGGCTCCGCGACCGGGACGGCGCTGATGGGCACGGTGCTGTTCGGCGCGCTGGCGGCCGGCGGCACCGGCGCGGGCGAGGTCTTCGTCGCGCTCGTCAATGGCGGGACGGAGGCGCTGAGCGGCCTGACGGACGCCGCGCGCGCCGGCTTCCGCGCCGAGATGACGGGCGCCTTCCGGGCCGCCTTCCTGGCCGCCGCGGCGATGCTCGCGGCCGCGGCCTTCGTCTGCACGCGGGTGCCGCTGCAGCGGGTGTGAGCGCGGCCTCTATAGGCCGTTGATGAAGGCGATGATGCGCGCGCGCATATCCGCTGTCGTGCGGTCGCTGCGGCAGATGGGAAAGCGGTTCAGCGTGTTCATCGCCCGGCTGCATTCGCCATCCACCGACGGCGTGTGCGCGCCGCGATTGGCGACATCCCAGGCATGGGTCTGCTCCGGGTAATGCGTCCAGGCGCTGGCCTCGCGGAAGATCGCCGGCGAGCACTCCGAGATCGGCGTCGCGCTGTCGAGGCCGCCGGTGAAGACGATGACCGGCGCCGCATAGGGCCCGAGGCGCGGCCGTTCCGGCGAACCGTCCGAGCGGCAATTCGGATAGAGCGAAATGCCGGCGCGATAGAGCGCCGGGACGTGTGCGCGGAGGAAGGGCTCGTCGGTGAAGCTGCGCAGCACCGTCCAGCCGCCTTGGCTGTCGCCATAGAGGAAGGTGCGGGCGGGGTCCGTGCCCTGCAGGTCGCGCAGCCAGCGCCCGGCGGCGATCGCATCCAGCACGCGCATATTGGCGCCGAAGGCGCCCCAGGTGTGCCAATTCTCCTCGCGCCCGCGGCTCCAATAGCTGTCGAGCAGCAGCGTGTTGGCCCCGAGCGCCTCCCGCAGCCAGAGCGCGGTGGCGAAGTTGGTCGGCCCCAGCCCATGGCCGCCATGCACGATGACGAAGGTGGGCCGCCCCGCCGCGCCATCCGGATGCGGGTTCCAGCTGGCCAGCAGGCGCCCGCGCCCGTCGAAGGCGGGCACCAGGGGCTGCATGTCAGCGAGGCCGACGCGGCGTGTGTTGTTGGCCAGGCTCCAACTGCTCGCGAGCGGGCGCGCGTGCGCGGCCTCGGCCACGATCGGCGGCTGGAAGCGCGCGATGTAGAAGGCGCGCGCCTCCTCCAACCCTTCGGGCACGGTAGCGCAACCGGCGAGGCAGGCGGCCAGCAGCAGAACAACAAGCGGATGGGCGCGCATCCGCTGGGTCGGTTGGTGCAAGACGTGGTCTCCCGGCGGTCCGGCCCCGGCGGGCCTTATCCTTGTCCCGGGCGAGGCTCTGCGGAAGACCGTGGCCGGATCATCCGGCAGAGGCAGTGGCCGGGCGCGCGGACCTAGCCAAAGCGACGCCATTACCCATAAAGCGCGGCTTTATTTCATCTAGTGACGCTCAACTGTTCTACGACGCTCACTCCTGTAATGGATGCCCAGACATGGGCAATCGAACCGTTCCGCTCTCGGCCGCCCTGGCGGGCTTTGGCGACCGGCTGAAGCTGGCGCGGCTCTGGCTCCGCCTCAATCAGGCGACGCTGGCGCGCGATATCGGCGCGTCCCCGCAGCGCTGGAACCACTGGGAAAAGGGGCGCTACGAGCCCGACCTCGCGATCATGGTGCGGCTGAAGCAGGTGCATCAGATCTCGCTCGACTGGGTGTTCGCCGAGGACTACCGGAACCTGCCGCCGGCCTTCATCCAGTTCCTGGTCTCCTACGGCGCAGCGCCCGACGCGCCGATGATCGCCCGGCGGATTCGGGATGAGTGGGGCCGCGCGACGGGCTTCACCCCGGCCCTGGTGCCCGCGGATGCGGTGGCCGGCGCCATCGCCGCCCGGCACCCCCCACCGCCCCCCGAGTCGGAGGCACCGCCCCGCACGCTGCATGAGGAAGCGCCGAAGCAGCCCTATTGAGGATGCAGGCCAAATTTTTTTGCTTCCGATATTGAGCGCGGCTTGATAAAGACGAGCGGTCTTGTTGGGGTGTCAAAATGACCTCGATCGCTCGCGGCTTTTCCCGCAACGCCTTCCGCACCAGCACGCAGAGCAGCGCCGGGACGACCGGCAGGCCAGGTGGCGCATGACGGCGATCGTCACCGGCACGGACGGCCGCCTCTATGTGCACCAGATGGGGGGTGAAGCGCCCGTCTTTGTTACCGAAGCGCTTGATGCGGGTGCGGCGGCGCCAGCCGGGCATGCGCGGCTGGTTGCCTGGCTGGATCCTGTTGACCCCGACGGGACGCGGCGGGCGCGGGTGCGCCTGCCGGGTGGACCGATCGTGGAAGTCGCGGCTGATGCCGTCTGCAACGCCGACAACATCGCCCGGGCCAGGATCGCGCCGGCCGGGCGGCAAGCCATCTCAGCTAAGGTGAGGCGGCCGAAAGCGCGCCCCAAGGCGCGCGCCCAGACGGGTCCTCAGACCCGCCCGTGGCAGTGCTTGTATTTGTCGTGGTAGATATTTTTTGTCATTAAAACAGCACTTTAAGTACCTCTGATCGTCGGTGCCTAGGGTTTGCCTAGATCCTTCAGCGATGCAGTGGCAGCGCAAAAGAGGTCATCCGTGTAGGTCCGGTACATATATCTGCTTCAGCGGTATTAGCGACCGATAGCGGGGCGAGAGCCGACTGTAGTGCTCCATGAGCAATTCGACGAACTGCTCCCCATCGATAAGCCTAAGCTTCGGGCGGTTCCGCTCGAGTTCCACGGATTGTCTGCTGAACGAGCCGAGCGATACGCACAGCCCGTGCTCGCCCTCCCCCAACGTGCCGAGCAGTTGGTCGACTTCGGTGCGCGGGATCTGATCGGTCTTACGCTTGCACTGCACTTTCAGAATGGGCGGCTCGAACCCAAGCTGGTCGCGGTGGGCTATGACATCGACGCCGCCATCGCCCGAACGCTGCCGCCGGAGGCATCATCCGCGGACCGCTTCAAAGAGGGCAGGTCACCGGCAACTGCTGCGCCGCGTCACGCACCACGGCTGAAGCCCGAAACCCAACCAATACCAAATGCGTTTTTGGCTCGCTTCCACAAAAGA
>JBIKSZ010000011.1:0-30369 GCA_044348345.1 Roseomonas sp. | reverse complement strand
CCTCCAGGTAGCGCACCTGCGAGCCGCCACGGTCCTGCAGTTGCAGCAGCCCGTGCAGCGCCATCGCACGGCTTTCGTTGATGTGGATATAGACCGGCAGGTCCTCGGCCGCGCTCGCCGCGGCTAGCTTCTCAAGGGTTGAGCGCTTCAGCCGCTCAGCTGCCGAGGGACCGAGCCCGAAGGTGATGCGCGCATACTTGTCGCGGTGCGGCTTCAGTGCCGCGATCAGTCGGGCGACGATGTCTTCGCCCGGCGGGAACAAGGGCCCGGCGGGACCGGAGATGCGCCATTGCTCCGAGGCCGGAATCGTCTCGCGCCAGAAGGGCGTGGCGTCGAGCAGGTTGACCTCGGTGAAGTGCGGCGCGAAGACGCAACGTATACCCACCTCGTCATAGGCGGCGAGCACCGCCGCCATGTCACCCTCGTCATAGGGGTGGATGCGGTCCATGTCCTGCACGGTAGTGATGCCGCTGAACAGGCATTCGATGGCGCCGATCAGCGTGCGCGCCACCAGTTCCTCCCGCGATCGGCGGGGGTAGGAGGGCGGCAGCGCGTAAAGGCCCCAGAGCTCCAGGGGGATCGCCTCGAAGGCGCCCTTCATCAGCGTGTCGTGCGAGTGGTAATGCGCGTTCATGAAGCCGGGCAGGGCGAGCCGCCCCGCCCCCGGGATCACACGCGCCCGCTGCACCACGGCGCGCAGCGGATGGTCCGCATGGGCCCGCGCTGACCGGCCGAGCCCGACCTCCACAGCCACGATCCGCTGGCCTGCGATGAGGATATCGGCTGTGGCGGGTCGGTCCGTATCGCCATCATGGTCGTAGACCAGCACATTCTCGATCAGCAGCGCCGCGGGAGCCTCGGCCTGTGTCATGTCGTTAATCCTTCCACGGCGGCGTGAGGCGGCCCTTGCCGTATCCACTGATCCAGTATGTGATGGCGGCACCTGCCGGTCCAGCCCGGACTGGCTCGGAGAGTCGTGCGCGCAATGCCCAAGCTCCAGCTCACCTTCGCCTGCGGCAGCTATGACCGGACACAGCCCCTAATGGATGGGCGGATCGGCATCGAAGGGGTCGAGCTGCAGTCCTTCCCGATGGAGCCGGAAGAATGTTTTGCGCGCGCCTTCCGCAGCCAGGATTTCGACATAACAGAACTGTCGGGCAGCAGCCATCTTCTGACGACGGCGCGCGGTGACGCGCATTATGTCGGCATCCCCGCCTTTGTCTCGCGCGTCTTCCGCCACTCGGCCTTCTACATCCGCACCGATCGTGGAATCCGCACGCCCGAGGATCTGCGCGGCAAGAGGATCGGCCTGCCAGAATACCAGATGACCGCCTGTGTCTGGGCGCGCGGCCTGCTCTCCGACGAATACGGCGTGAAGGCGGAGGAGGTGCACTGGCGCAACGGCGGACAGGAACAGCCCGGCCGCACCGAGCGCACCCCCATCGCCCTGCCGCCGCATATCGACCTGCAGGCCATCCCGGCGGGCAAGACGCTCTCGGGGATGCTGGAGGCGGGCGAGCTGGACGCGCTGATCACCGCGCGTGCCCCTTCCTGCTTCGTGCGCGGCGCGCCGCATATAGGCCGGCTCTTCCCGGATTTCCGCACTGCGGAGGAGGCATATTTCCGCAAGACCGGCCTGTTCCCCATCATGCATCTGATCGGCATCCGCCGTTCGCTGGTGGAACAGCATCCCTGGCTGGCTGCGAGCGTTCAGAAGGCCTTCGAGGAGGCCCGCGCCCTGGCTTTGCAGCAGCTGCGCCATGTTGGCACGCTGGCGGTGACCCTGCCCTGGATGGTGGATGACCTGAAGCGCGCGGAGGCCGTGATGGGCCCCGATCTCTGGCGCTACGGCTTCGGCGCCAACCGGCCCGAGCTCGATGCCATGGTGCGCTGGGCGCATGAGCAGGGGCTGACAGATCGCCGCATGGAAGCGGCTGAGATGTTCGCGGCTGCCACGCGGGATTCATCTCGTATCTAGAATGTCGTCGCGGGAAACGAAGGGCACGCAGATGCCTGGCACGTCATACGGCCACGGAGAGATTCGCAGCTACAGAAGGGTAGAGCTACCATGACCGCTCACATCACCCGCCGCGGGCTCGCGGCACTTGCCGGCGCCGCGCTGGCCACGCCCGCCATTGCGCAGGGGCGCTTCCCCGCGCGAGATCTGACCTGGCTGATCTACCAGTCGCCCGGCGGGTCCATCGACGTGACCACGCGCATGATCCAGCCCTTCCTGGAGGCGCGCGGCTTTAAGTCGCAGCTGGAATACGCCACCGGCGCGGGTGGGCGCGTGGCGCGCACCAAGCTCTTCACCAACCGCGCCGACGGCTACACTATCATGACCGAGGTCGCGCCCGGCGTGTCGGTGGATACCGCGCTGTTCGAGGTGCCCTACACCGCGCGCGACTTCTTGCCGATCTATGGCTGGCAATCCACCGGCGGGCAGCTCAACGTGCAGAAGAACAGCCCGATCCGCACCATGGCGGATTTCGTGGCGGAGTGCCGCAAGCGCCGCGTTGTCGTCGGCTCCATCGGGCGTGGCGGGGCGCATCATCTGCAGCTGCTCACCATGCGCCGCGATCTCGGCGTTGCCTTCGACATCGCCCATTTCAACGGCAGCAGCGCCGCCTATGCGCAGGTGATCGGCGGCCATATCGACGCTTCGATCGGCGGCCCGGCCTCGGGCTCGCGCGCACTCGACAATCTCCACATCATCGGCGTCTTCGAGCCGGAGCGCGCCCGCGCCCTGCCAGATCATCCGACAGTGGCCGAGCAGGGGCTGACCGTGCAGCTCGTCGCGCAGCTCTTCTTCTGCTCGATCCGCGCGGCCGTCCCGGCAGATCGGCGCGCCGCGCTGACCACCGCCTTCCGCGAGGCCTTCCGCGAGGCCGAGCTGGTTTCGCGTCTGGAACGTCAGGGCGAATTCCCGGTGCTGCTGGAACCCGAGCGCATCACCGAGATCCTGCGCGCTGAGACGGCGCTGGTGACGGCGTTCCGCGACGAGCTCAGGGCGTGATTCGCGCCCGACTGCCGGGCGCTGCCTTCGCCGCGCTGCTGCTGGTGGTGCTGGCCCATGTCGCTTGGAAAGGGCTTAGCACGCCGGGCGTTGCGGGGCTGTTTCCGGCCGTGGTCGGCATTGTGGGATCGCTCGCCGCGCTGGTGAATCTGGCACAGGTGCTGCGCGGCCATGACGCGGGCGCGGAGGATCCGGCCACGGCAGGGGCTGACGCCGCCTGGCTCGCCAGCCTCTCGCTTGGCGTGCCGGTGGCTTATGCGGTGCTGCTCTGGGTGCTTGGCTTCTGGATCGCCTCGGCGGCGGCGCTGCTGGCGCTGCCCTGGCTGCTCGGCTACCGGCGGCCCGTGATTGTACTCGCCGTCTGCGCGGGCACGCTGCTCGCTGTCGATCTCGTCTTCGTTGAGATCTTCGACATGCGCCTGCCACGCGGCCTGCTGATCGAGCGCATGCTCGACCGGGGAGATGAGTGATGCTCGACAATCTTCTGCTCGGCCTGCGGGTGGCGCTGGAGTGGGAGCATCTGTTGTTCATGCTGCTGGGAACCATCGGCGGCATGTGGGTTGGCGTGATCCCCGGGTTGGGGCCGATCACTGCCATGGCGCTGCTGATCCCCTTTACCTTCACGATGGATCCACTCGCGGCGCTGCTGATGCTGGCCTCGATCTCGGCGGCAGCGAATTGCTCGGGCTCCTTCACCTCTATCCTGCTCAACGTGCCCGGCGAGACCACCGCGGCTGCGACCTGCTTTGACGGCCACCCTATGGCGCGCCAGGGCCGTGCGCGCGTGGCGATCGGCTTGTCCATCGGCGCCAGCCTGTTCGGCGCGCTGGCCGGAATGCTCGCCGTCATTGCGCTGACGGAGCCGCTACTGGTGCTGGCCAAGGCGTTCAGCCCAGCGGAATACTTCGCGCTCGCCATGCTCGGCCTTGCCGTGGTGGCGATGCTGAGCCGTGAGGCGCCGGTGAAGGGCGTGATGATGGCGGGGCTTGGCCTGTGCCTGTCCTTCGTTGGCGTGGACAGCGTGATGGGCGAGGCGCGCTTCGCCTTCGGTGTGCTCGAACTGCAATCCGGCATTGGCCTTGTCCCCGTGACCGTCGGGCTTTTCGCGGTCTCCGAGATCATCGGCTGGATCGTGACGCGCGAGGCCGTGGCCCGCATGGGCGCGCTGACGGGCAGCGTCTGGCAGGGGCTGGTCGATACCTTCCGCCATCCGGTCGCGCTGGTGCGTTCCACCGTGGTGGGCATCGGCATCGGCATCACGCCGGGTGTGGGCGCCGTGGCGGCGAGCTTCCTCTCCTACGCCATCGAGAAGCGCGCCTCTCGCACGCCAGAACGCTTCGGCGATGGCGCGCCGGAGGGCGTGATTGCGCCGGAGGCCGCGAACAACAGTGCAGTCTGCGCGAGCCTGGTGCCAGCGCTCACGCTTGGTATCCCGGGTGGCGCGACCTCAGCGCTGCTGCTGGTCGCACTGACCGTGCATGGGCTGCGGCCCGGCACCATGCTGTTCACGACGCAGCCCGACCTGATTTGGGGTTTCTTCGTCGGGCTGATGATTGGCGCCCTGATGTTCGCCGCGTTAGGTATGCTGATGACCAACCTGTTCGCCCGCGTCACGCTGGTGCGCGCGGAGATCCTGGCCCCGGTCTTCCTCGTGATCTCCTTTGCCGGCGTCTATGCGCAGGACCAAAGGCTGTTCGATGTTTTCCTCGCGCTGTTCTTCGGCATCCTCGGCTATCTCGCGCGACGCTTCGGCTACCCGGTGGTGCCTCTGGTGATCGGGCTCGTGCTCGGCACCCTGGCCGAGACCTCCTTCCATCAGGGGCTGACCATCGCGGGCGGCGATTTCACTGCGATGCTGACTCGCCCCGGCACGGCCGGGCTTCTCGCGGGGGCGGTGCTGCTGGTGGGCTGGACCTTCCTCGGTGCGTTGCGGCGCAAGGCATGAGCGGCGCGCGGCTCGAAGACCTGCCGCTGCTGACGGGCGGCGGCCGCTTCTTCGCGGATGAGCCGGCGCCGCCGGGCACGCTGCACCTGGTCTTTCACCGCGCGCCCCATGCCCATGCGCGCATCCTGGGCATCGACAGCACGGCCGCGCTGGCCGTGCCCGGCGTGGTCGCGGTGCTGACCGGCGCCGATCTTCTTGCGGATGGCGTGAAGGGAATCCCCTGGGAGGTGCGCCCACCCGGCATCCCCGCCGAATGGCCGATCGGCGATCCACGCGCCGCCGCGCCGCAACCCGCGATGCCCACCGATTTGGTGCGCTTCGTGGGCGAGGCGGTGGCCGCCGTGCTGGCCGAGACGCCCCATGCCGCGCGCGATGGCGCCGAGGCGCTCGTGGTGGAATGGGAAGCCCTGCCCGCCGCGGCCACCACCGCCGAGGCCGCCGCCGAAGGCGCGCCGCGCATCTGGCCGGAGCGCGCGGGCAACCGGGCCTTCACCATCACGCTTGGCGACGCCGCGGCGACGGAGGCCGCCTTCGCGCACGCAGCACATATGGTGGAACTCACCCTACAAAATCCGCGCATGGCCGGCGTGGCCCTGGAGCCGCGCGGCGCGCTGGCCACGCCGCTGGCGGAGGGGCGCTACGAACTCTGGACTCCCGCCGGCAAGCCGCACCCCCTGCGCGACACGCTCTGCGACGCCGTGCTTGGCTGGCCGCGCGCGAAGCTGCGCGTGCGCCTTGGCCAGATCGGCGGCGGCTTCGGCGTGAAAAACGTGCTCTATCCAGAACAGGTCGTAACGCTCTGGGCCAGTGCGAAGCTGCAACGCCCTGTGCGCTGGGCGGCGGATCGCTCGGAGAGCTTCCTCGCCGACATCCAGGGGCGCGACCAGGTGAATCACGCAGCCCTAGCGCTGGATGAACAGGGGACGATCCTGGCGCTGCGGCTGCATTCGCTCGCCGGGCTCGGCGCCTATCTCGCGCCGCGCGGCGTGGTGCCGCCACTGCATGGTCTGAAGATCCTCGCCGGCGGCTACCGGCTTCCCCTCGCCCATGCGGTGGTCGAGGGCATCTACAGCCATGCCGTGCCGACCTGCAGCTTTCGCGGCGCCGGCCAGCCAGAGATCCTCTACGTCGTCGAGCGCCTGATGGAGGAAGCAGCCACGCGCCTCGGCCTCGACGCCGCCGAGTTGCGCGCGCGCAACCTGCTGCGCGCGGAGGAGCTGCCAAGAAAAACCGTCGCCGGCGCGACCTATGATGCGATGGACCTGCCCGCCATGCTGCGCGCCGCGCTACTGGCCGCGGATTGCGACGGTTTTGCCGCGCGGCGCGACGCCGCCGCGGCGCGTGGCAGGCGCCTCGGCTTCGGCCTCTCCGTATGCGTCGAGGCCTGCGGCTTCGGCTTCGCGGAGGGCGCCGAGCTGCGCGTCGGCAGCGACGGGGTCATAACGCTGCTGATCGGGACGCAGTCCTCCGGCCAGGGTCATGCGACGAGCTATGCGCGCCTGATCGCCGAGGCGCTTGGCCTCGCGCCCGACCAGGTGCGGCTCGTGCAGGGCGATACGGATGCCATCGCCGCCGGTAATGGCACCGGTGCCTCCCGCTCGCTGACCGTTGGCGGCAGCGCGGCGCTTCTCGCAGCCATGGCCGTGGAGCAAAAGGCCCGCGCCGCCGCCGCCGCGCGTTTCGAGGTCGATGCCGCCGATATTGTGCGCGAGGGCAGCGACTACCTTGTCGCCGGCACTGACCGGCGCGTCGCCTTCGCCACCCTCGCCGCCGAGGGCGCGCTGGATGCCGAGGCACGCTTCGCCCCGCGTGACTATACCTACCCCGCCGGCATCCACATCGCGGAAGTCGAGATCGATCCAGAAACGGGTTTCGCGGCGCTGACGCGCTATACCGGCCAGCATGATGTCGGCCGCGCCGTCTCGCCGCACATCGTGGTGGGGCAGTTGCAGGGCGGCGTCGCACTGGGCATCGGCCAGGCGCTTGGCGAGCGTGTGCATTACGATGCCGGCGGGCAGATGCTAACCGCGAGCCTGATGGACTACCGCGCGCTTCGTGCCGATGACCTGCCCGCGCTGGCCATCACGCTGACTGGCGCGCCGACCGCGCTCAACCCGATCGGCGCGAAAAGCGTGGGCGAGGCCGGCCCCGTTGCGGCGCCCCCCGCCATCCTGCATGCCGCGCTGGATGCGTTGCGCCCACTTGGCGTCACGCAACTCGACATGCCGCTGACTCCAGCACGGATCTGGGCGGCGATCAGCGGAAGATCGTGACGCCGCAGTTCGATTCCATCCAGCGGCCGAAACGGAACTTCATCTCAGGCCCGTCAATCGGCGGGGCCTCGATCTTGTGGCCCAGCGCCTCGACCTCCAGCACCCACAGGCCGTGACCCGGGGCGCGGATGCCGTCCAGCCCGGCGACGAGATCCTGCACCGTCTCGAACTGCCCGGTCCGCGCCACACCCAGCGCACGCGCCATGGCCGGGTAGTCGTTGCGCGCCGCGTTGGGCAGCGACGAGTCGAAGGTCGAGCCGTAGGCGCGGTTCGACACGACGAAATGCTTGAGATTCGGCAGATTGAGCCCGCGCTCCACCATCAGCGTGCCAGGATTCATCACCAGCGCGCCATCGCCGTTCAGCACCCAGACATCGCGCCCCGGCACGCCCATGGCGATGCCTGCGCCAAACATCGGCGCCAGCGACATCGATGCTTCGAGATAGAAGACATTGTCACGCTCGCCGGTCAGGCCCCACCACATCTCGCTGGAATTGCCGGCGGAAAGGATGACGATCTCATCGCGCCTGGCGGCGATCAGCGCGCGGAAGGCGGCTTCCATGCTCATCGTCATCTCAGTCGGCCCCCTTCAGCATGCTGCGCGGGAGACCGATGACGACCGGGCGCGCGATGGTGTGCGAATGGCGGATAGCACGCCCGATCTCAGGCAGATCGGCTCGCCCCTTCAACTCGATGAAGGGCATCGCCATAGCGGCGATGATCGGACGCAGATAGAGCCCGTTCGAGACATGGTACTTGGCCTTGTCGCCGATATCGCCGCGCAGCGTGATGAAGATCGGCAGCGGCACCTGGTAGGTGTAGTTGATCTTGGTGATGGCGTAGATGCAGGTGAGGAAGCCGCTGGCCCCCATCAGCGCCGCCGCCTTGATGCCGCCGAAGAAGGCGCCGGAACACAAGCCAATCGCGCTCTCCTCACGATTCGCCGGCACATGGCGGAAACGTGCATCGGCGTCACAGCGCGCGATAAGCCCCGCGATCCAGCCATCCGGCAGGCTAGCCACCAGCGAGACGCCCGCGCGCGCCGCTTCATCGAGTATCTCGGCCGAGAGGTCTTCCGATTCACCTGCCATCGGCATCTCCTTGCACGTCGAATTCCGGCACGTCGAGGCCATGCAGGGCGAGCGCATCCGCGGCGAGGCAGATGTCCTGCGCCGCATTGCCGAGCGACTTGAACAGCGTGATCTCTCTTTCATCGATACGCCCGCGCAGGTCGCCCGCCAGCGCGGCGCCGATATCGCCCATCACGCGCGCGCGATCCAGCGCACCGCTTGCGAGCGGCTGCACCAGATCGCCGGCGCGCGCGAGGCAGGCGGCGGTGCTATCGCACCAGATGATGCTGCGACGTGCGAGATCATCGTCCGCCTCGCGCGTATCGGGCTGGAAGGCGCCGCCGAGATTCACATGCGTACCCGCCCGTAGCGTCGCTCCCTGGAACACGGGCGTTGCGGAATTGGTGACGGTGGTGACGATATCGGCCTCCGCGACGCAGGCGGGATCGGAACTGACGATCGTCGCGATGCCCTCTGCGCTCAGTTCCGCGGCCAGCGCCTCAGCGCGCGCGCGCGTGCGACTCACGATCATCGTGCGCGCGATGGGCCGCACATGCGCGACCAGCCGCGCACAGGGCCCGGCAAGGCGCCCGGCGCCGAAGACCACATGCACCCGGCTCTCTTCTCGCGCGAGCAGCCGCGTGGCTGCCGCGATACCTCCACCGGTGCGCCAGTCGGTCAGGTAATCCGCCGAGAGAAGGCCGAGCGGTGCAAGCGTCTCGGTGTCGAAGAGCAGCACCATCGCAGCACTCGCTGCCGCACGCGTGGCAATCACCTTCAGCCCGAAGACGCGGCCCGGAAGGTAGCCCGGCATTGCGAAGACCACGCCGAGTCCGTCGGGCCGCATGATCTCGGAGCGCACGGGCACCAGGATCTCGCCGCGCGACAGGTTGATGAAGGCGCGCGTGCTGCTCTCAACTGCCATCTCGGGTGTTAGCAGGCGGCGCAGCGCCCCTTCGGAAAGCAGCTTCATGCGGCCCTCAATGCGATGCCAGGAGCGTGCCGAGGCCCTGCGGGCGCGTGTCGTTGCCGGCCAGGCTCAGCGCCTTCCACAGCAGCACCAGGTTCGAGCTCAACACCGGGATGCCGAGTTCACGCTCCAACGCGGCGATCGATCCGAAGCTCGGCAGATCGGTGGCGAGCAGCACCAGCGCCTGCGCCCCCTCCCGCGCGATGCCGCGTGCGAAGGATTGCAGGCGCTCGGCGCGCACCTCCGGCACGTCGCGCATCGCCAGGATGTCCAGCGTTGCATGGCCGCTGAGGTGCAGCCCTTCCTGCGCGAAGAAGGGCGGTGCGAGCGCATGGATCGCCGCCGGATAAGGCGTGCCGAGCGCGATGCGGCTCGCGCCCAGTGCGGTGAGCGCATCGCGCATCGCGCTCCAGGCCGAGGCGCAGGCGGCACCGGTCTGCTGCGCGACGGCCTGCGTGCGATGCGTGTTCCAGCCGGGCTCCATGATGAAACTCGTGACCATGTCGGCGAGCAGGATCACATCCACGCCGGTTGCCGCCAGTTCCTCCACGGCGCGGTCCATCGCCCCTTCCATGCGGCGAACGGCATCGGGCGTCAGGTCGCCCTTGGCGAGGATGCGCGTGGCGTAGAGCGCCACGCCGGGTGGCAGCACGGACCAGAATTCCGGCTCGATCACCGAGTTGTTGGCCGGCACCACCAAGCCAATCCGGCCCGCGGGACCGAATTGCAGGGGAGGAGAGGATGGTCTCAAGCCCACAGCCTTGTCCTGGATACACAGATCCAATACAGAGCCGAGAAAGAGCGCCCGTCAAGCGTGAGCCCCAGGGAGCGTTGCAGTATGCCGAGCGAATCTGCGCAGGATCTCTGCATCCAGTTCCTGCGCAACGAGATCATGGCGGGACGGCTAAGCCCTGGCGAACGTATCCGCCCCGAAGGCGTGGCCGCTCATCTGGGCTTGAGCCGCATGCCGGTGCGCGACGCGCTTCGCCACCTTGACGCTGAAGGGCTGGTAACGCTGCAGCCCAATCGCGGTGCGGTGGTCACCCAGCTGGATCGGGGCTCGCTGGCCGAGATCTACGAAATGCGCGCAGTCCTTGAAGGTCTCTGTGCGCGCCATGCGGCAAGCCGCGCCAGCGCCGCTGATGTCGAGGAACTGGATACGCTGGTGCAATTGATGCGCCGCCGGCTGGCCGAACCAGCACGATGGGTCGAGCGGCATGAGCAGTTTCACGATAGGCTCTGCACCCTGGGCGGGTGGCCGCGCATCGCGGGCGAGGCGCGTCGCCTACGGTTGCTGCTGCGTCCCACTCTTGGCGCATTCGCCACACAAGTCAGTGATCCCGAAGCTCTGGGCCATGAGCATGACATGATCGTAGATGCGCTGCGCGACCGTGACGCGGCACGGGCTGAGCAATTGACCATTGCGCATGTCATGGCCAACGCCGCCTTCGTGCTCAGCTTGTCGTCTGCCGCCACGCCGCGGCGCGCTGTTGCAAGGCAGGGCTGAGCCATTTTCGATTCACTGATCCGTGGCGCGCGCATCGGCACTCTGGCGGGGCTGCGCGCGGCCGATCTCGGCCTCCGCGCGGGGCGCGTGGCGGCGTGGCTCGAACCCGGCGCTGCCACATCGGCGCTGGAGACGATTGACGCCACGGGCCTCATCATCTTGCCGGGGCTGGTCGATGCGCACGTGCATTTCCGTGATCCGGGACTGACGCACAAGGAGGACTTCGCCTCCGGCAGCGCGGCCGCGGCGATGGGGGGCGTGACCACCGCGCTGGTCATGCCCACCGATCTGCCGCCCACCTTCACTACAGCCGATTGGCACGCCAAGGCCGCGCTGGCCGCGGGGCGTGCGCATATCGATATAGGCCTGCAGGCTGCGGCGACGGAGGCCACGCATATCGCCGCCCTGGCCGAGGCCGGCGCCGTCTCCATCGAGGTCTTCCTCGGCGATATGCCACCCGTCCTGCTGCTGCGCGAGGACACCGCGCTGCGCGCGGTTATGCGTGCCTGCCGCGCCGCCGGCATCGTTCTCGGCGTCACGCCGGCCGATGATTCGGTGATCGCGGAGGCGGAGTCACGGCTGCGCCGGCCGGGTGGCGACCCGATGGACTTCTTCGCCTCGCGCCCGCCGCTGAGCGAGGCGAACGGCACGCGCCGCGCTCTGGAAGCCGCGGCCGAGACCGGCGTGGCCCTGCATCTGCGCCAAATCAGCTGCGCTGAGTCGCTTGCATTGGTGCAGCAGGCACATGGCCTTGACCTCACGGCCGAGACAACGCCGCACTACCTGCTGCTGGAGGCGGAGGAGATCCGCCGGCAGGGCCCTTGGGCAAAGATCCTGCCGCCGCTGCGCAGCCTTGTGGACCAGGACGCGCTGTGGCTGGCGCTGCGGCCAGGAGGGGCACTCAGCATGATCGCCACTGACCATGCGCCGCACACCCAGGCCGAGAAGCAGCCAGGTGAGACGGATATCTGGGCCGCGCCGGGTGGGTTTCCGGGCGTGCAGTCCATGCTGCCGCTGCTGCTCGAGACGGTGGCGCAGGGCCGGCTTGGCTGGGGCGACCTTGTTCGCCTGACCAGCGCGGCGCCGGCGCAGCGTTTCGGCCTGGCTGGTAAGGGCTGCCTTGAACCGGGCGCTGATGCGGATTTCGTGCTGGTGGATCCGACGCGGCGTATGCGCATCGCCGATGCGCAGCAGTTGAGCCGCGCCGGGCGCACGCCCTTCGCCGGATACAGCGTTACGGGTTGGCCGATCGGCACCTGGCTGCGCGGCGTGCAGATTGCCAGCGAGGCCGGACTTATTGGCGCGCCACGTGGGCGGGTCTTGCGTCGCGCCGCATAAATCATCGCGCGATCACGATTCTGCTTTTTGGCAAGGCGACTGGATGTGCGCCGGTCTTCCCCGCCCGAAGGAACCCGATGAGCTTGGTGCGCGAGGTCGGCGCGACAAATGGCGGCACCGCCAGGGGGTCGCTTGTGAGGGGCTGTCCGCTCGCCTGCCTGATCGCGCGCGCCACCAGCCCGGCTGCGCGTGACCGCTTCAGCTCGACGTGATCATCACGACCCTCGGCCAAGGCAGCGCTCGTTGCGTGGATCACCTGGGCTATGATGACCAACGCAAACCGCGCCGATCCGCCTTTCGCGGTGCTGGTTGCGACAGGGCACGCAGCACCGGAGCAGGCAGCTAGGTGTCGGTCTGCCGACCTGAGGCTGGCAACGCCCGTTGGGCGGCAGTATCGAGGGCGACCGCGAGGCGTTCCTGGTCTTCCTGGCCAGCCACGCTGTCGCGGCGGCGATTGTGGTAGCGCGCAAGGCTGGCCGGATCCCAGACCGGCATCAGGCCCGTGGCATGTGATCTTCACGTCTGGACACGCGCTCCCGCAGAGGGCGGAATGCATAGCAACGGTCGACCTGCGCAGAGCCCAGCGAGGGAACTGGTACTCGGCGCCGCACGGGCCACTCTCGGGACGCTTCTTTTCCAGGCGTGAGGCATTCATGGTGATCGATCCCCGCCAGATCGGCGAGAGGTTGCGCGCCTGGCGACTTGGCAGCGGCTTGTCGCCGGAAGAGGTGGCCGGGCGCCTCGGTATCTCGCGTGCCGGGCTCTACAAGTATGAGAAGGAGGGAATCACCCGGCTTGATCTGCTGGAGGCGATGGCGGAGATGTTCGGCGTCTCCCTCGCTGCCGTGCTGGGAATCGAGGTCGAGCACTTCGCCAGCGGTGCGGCCTTCTTCGAGCGTATGCGCCAGTTGGAGGCCGAGGCCGAACATGTCGTGGCCTATTTCGAGCCGGTCTCCATCCTGCTCACATCCTCATCCTATCTTGCGCGGCTGGAAGTTATGCTGCGCGAGAGCCTGGTCGGGGACGCCGAGGGCCTTGCCGCGGCGGAAACCGCGCTGGAGGTGCTGAAGCAGCGGCGGGAAACCCGCCGCGGCCCGGTTGTCAGCAGCATGGTGGCCCTGCCGCAGCTAGCGCAATTGCTTCGCACCGGTCTGGTCGGCCGTGACGATATGCCCGAGGAGGTGCAGGCGGAACGCCGCCGCTGGGCCCGCGAAGAGGTCGAAAGCCTTGTACGGCTTCTCGAGACCCCACCGATCGGCGTGCAGGTCGGCCTGTTGGAAGCCGCGCCGCCGAGCGGCACCTTTCAGGTTGTCCACCTCCGCAGCGGCCGGAACCTGGCCTGTATCAGCCCCTTCCGCCTGGCCGACCACCCCAATGTCACCTTCGGCATCGCCACCGTCACTGCGGAACCCGCGACGGTCAGCCTGTATGAGCGGCTGGCGGGGCAGCTCTGGGCGCGCGCGCTGCAGGGGGCATCGGCGGCTGCGCTGGTCCGCGACCTCCTGCGGAAGAGCCGCGTGGTGACCGATACGCCTTGACAGCTAGGCGGATGATCCACGATTGTGGACCGATCCATTTTCGTGGATTGTCCGATGGGCGTTGGATCCGCGGGATTTGCCATTGCCGATACCGCCTGCGCTGTGCTCGAGAGTGCACCGGTCGGGCGCCGCTACCACCGGCTGGTGGTCGCGGCGCCTGACATCGTAGCCCGTACGCGGCCGGGTCAGTTCTTCCATCTGCTCTGCCGTGACGGGGCAGGCAGCGGCCCCTTCCTGCGTCGCCCGATGAGCGTGTGGCGCATCGGCGCCGATGGCCGGCTGGGCTTCCTGCTACATGTGAAAGGGCTCGGGACCTCGGCGCTCTCCAAGCTGCGAGCTGGGGATTCGCTCAGCCTTGTCGGTCCGCTCGGGCAAGGGTTCACCCTGCGGCCAGAGTGGCGCCGCATCCTCATTCTGGCACGCGGCGTCGGTCTGGCGACGCTGGCGCCGCTGACCGAAGTGGCAGCGGCCAGCGGTATCGCAGTGCGTGCGGTGCTCTCCGCCCGCGCACCGGACGACCTGATGTCGGCCGAGTTCGCCGGCGGCAGCGGGGCCGCCATCGACGCAGTCTATGACTCCGATGGCAGTTCCGAGCCTCCAGCGGTGGAGGCGCTGCTGCACCGGCACTTCACGACGGCGCGCCCGGATGCGGTCTTCACCTGTGGATCCAACCGTCTGTTCCAACTGCTCCAGCGCCTTGCTGTCGAATATGATATTCCCGGCGAGGTCGCGCTGGAGCAGCAGATGGGGTGCGGCGTCGGCATGTGCTTCTGCTGCGTTCGCGCTATCCGCCTGGCCGATGGCACCGTGGCGCAGCAGCGCGTCTGCACCGAAGGCCCGGTCTTCGACCTGCAGCAGGCACTCGCATGGTAGTCGATCTATCGGTCCGGCTGGGCCATCTGACCCTGGCCAATCCGGTTATGCCGGCCTCCGGCACCTTCGGTCCGGAACTGGCGCAGGTCTTCGACCTGGACCGTCTGGGCGCACTGGTGTGCAAATCCATCACCCCGGAATTCCGCGAGGGCAATCCCTTGCCCCGCGTTGCCGAGACGGAGAACGGGCTGCTCAACTCCATCGGCATCCCGGGCAAGGGCGTCGACTACTTTATCGAGACCAGTATGCCGGAATGGCGGCGCTTCGCGGCGCCGCTGGTGGTGAGCCTCTCGGCGCCGACCGTTGCAGGCTTCGCGACGGCGGCGGCCCGCCTGGCGCAGACGCCGGGCATCGCCGCCATCGAGGCCAATATCTCCTGCCCGAACCTGGAAGAGGATGGCCGCGCCTTCGCCATGCTTCCGGAGACAGCAGCAGCGGCGGTGGCAGCCTTGCGCCAGGCCTCGTCCTTGCCGCTCTGGGTCAAGCTCTCGCCAAACTGCGGCGATATCGCCGCCGTCGCGCGGGCCTGCGAGGCAGCGGGCGCGGATGTGCTGGTGGTCGCCAACACCATCTTGGGCCTGGCGATCGATATCGAGACCGGCCGTCCGAAGCTCGGTGCCGGGATGGGCGGCTTCTCTGGCCCGGCCTTCAAGCCCATCGCGCTCCGTCTGGTCTGGCAATGCGCTCAGGCCGTGCGCATCCCCATCATCGGTGTCGGCGGCATCATGAACGCGGCGGATGCCGTGGAATTCCTGATGGCCGGTGCATCCGCAGTGCAGGTGGGCACGGCCAGCTTCATCCATCCCACCGCCATGACGCAGGTGCTGGAGGGGCTGGAGGAGTTCTGCCGCCGCAAGGGCATCGCCCGTATCGGCGATCTGGTCGGTGCCGCGCTGCCCCGCCAACTGTCGGGGATGGCCGCCGAATGAGCAGCCTGCCCTCCCGGCGCCTTGCCGCGCCTCCCATGGACGAAGCCGCGCTGGCCGAGCGGCTGCTGGAGGGCTTCCGCCGCCTCTCGGCCGATCCTGCTGGCGGGGTCACTCGCCCGGCCTGGTCGCCCCAGGAAACCGCTTGCCACGTATTGCTGGCAGAGGCCGGGGAGGCGCATGGCCTGCGGCGGCATGTGGATGCGGTGGGCAATCTCTGGCTCGCGCCACCCGGTCTGGGCGACCGGCCGGCGATGGCTAGCGGGTCGCATCTGGATTCGGTGCCACAGGGCGGCAACTACGACGGTGCTGCCGGTGCTGTCGCCGGCCTGATCTGCGCCCTGCGCGCGGCCCAAAGCGGTATCCCGCTGCGTGCCGTGGCGTTCCGCGGCGAGGAATCGCCCTGGTTCGGCGCGCCCTATGTCGGCAGCCGCGCGGCGTTCGGTGCACTCGATGCCGCAGAACTTGCCACGCCGCGCCGGGACAGCGGACGTAGCCTGGCCGACCACCTGGCTGCCGAGGGCTTCAGCCCAGCCGCGGCCGGCGGCGACATCCCACTGCCCGAACTGCGGCGCACCACCATGTTGTGGGAACTGCATATCGAGCAAGGACCGGTCCTGGTGGACCGCGAGTTGCCTGCGGCGGCGGTCAGTGCCGTGCGCGGCCACATTCGATTCCCCCGCGCCCGCTGTACCGGAGAAGCGGGGCATTCGGGCGTGGTACCGCGCCACCTGCGTCGCGATCCGGCCATGGCGGTCTCGGAATTACTGATGGACCTCGACGGTCTTTGGGCCCGCAGCCTGCAGGAGGGGGTCGATCTGGTGGTGACCGCCGGCATGATGGCCACCGAGCCCGAGGTCAGCGCCCCGACGCGCATCCCCGGCGAATTGCTCTTCAGCCTGGATATCCGCAGTGCGGATGCGGCGACGCTCGACGGAATGCGCAGCTTCCTGGCTCGACGCTGCGCCGATATCGGTCGTGCCCGGGGTGTAACTTTCGATCTCGGCCGACATGTGACAGCGGCGCCCATCCTTCTCGACGAGGCGGGGCGCATGGCGATCGAGGCGGCGCTTGAGAAGCCCCACAGCATGGTCTCTGGGGCCGGGCACGACGCGGCAGAGTTCGTACGCCGCGGCATTCCCGCCGCGATGGTCTTCGTGCGGAACCGACACGGCAGTCACAACCCGCGCGAGGCGATGGAGATCGCCGACCTCATGCGCGGCATCGACGCGCTGTACGCGGCCGTACAGGCTCGAGCCAGATAGCGCGGTCGGGGCCATCCCGCCCGCCGAAATCCGCGAAGGGCGCTGCCCGCGCAGCAGCCTGCAGGACGTTCCCCTCATCATCGCCAGATCGGAGATGGAACTGCCCCCCCCCGGCTGGAAGCGGTCCGCGGGTCATGTAGCCGGCGGCCGCGAGGGAATGTTGGGGATGGCGAGGAAGAAGGCCCACTAGAATTCCGGTCGGACCACCCGATGCGGACCGGTCATTACAACACCACATCCTGACCTGGAATATCCTCGCCCTTGTGGAGGCGCACGATGTTCGCGAGCCAGTGACCAACACTGCGCCGGGAGTTTTCATAAGCCGTCGATGCCGTATGCGGCGTGCAGAGCACATTCTCCATGTGCAGCAGAGGGTGGTCCTTGGGGGGAGGCTCCTGGTCAAAGACGTCGACTGCAGCCCCCGCTAAGTGACCGGACTTCAGCGCCGCTACGAGATCATCTTCCACAACGATGCCTCCGCGCGCGACATTCACGAGCAACGCGCCCTTCTTCATGAGCGACAGCTTCTGCGCATTGATCAGCCCTGCCGTCTCCGACGTCAGGGGGCAGTTCAGGGACAGGATGTCGCATTGCGCCAGCATTGTCTCCAATGGGCGGTACTGTACGCCGAGTGCCTGCTCCTCCGCCTCCGGCAGGCGGTTACGGTTGTGATAGAGTACCGTGCAGTCGAACCCGCTGAGGCGCTTCGCCACACCCTTGCCGATCGCGCCGAGGCCCAGAATGCCGACTGTCTTGCCGGATACTAGGATTGAATTGCGCCAGACCTCGTTCTTCGGCCAGCCACCGGCTACGACCGACATATGCGCCTGGACGATGCGGCGCGCGATCGCGATCATCAGGCCGATCGTCGCTTCCGCCACCGGCACTGCGTTGGAGCCGGTGGTGCGCGCGATGCGGATACCGCGGGCGCGGCAGGCCTCGATATCGATATTGTCGATGCCAACACCCCATTTGTGGAACAGCCTGAGCCGCGGCGCAGCCGCGACGACGTCCGCGGTCACCGGCAGGTCCCACCAGATGGCATAGTCGGCATCCGCCACGCCGGCCTTCATGTCGTCCTGGCTGCGACCCTTGATGGCGCTGACGGCGAAGCCATCCGGCAGCAGCGACTTTATGATGTTCTCCTGCTCTTCCCCGATGGGCTGCAGCATTACGATCTTCTGGGTCATCGCGGGTCTCAGATCTTGGCTGGGGCGTCGGGAGAAAAGCGGATTCCGGCGCGCGCCAAGCCACCGCCAAGCCCGATGACAGAGCCATCCGCACGCCAGCAGGCGGCACTGGTCATGCTGCCATCCGTGTTGAAGGCGATGGCGTTCAGCCCGCCGCCGATGGTCTTCACACGTTCGATCCGGTGGCCACGCCCTGCCAGGGCCGCGGCCAGATCTTCGGCGAAGGCCGGCTCCAGTTCCAAGCCAAAGCCTCGCGTCCAGACGCGCGGCGCCTCAACCGCACGCTGGAGGTCCATGCCGTGGTCGATCAGGTTGATGATCGCCTGCATCGTGGAGCCGAAGATCCTGAGACCACCAGGCTGGCCAAGCGCCCAGCGCAACCGGCCATCCTGCAGCACCATCATCGGCGCCATGGACGTGTAGACGCGCTTGCCGGGCGCGACCGACAAGGCCGTGCCCGGGCGCGGCTCGAAGTTCAGCATGTAGTTATTGGCGATCAAGCCTGTGCCGGGAATACCGAGACGCGCGCCGAAAAGGCTGTTGATCGTCTGGGTCGTCGAAACCACGTTCCCATCGGCATCCGCCACGGTCACATGCGTGGTGTTGGGGGATTCTCTCGCTGCCAGGCCTGGCTTCCAGTCCTGGGCACGATCCATCCGGATCGCCGCGCGCCGCGTAGCCGCGTAATCCTTGTCGATGATCCGCGCGACCGGGACATCCACGAAGGCCGGATCAGCGGTGGCGACGGCACGATCGGCAAAGGCGATCTTCAGCACCTCTGCCAGCAGATGCACGTTGTCCAGGCTGCCGAAGCCGAACGCGCGGATATCGTAGCCTTCCAGGATGTTCAGCATCTGCGCGATATGGATACCGGACGACGCCGGCGGTGGCGGACCCACGATGCTGTAACCGCGATAGATGCCGATCACGGGCTCACGCTCGACCGGTGCTGCCCCGGCGATGTCCTCCGCCGTCATGATGCCACCGCCGCGCCGCAGGCTGTCAGCCATCAGCGTGCCCAGCGCACCACCATGCAGCAGCCCCGGCCCTTCCTTGGCGATGGCACGCAGCGTCTCGGCATAGGCGGGCTGGACTAGGCGCGCGCCGGCGCGCAGGCGCTCACCGCCCGGGCAGAAGACCGGGCCGAGTTCCGGATCAGGCGCGAGGTCTGCGGCGCAGTCACCGATCGCGCCGGACAGGTAAGGGGATACTGTGAAGCCCCGCGCGGCCAACCTGATCGCAGGCTGCACGACATCGTCCAGCGAGAAGCTGCCATAGCGTTCGAGCGTCCGTGTCCAGGCGCACAGCGAACCCGGCACTGCGACCGCCAGCGCGCCGACCGAATTGGTGCGGCCCGCGGACTCCAGCACCTCCGGCCCCGCGCCGACCGGCAGCGGAAACATCTGCTCATGCGATGCGGCTGGTGCCGTGCTCTGGCCATCCACGATCACATGACGGCCATCGGCCAGGCGCAGATGGGCAAGGCCACCGCCAAGGATGCCGACCATCATCGGCTCCACCACGGTCAGCGCGAACAGCGTAGCAATGGCCGCATCCACCGCATTGCCGCCGGCCGACAGCATCTCCGCCCCTGCCGCAGAAGCCAGCGGGTGGTTTGAGCAGACGGCGCCCCGCGACCCAGTGGCCGGCTGCTTGTCGCAGGCAAAGGCGGTCACGACAAGCTTGCCAGCACCTTGGCCGATGCGCCGCTGATCTCCCCCAGCTTCGCCCCGGCTGCGACCTTATCCTGTGTGGCCAGCCCCCTCTCCTGCCTGGCGATGGCCGCACGCGCCTCCGCCTCGGCCTCCAATGGCGGCAGCACCAGGACGCCGGATTCATCGCACAGCACCGCATCGCCTGGGCAGACCACAGTGCCGCCGATGGACACCGGCACGTTCAATCGCCCGCCGAGGTCGTAGATGCGCGTCGTGATCGGTGCGAGGCCACGCCCCCATAGCGGGAAATCGGACACCTCGACCTCCTCGAGGTCGGTGCAGGGCCCATCCACCACGCCCGCCTTGGCGCCAGCGGCCTTCGCCGCGACGGTGACGCCGCCGCCCCAGCAGGCATGCCGGACATCGCCCAGGCGATCCACCACCAGCACGTCACCCGGACGCAAAAGGCCCAACGCATGATGCAGCAGCGTGCTGTCAGGGCCCGGTATCTGCACGGTCACTGCGGTTCCCGCAACGCGCTTGCCGCGCAGCAGCGCGCGGATGTCCCGGTCCACGAAGCCCCAATGGCGCCAATGGCCGATCGTCGCTGTCTCGGCCTGCTCCAGCAGCGCGACGACCTCGCCAGAGATTTGCGCCGGCATCGGCTCGACAACGTATTTCGCCATGGCTCAGTCCTTGGACAGGGTTCGGGTCAGGCCTGCTGCGCGCTCAACCAGCAATACGACGGCAAACGCGATGGAGATCAGCAGCATCGACAGCGCTGCCACCATCGGATCGGTGCGGTTCTCGGCATAGCGGAACAGCTCGACCGGCAGCGTGGTCAGGCGCGGGCCGACGAGGAACAGGGAGATTACCGTCTCGTCGAAGGAAATCAGAAAGCAGAGGGCGGCTGCCGCCATCACGCCCGGTGCGGCAAGCGGCAGCGTCACACGCAGCGCAGCCCGTAACGGCGACGCGCCGAGCGTGCGCGCCGCGGCTTCTAGATCCGCCGGGACGGAGGAGATGGACGTGGTCATGATCCGCACGGCGAAGGGCACGGCCAGCGTACAATGCGCCAGTATCAGGCCCGGCCATGTCGCGACCAGCTTCAGTGGCTGCAAGGCCAGCAGTAGCGCAAGCCCCAGCACCAGGGTCGGCAGCAGCAAGGGTGCGGCCAGCAGATCGGCCATGATCCGCCGCCCTGGAAAGTCGAGGCGCGCAATCGCGTAGGCCGCGGGCAAGCCGAGCAGCAGCGACAGCGCGGAGACCGCGGCCGCCAGCAGCGCCGAGGTGCCGAGCGCGGCCATCATATCCGCATTCGTGAAAAGCGCTTGGTACCAGCGCAGCGATAGGCCCGGGGGTGGAAAGGCCAAGAACTGGCCGGAGGAAAAGCTGACCGCGACCACCACCGTGACCGGCGCTAGCAGTAATGCATAGCCGCAGAAGGCTGCGAACCGCAGCACGCCTCCCGCACGGCGAGGCCCCGCCTGGTTCATCGCGCGCGCGCCGGCAGCAGGGCGCGCAACAACGCTAGCCCACCGAGCACAGCCAGCAGCATGATCGCCATGGCTGCTGCCGCGGGCCAGTCCACCGTTTCCAGCGCCTGATCGTAGATTTCGGTCGCAATAACAAAGACCCGTCCACCGCCCATCAGCCGCGGCGTGACAAAGGCGGACAGCCCCAGCACGATGCACAGCGCAAAGGACGCCAGCAGTGCGGGGGCAGCGAGCGGCAAGGTGACGCGCAGGAATGTGCGGCTGCGCCCCGCGCCCAGCGTCGCCGCGGCCTCATCGAGCCGCGGATCGAGTCGGCCGAGGCCAGCGAGCAGCACGAGCACCGCATAGGGCATCAGGCTTTCCGTCAGCCCGATCCGTACGCCGGTCCAGTTGTTGATCAGCCGCTGCTCGGGCAGTCCAAGCGCGAGCAGGACTGCGTTCACGAAGCCCCCATCGCTCAGGATGGCTATCCAGCCGATGATGCGCGCCGTGCCGGATACCAGCAGTGGCGCGACAGCGGCCAGGGCCAGTACCCCACGCCAGCGTGGCGGCGCGGCGCGGATGGAGAGCGCGACCGGCAAGGCCAGCGCTACCGCAGCCGCAGCACAGCCCGAGGCGAGCCAGAGGGTATCGAACGCGACCTCCGCCGCGAATTCGTCGCTCAGCAGCTTCGCATAGGTCTGCAAGCTGAGATCGGGCACCATGGCGCCCATCTCATTCGTGCGATTGAGGCTCATCCGGAACAGCACGGTGACGGGCAGCCCGAAGCCGAAGGCAAGGACGCAGAGTGCGGGCGCGGCCAGAAGCCAGCCCATCATGCCGGGAACACCCGCAGTGCATCCGGCGGCAGCGTGATACCGACCGCATCACCCGCGCGCACGGGGTGGGAGGCAGCGACCTCGGCCTGCAGCGGTCCCAGCGCGGTCTCCAGCACCAGAAGCGCTGTTGCGCCTTCATAGGTGCGCGTCACGACGCGGGCCGGGAGCGCCCCCTCTGCCCCCAAAAGAACGCGATGCGGACGGATGAAGACCTGTGCGGCGCCCAGGACCGGCGCCTCGGCCACCTCAAGCGCATGCGCACCGATGCGCAGTTGGCCGGGCTGTTCCACTGTTGCCGTAAGTCGGGAGGAGCGGCCGACAAAGCTGGCGACAAAGGGCGTGGCAGGACGCTCGAACAGGTCCTCCGGCGTGCCCAGCTGCTCGAGTTTCCCGCGATCCATGACCGCGACCAGATCGGCCATGGCCAGAGCCTCGGCCTGATCGTGGGTGACGAAGACGGTGGTGGTCCCAAGCCGCTGCTGCAGCGCGCGGATTTCCTCGCGTACGCCATCGCGAAGCTGGGCGTCGAGCGCCGAGAGGGGTTCGTCCAGAAGCAGGAGCTCCGGCCGGATTGCCAGCGCGCGGGCCAGCGCCACGCGCTGCTGCTGCCCGCCCGATAAAGCCCGCGGCTTGCGGTCCGCGAGGTTCGCCAGACCCACCATGGCCAGCGCCTCCGCCACGCGCGCCTGGCGTTCCGCGCGCGGCAGGCCACGTGTTTCCAACCCGAAACCGACATTGCCGGCCGCCGTCATGTGCGGGAACAAGGCGTAGGACTGGAACACCACGCCCATGTTGCGCGCCTCGGGCGGCAGCGGCGTCACGTCCCGGTCGCCGACCAGCACGCGCCCGCCATCGGCACGCTCAAGCCCCGCGATCAGCCGCAGTGTCGTCGTCTTGCCGCAGCCGGATGGGCCTAGCAGTGCCAACAACGCGCCCTTGGGCAGCGCCAGCGAGAGTTCGTCCACCGCCGGCGGGTTGGATCCGAAACGCCTCGTCAGCCGCTCCAGCAGCAGATGCGCCGGCACGCTTAGCGCCCGGAGGCCGCAATAACCTCGCGCCGCCAGCGCTGATTCCAGCTGTCTCGCACCTGCAGCATCTCGTTCCAGTCGAGCGGGATGACGCGGCTGCGATACTCAGGCGCCAGCGCGGTGCGTGCCATCGCCGCGGGGCTAACCGTCGCACGCGCATTGGTGGGGCCGTAGAACATGCGCTCGGCAAAGGCGGCCTGGGCCGGGGCGGACAGAGCATGGCTGACGAAGTCGGCTGCGCGGGCCCGGTTCTTGGCGTTCGCAACGATGTTGATCGTATTGATCTGGAACACCGTGCCTTCCTGCGGCAGCACCACGCCGATACGCCCGTTTGACTGGTCGCGATACAACTGGGACCGCGCGTTCCAACCGGTGCCAAATCGCACCTGATCATTCAGGATCAGCGTGTAGCCATCGGGATTGGGATCGAAGGTCTGCACAGACGGCGCCAATTGGCGCAGGCGCTGGAAGGCCTGGTTGGCGTCCCGCCAGTTTCCTGCCGTCGAATGCGACAGGATCGCCGTCAGCGCGAGCCCCTGGATGTTCGGAGGCGCCGACACAGCAACCCGGCCACGCACGGCCGGATCCCACATAGCCGACAATGACGTCGGCGCCGGGCGGATATTCTGCGTGTCATAGATCATGACCAGGTGGTCATACGTCACCGCCGGCCCGCACGCGCCGCCCGCGGCGCGCGCCTGCTGATCGAGTTCGGCGAAGACCGGGAAGGCCGCAGGATCCAGGCGCTCCACCAGCCCCTCGGCGCAGGCAATGGTCGCGGTGGTCACGTCCATGATGACGACATCGACCTGCGGATCGGCACGCTGCGCGCGCAGCGTGCCCAGCATCTGCGCGCTGGTCGTCGCCTCGACATACTGGACGTTGCCGAAGGGCTGCGCGACCGTTGCCGAGTAGTTGTCCTTGAAGATCCCTGCATAGCCCAACAGCGTGACCTGCGCATGTGACGCCACGGGGGCCGCTGCGACGGCGGCAGCAAAAAGCGCAGCGAAGAGATGCATGGAGGCAGGCCCTTGTTTGAAATGCGCTGGCAAGGCTCACACAGCCGACATCAGTTTGCAACCAAGGCGTGAGACCGCGATGCGCCACTGGTCCTGCCCTCTTCTTTCGCCCTCTGGGGGGAGGGGGAGGTCTGCCGCGTAAGGCGCCTATCGGAAGGCGGGCGCCTCAGCGCAGCCCCGGCGGCGGGGCTATTCTTTGCCTTAGCCCAGACCGGTTCGCCCACGATCCCCGCTGGACGCTCAGACAGCTGAACCTCGCCCACGCGCTTGAGCGTCTCTGGCGGCCTCACCGCTATCTTCCGCCCCTTCAGCGCCACCACCGCGTAGGTGACGCGGACCTCTCCGAACGAGACCTCGACCAGCACCAACGGATTGCGGCGTGCCGCGGAGCCGGCGGGTACTCGAACCCCGACGATCTCGCTCTGCTGCGGGGCGGCGGAGGCGCCTGTCTGCATCTGCTGGACCTCTGCACCTCCAAGCTCCGCTTGATCTCTGGGCGCTGGCGGCGGGAGTGTGGGTGACCGCCTCGTGCACGGCTCGTCCCGGCGGCGGCTGGCACGTCGAGCAGCCCACCGGCCAAGTCGCGCCTTTGCGGCAGTTCGCGCCGGATCCAATGACATTGAGCCCCACGCGCAGAGCGGCTCCCGGACCTTCCGCTTAGTCGCAGGATCCGTCCACTGAACAAGGAACACCTTGTCGCCGTTCGCGGTCACGCCAAGCCCGAGGCCGCGCGTTTCAGTACCGAATGCCAGACGGTTCTTCGCGCCAGGAGCTGGGACGAAGCTGGCAGCGAATTTCTCTGTCAGTTTGGGCACAGCGCTGATCCCGTTTGCGGACCTGGCAGCGAGGTCGGCAACGTCCAGACTGTTTCGTCTATACCTAATCTGGGGGCCGTGGGTTCGAATCCCGCCGGGAACACCAATTTAGAGCTCGGATTTGTGTGGCGCTGCCTGGATTGAGTGAATTCCAGTAACCAATCCAGTAACCTAAGCACTATGTGGCGCTTCGTTCCAGGCCGCTGGGCCCGCCCGCCATGCCGATCTTTCTGGATGATATTGCGCCCCGTGCTGCGGGCGTAACGTAGTTTCCGCATGGCTACGACGACCGACCGATGGGTCGAGGTGCTCGGCGAGGACGTCGAACTCCCTCTCGTCGCCTTCGATCTGTCGTATGCCGAAGAGCGTTGGCAATTTCTCTGGCTGTTGGGGAGATCTGCCGCAAGCTCGGGGTCTCCGAGCCCACGTTCTACCGGTGGAATAAGCAGTTCGCTGGAATGGGCGTGGTTGAGATCCGGCGGTTGAAGCAGCTTGAGGAGGAGAATGCCAAGCTGAAGCGGCTTGTGGCCGACCTGACGCTCGACAAGACGATGCTGCAGGACGTCCTGCGCCGAAAGTGGTGAGGCCCGCCGCTCGCCGGGACGTGGTGCGCCATCTGCAAGGCGCCTACGGCGTGGGCGAGCGGCGGGCCTGCAGCACGACAGGCGTCCGGCGATCGTCGCAGCGGTATCGTCCACGACGGGATCCGCAGACCGAGCTGCGGATGCGATTGCGTGACTTGGCCGCGAGCCGGGTTCGGTATGGCTACCGACGACTGCACATCCTGCTGTGGAGAGAGGGCTGGCCTGCGAACGCGAAACGCGTCTACCGCCTGTATGCCGAAGAGGGGCTGACGATCCGCCCCAAGGTGCCGCGGCGCTGTCGCAATTCAACACGCGCATCGCCGCGCCGGGGGCGCGCTGGTACTATGCTTCGTCAGAGACTTATGTGCTGGCGATGGTGCTGCGCGCAGCGGTGGGCATGCCGATTGCCGATTACTTCGCCGACCGCATCTGGCGTCCGATTGGCGCGGAGGCAGATGCAAGCTGGCTTGTGGACCGCTCAGGGCATGAATTGGGGTCGCATGGCTTGCAGGCGACGCTACGCGACTACGCAAAGCTTGGCATGCTCATGGCGCGCGGCGGGCGTGTGGGCCAGCGGAGTGTGATCCCGACCGATTGGGTTACGGAGATGACGCGCCCGCATGTTAGCGCCGGCCACGTAGGCCCCAACTTCGGTTATGGCTACCAAACCTGGATCTTCGCGCAGAACGACGGAAGCTTTGCATTCCTGGGCGTGCGCGGCCAAGCGATCTATGTGCACCCGGCGAGCCGGTTGGTCATGGTGCAAACGTCGGTTCGCCCTGCGCCGACCGATCGCCTCCGCTCTGGCGACGCCGTGTCCTTCTGGCGTGGAGTGCACACCACGCTTGGATGATAACCAGTCATCGTCGAAGAGACGCTTTCCAGCAACCCGGTGATGGACTGCCAACCAGGCGCGCACAGGCCGCTGTCGGGGCAGGTCGCAATGCGGAGGCAGACGCCGCCTGCATCCCCTGAAAATGCCGCTACACCGCTACATTTCAGGCGAGCGGTGCGGGCCCATGGGCGTGCGTGCGGGCCGCCGACATGTAGCGTTGTAGCGGGCAAAACTGGAGATGAACGGGTGAGCAGGGGGAGCAGGGGGCCACGCCAAAGCGTAGCCTCACCTGCCTGCGATAGGTTGGTTAGCGGTTAGGCAGCGACGTCCGGCCCTCCCGCCTTGTCAGTCTCGGGCGGCAGGTAGCGAAGCCACGCATCGGCGAATGCGGCGCGTTCGTATCCCTTCACCACATCCTGGCCGATCCGAATGTTGATCGGGCTGATGCCGAAGGGGGCCAACAAGCTTGCCAACTGCGGCTTGCTCATCGCCGCGCCACCCCGGAACTCCGCCCAAGGCCGATGCTCCAGCTTGACCAGCGCAGTGCAGATGGCCCCGCTGGACAGCTTGTCTGCATCCGTCTCAGCGAAGATGGCGCGGATGTCCACCAACAGCTTCGCAGCATCGCTTTCCTCCTCGGCAGAATGGAAGAGGTCCGCCAGCGCCGCACGGGCACGCTCAGGCCATTCACCTCCGGCAAAATCCGCCAGGGCGAGCAAGACGACGGAGATGTCGGCCTGCCTGTCCCCGAAGGTGTCCGGCATGGACGGATCGAGATGCTGGGACAGATCGACATCCTTCGCCCACGCCGCGATAGCTTCGCCGTCCTGCTTGATGGCTTCGCGATTCGGGCGAATCCTCTCGACGGTTTCCTGATCGGTCTTGCGCCGCAGCCTGATGACGACAGAGCGATCCATTACAGTATCCGACTGGTCACCGATGGAAGCCAAGGCAATCGGGCAGAACGTCCTGAACCTCTTCGGAGCGTGATCGTCGTTGACCTTCACGCACCTCATGGTCGTGCCCGAAAACTTGAAGCCCGAGTTGAGGACGTTGCCTACACCAGACTGGTTCATCATGAACGAGTCCATCTCGTCCACAAGGAGTGTGACCGCGCCCTGGCTATCGACAGTACGGTAGAGCGCAGCCTCCGACGTAGAGTCGGTATGCAGCGGGTTGCAGCACAGCAGTTCGAGCAGTTCGAGCAGGGTGCTCTTGCCGCACCGCTTCTGCGGCGAGATGATCGCAAGGCGCGGCGTGTGATCGAACCGCTGGTAGACATACGTGTGCAAGATCCACAGTGCGATCGCGTCGGCCTGGGCGTCCGTAATCACCATGTGGCGCTTCAACCTGGTACTCAGCCGATTGAGCAGTTCGGCAGCATTAGGGGCATAGTCCCCCAGAGAGATGTTACGCATAAAAAACTCCGATGGTGCCGGAGAGCATGACTCCGGGGCGGGGCCCCGAGCATGATGCGGCGTATGTTCGATTGATTGCGTTGTCAGCCGGCAGCCGCGTTGCGGCATGGTGCTGATTCAAGGATTGGCTGATGGTCTCGTGCGGCACCTCCGTCATGCGTGGTGCGCCCTTCTTGAGTCATGCAGCGGCGGAATTCGACTTTCGCGGAAAACTCGCGGCCGCGAATTTCAGCGTTTCGACGGACGCCCGGTTTTCCGCTCGTGAGCGGGGATCTTCTGCCGTCGAATCTCGCGGAATTCGTCGCGGGGAATGGACTGCCCGAAGTATGCTTCAGCCGCCCTATGGTCCTGTTCTTCCGTTGGGTAGGGCTTGACCTTGGGTCGGATGAGGCGGTCCAGGTGGAACCATGCTCTGAGGGCGTTCGGGCTGTAATGCAGAGATGGCGAAGGTGATCGGCCATCAGGCATTGCCTGTGGCGAGGAAGCGTTCTGCGCATCAGCAGCAACGAGTGAGGCTGCATCAATGCGGACGCTTGACCAGAGCCGAGGGCAACCATCTGCTACTCGATCCCCTCGCGTGAAGCCGAGTATCCCTCCATGCGCTAGCGTTACCGGTGTCAGGCAAACCTCTCGCGGGATAGCTTCCAGCGGCGGCAGCTCAGGTTGGTCTTCGCCGGGGCAGCGTGACGCGGGCCAACCGGCAGCACGCACGGAGCCAGACGCAATGCCGTGGCGCAACCGCTCCGAAGCTCGCCACAGAGCGTCGTGCAGTTCTGTAGCAGCGGGCATCTTGCGTTGGAGTTCAGCGAGTACCAGTTGCGCGGCTTCACGAAGGGTCATCGGTGCTGGCGGAGGCGACCCACCTGCCGCTTCACGACGAAGCCGGTATCCGTGCTCTGCCACAAGGGCCTCAAGGTCCTCGGCCGAAAATTCGCACTGGTAGATCAGCACGCGGCCCAGGCGGACTGTCTCATCCAGCCATTCGGCCACATCGGACGGGCTGGCGATGAACCAGAGTGATGCGCCGAAGTAGAGGGCTTCATTCAGGTTCGAAGCCGCCAAGCGCACTGCGGTCCAGCTTAGGGCTTGATTGACCGTCAGCCAGCCAGTGGGCGCGTTTGGTTCCGGGCGCTTGGGCGCCTTCGTCTTCCCGGTCTTCACGGCGATCCGCCCCGCTTGCTCATCATCTCCCAAAAATTTTGCGCTGATCAACGGCACGGGCAAGCAGGATTTCACTCCGCCCTCTGGCCTACAAGATCACTGACGAAAAGCTGCCAGCGAGATAATGCAGCGATCACCTCATCTGTGTAGTCGTGGACGTTGTACGTCTTTTCCAGGATTGGACGATGAGAGATATGGTTGATGGCCGCCTCTGCATGATCGGTTGGCACGCCCAACCGGCTTAGCCCCGTCCGGCACGTTCGGCGAAGATCATGCCATCGCCATCCAGACGTTCCAGAAGCTTGATCGATGCGCCGCTTGAGGCGACCGAAACCCCTGAACCCGTTATCTGATGTACGGCCAAGCAGCTTGTGGTCGGGCCTCACCGTATCAGTTGGCCAAACCGCCGATAGTTCGGAAGTCGCAAGCTCTCCCAGCGGAACCTTATAGCCTCGCCCATTTTTCGTTCGGGTTCCCGGAACCGCCCAGGCGCCTGCCTTCAGGTCAATCTCGCCAACAGCGATGTCAGCAATCTCCGTCTCTCTTGCGCCCGTTAGGATGAGCAGCCGCACAAAAGCCCGAAGCTTCGGTGGCTCGCGATCCGCCGCCCTCCAGACAGCCTTGAGTTCCTCATCAGTTAACACACGCTGCCTTGGTGGAGGTGGGGGCGCAATGATCCCAGCACCCTTACGCGGCAAGAGTGGAGCAGCGACCCACCCCTGCACCTCGGCGTAGTTCAAGAAGGCAGAGATGGTCCTATAGAGGAACGCCGTTGAGCCAGCGCCATCTGTCATGGGCGCACCAACACCGTGCTTCTGGCGACGCTCTCCGGGCGGCAGCTTACGAAGGTTAGATTTCCAGGCAGTGATCGTCTGGGTCCAGTCCTGCCTTGAGGTCTCTTGCAAAAGCTTATCGCCAAGGTGCGGGAGTATCGCCTTCCGGCACACACGCTCGACTTCCGCAGCATAACGCGGCGACCACGGACCACGCCTTCTGTCTGCGTGAATGGGCCTGCCAACACAGCAAGCCTGCCATTCGGCGAGCCGCGCTGCGACAGTTCCGAAGGTTTGCTTTTCCTGTGTCTCTATCGCTGCTGCTTTGTCGGCAATACGCTTAGCCTGCAAAGCTCGGCGCTCTCCGACGGGATCCGCGCCACGCTTGAGGTCAGCCTTCTTGATGCCCGCTTCCTCTCGGGCGGCAGCCAGCGTCAGCTTTCCCTTGTCACCTCCATAATCGCCTAACTTAATCCGCGTTGCGCGTCCGTCCTGGGTACGCCCCCGATAAACCCAAGTTTTCGAGCCGGCAGATGTGACGCGGAACACCAGTCCCGGCGTTCGCGTGTCGTGCACTTCCAGCCGCCCCTCCACGGGGGGCCTGAGAGCACGCAAAAAGGCATCAGTGAGGTCGCGCTTCATTTTGTGTCCCAGCTACTCGGTCGAGCAGCCCCAGCCAGGGTCTAATCATAGCTCTGGGACACACCGGGGACACATAAAAATTACACGCTAAACGTCTTGCTGCTTTTGGCGAGCCTATATTGATGATACAATTCAATGACTTATATGGCGTCACCTCCGGCTGCGGGCGTAGTTCAGAGGTAGAACGTCAGCTTCCCAAGCTGAATGTCGGGGG
>JBIKSZ010000141.1:0-9847 GCA_044348345.1 Roseomonas sp. | reverse complement strand
ATCGGGCTCCGTCATCGCGAAAGACGACTGTACCGCGCCATCCACGATGGGCTGCAGCCACTTCGCCTTCTGCGCCTCGGTCGCGACCTTCTCCAGCACGATCATGTTGCCGTCATCGGGCGCGGCGCTGTTGAAGACGACGGGGCCGAAGATGGAGCGGTTCATCTCCTCATAGCAGGCCGCCATGCCGATGATCGGCAGCCCGCCGCCACCGCGAGCTTTCGGCATCTGCAGCGCCCAGAGCCCCGCGGCCTTCGCCTCCGCGCGCAAGCGCTGCAGGACATCGGGGTGGATGTTCTCGTGCTCGTCGTAATTGGTGCGATCGGCCTCGAGCGGGATCAGCCGGTCATCCACGAAGGCCCGCACACGGGCGCGGATGGCCTCGATCTCCGGCGGCAGCGCGAAATCCATGATGCGTGTCCTAGAGGCTGTTCACCGAATGGCCGCCATCCACCGTGACGACGCTACCGGTCATATGCGCGCCCGCGCGGCTGGCGAGCAGCAGCAGCGGGCCGGTGAGGTCGTCCACCGTGCCGAGCCGGCGCTGCGGAATGCGCTTCAGCAGCGCCTGGCCGGCCTCGGAGGCGAAGAAATCGCGGTTGATATCGGTGGCCACATAACCGGGCGCCAGCGCATTCACGCGGATGCGGTGGCGCGCGAGTTCCACCGCCATCTGCCGCGTCAACTGGATCAGCCCGGCCTTGGCCGCCGAATAGCTGGCAACACCCGGGATCACGCGCAGCCCGAGGATGGAGGCGATGTTGACGATCGCGCCTTCCTTCCCCGCCGCGACCATGCGCTTCGCGGCGGCCTGGGCCATCACGAAGGCGCCGCGCAGATCCACATCCATCACGCGGTCCCAGTCGTCTTCGGCGTGATCCAGAAACGGCTTCGTCGCGGCAATGCCGGCATTGTTCACCAGCAGGTCGCAGGGGCCGAAGCGCGCGTCCACCGCGTCCAGCGCGGCGGCGATGGAGGCCGCATCGGTCACGTCGAGCGCCACCGCCATGGCGCGCTCACCCAGCGCCGCGGCATCGGCCGCCACGCTGTCGGGCCGGCGCGCGGCCAGCGCCACGCTCGCACCGGCCGCATGCAGCACGCGGCCGAAGTGCCGCCCGAGCCCGCCCGAGGCGCCGGTCACCAGCGCCACGCGGCCCGAAAGGGAGAACAGGTCGATCATACGACGCTGCTACCCCTGCGGGTCGCCAAGGGTCAACCGGGCGACGGGATGGCGGGGCGCGCCGCCTTCAGTCCACCGTGATGCGCGCCTGGCGGACCACCTCGGCCCAGCGCTCGCGCTCCCAGCGGATCAGGCGGGCAAAGCCCGGGCCGTCGAGGGTGGAAGGCTCGGCGCCTTCGTCGCGCAGGCGGCGGATGACCTCGGGGTTCGACAGCGCTTCCCGCATCGCGGCGAAGAGGCGGGCCTTCACCGGCTCCGGCGTGCCGCGCGGCACCAGAAGGCCATACCAGGCGGTCGCCTTGTAGTTCGGAACCGTCTCCGCGACGGTCGGGATATCGGGGAAGAGCGTCATGCGCGTGTCGCCGGTCACCGCCAGCGCCCGCACCGCATTGCCCTGCATCAGGCCGACCACGGACGGGAGCGTGGTGACCATGAAGTGGATATGCCCGGCGGCGACGTCGGTGAGCGCCGGGCCGGCGCCGCGGAAGGGCACGTGCTCGGCCTCGAGCCCCGTCATCTGCAGCATCAACGCCGCGGCGAGGTGACTGGCGGAGCCGTTGGAGGCGCTGGCATAGGTGAGGTTGCCGCGCCCGGCGCGAATTTCGTCGAGCAGTTCGCGGAGCGTGCGTGCCCGCGACCGGGGCCCAACCACGACGACCAGCGGCGCGTCCGCCACCAGCCCGATGGGCTCCAGCGCCTGTTCGGGGTCCACGCGCATGTTGCGGAACAGGGAGACGTTGACACTCATCGGGCCGTGATTGCCCATCAGCATCGTGTAGCCGTCCGGGCGGGCGCCGGCGGCCATTTCGGTGGCGATGTTGCCGCCCCCCCCCGGCCGGTTCTCCACCACGATCGTCTGCCCCAGCAGCGGGCCCATCGCATTCCCGAGCGTCCGCGCGATGAGGTCCGTGCCGCCGCCCGGCGCGAAAGCCAGGAGCAAGCGGATGGGACGGTTGGGGAACGGCGCTTCCTGGGCCGCCGCCGGCAGGGCGGTGGCAGGCAGGGCAAGGCTCGCGGCGAGCAGGGTCCGGCGTTGCATGGGTGTTGTCCTCTTCTGCGTTGCGGCTCAGTCGGCGGCGGCGGGCAGGCGGCGGCGCCCATCCCAGACCGCGCCGGGGATCAGCAGCGTGCCTTCGAAGATGCGGCGCGCGGTGCGGAGCGTGCCGGCCCAGGCAACCTCGCCACCCTCCAGCCCGATCGGCACCTCCATCACGCCGGAGGGATGCGCGATGCGCACCACCTCCCCCGGATCGCCGCCGGCGGCTTCGTGCGCGAGCGTGCCCGCGGTGCGCGCGGCCGTGGCCAGCGTGATGCCGCCCGTCACCGCCATGGCGCGGTGGCAGTCATGCGGCGTGAAGTAGCGCGCCGTCAGATGCGCGCCATCCGTGCCGGGGCCGAGCAGGCAGGGCTTCGGCACCACACTGTCGGCGACATCGCCGAGGCGCATGCGCAAGCCGGCCTCGCGCCGCAGCGTCTCGACGCGCGCAAACAGCGCACGATCTGCGTTCAACGCATCCGGTGTCGCGGTGATGTCGGCGCCAAGGTCGCGCGCGCGCAGCAGCATCATCGGCATGGCGCCGTCGATCAGCGTCACCGCGATGCCCGCAATCTCCTCCTGCCGGTGGCCAGAGGGGAACAGCGTGCCGGTCTGGCTGCCCGCGACGTCGCGGAAGCGCAGCATGATGGGCGCGGCGGTGCCGCTGACGCCCGGGATTTCGGCCTCACCCTCATAGGTCACGGCGCCGCCCGGCGTCTGGACCAGGGAGTCGACCCGCGTGTCGGTGTTGACGTTGAGGATACGCACCAGCGTCTCCCCGGCCTTGGCGGGAACGAGCCCGGCCTCGATCGCGAAGGGCCCGACGCCGGCCAGCATGTTCCCGCAATTGGGGCGCGTATCCACGATGGCGCGGCCGACATCCACCTGGGCAAAGAGGTAGTCCACATCAACGCCCGGCGTCGCGGAGCGCGACACGATGGCGACCTTGCTGGTCAGCGTCTGCGCCCCGCCGATGCCGTCCACCTGCATCGGATGCGGCGAGCCCATGGCGGCCAGCAGCACGGCATCCCGTGCCGCGGGGTCGGCTGGCAGGTCGTCCGCCAGGAAATAGGGGCCGCGGCTGGTGCCGCCGCGCATGAGCACGCAGGGGATTCGGGTTTGCATCGGGCGCTTCCTCAGGAGGCTGCTATCGCGCGAGCACAGACCGACGACAAGTGCAAAGCGCGACAGTATTGTTGCACCAAGCGCAAGAAACATGGACCCTGCCCGCCATGGCCATCGACCTCGACCAGCTCCGTACCTTCGTCGCCGTCGGCGAGGCGGGCGGCCTCACGGCCGCGGCGCAGACCCTGCATCTCTCGCTGCCCGCCATCTCGCGGCGGCTCACGGCGCTCGAGCAGGAGCTCGGCGTCACGCTGCTGACGCGCTCCACACGGCGGGTCACGCTGACCCAGACGGGGCGCGAATTCCTGCCGCGCGCGCGCCGGCTGCTGGACGAGTTGGAAGAAAGCCTGCTCGGCATCCGTGAGACAGCGGCCAGTCGGCGGGGCCTCGTGACGCTCGCCTGCATCCCGACCGCCGCCTACTACTTCCTGCCTGCGACGCTCGCCGCCTTCGCGCGTCGCTTCCCCGCCGTGCGGGTGCGCGCGATGGATCTCTCGGCCGAGGGCGTGCTGGATGCCGTGGCCTCCGCCGCCGCCGAATTCGGCATCGGCATGGAGGGCGCGGCGCATCCGGATGTCGAGTTCCGCCCGCTCCGGCGCGATCCCTTCGTGCTGGCCTGTCGGCAGGATCATCCGCTGGCGCGGCGCCGCACCGTGCGCTGGGCGGATCTGGCCGGGGAGAAGCTGGTCGGCGTCTCCCGCCGGTCGGGCAACCGGCTGATCCTGGACCGCACGCTGCTGCCGCAGGGCATCACGCCAGCCTGGCACTACGAGGCGGAACATCTCTCGACCAGCCTCGGCCTGGTGGAGGCGGGGCTTGGCGTAGCTGTGGTGCCGCGGCTCGCTTTGCCGCGGGATCCGCACCCGGTGCTGGTCGCCCGCCCACTGCGGGAGCCCGAGGTGGACCGCGTCACCGGCCTGCTGCTGCGGCGGGGCACGGAGCCCGGCCCCGCCGCGCGCACGCTGATCGCCCTGCTGGAGAAAAGCATGCGCGCGGGCTGAGATGCGCGGCGCGCCACCTGCGGCCTATCGCTGCAGCAGCCGCGCGATCTCGGCCAGCAGCGCATCCATGTCGAGCGGCTTGGCGAAGAGCGCGACAGGCCCCTCCCCCATACGGCGGAAGCCGTCGGCGTCGGTGGCCGCCACGTAGCCCGACATCACGACCACCGGCAGGCCAGGCGCGAAGGCCCGGACGGCACGGATCAGCCCACTCCCATCAAGCCGCGGCATGCGCAGATCCGTCAGCAGCAGGTCCGGCAAGGCCCGCTGCGCCGCCAGCAGCGCGGCCTGGCCGTCGAAGGCAAGCTCCACCTCGTAGCCGGCCTCCTGCAACTCGTCCTCGACCGCCATGGCCGCCAGCGCTTCGTCCTCGGCGACCAGGATGCGCGCGCGCATGGCCATCTGCGCCTCAAGCCAGGACAGCGACATCGGGGTGCCTCATCGCCATGGGCTCGGCCATGGCCAGTTCCAGGCGGAAACAGGCCCCGCCGCCGGGCAGGTTCCAGGTCGTGAGGCCGCCGCCCATGCCGCGCGCGATGCTGGCGGCGAGCGCCAGGCCGAGGCCGATGCCACGGCCTGGCTCCTTGGTGGTGAAGAAGGGGTCGAAGATGCGCCCGACCAGCGCCTCCGGCACGCCGCAGCCGCTGTCGCGCACCTCGACCGCCACGACGCCTGCCGCGCGATGCAGCACGACCTCGATGCGCGCGGGCGCCCGTGGGTCGCGCAGGCGCCGCTCTTGCACCGCATCACGGGCATTCGACAGAAGCTGCAGCACCGCCTGCTCCAGCCGCGGGGGGCTGCCACGGACCGGCAGCCGGACGCCGTCGCCCTCGAGCGTCAGCGTGATCGCGTCGGCGGCATACTGGGTCGCGGCGATCCGGAGCGCGGAGGCGACCGGTTCGGCTGCGTCGAACCAGGCCACATCGCGTGGCTCCTCCCCCGCCAGCGCTCGGATCTGCTGCAGAAGCTCGCCCGCGCGGCGGAGCTGGACCTCGACCACCTGAGCGGCCTGCACGAAGCTGCGGCGCTCAGTCTCCGGCAGCGTCCGGCCGGCCTGACGCGCGCGCCGCAGCCAGAGCGTCGCGGCGTTCAAGGGCTGGCTCGCCTCATGCGCGAGGCCCGCGCACATGGTGCCGACGGTCGCGAGCCGCGCGCTCTGCACCAACCCCTCCTGCAGGCGTCGGTTGGCCGTGACGTCGCGCGCGGAGCCCAGCAGGCGCTCCACCCGCCCATCCGCACCACGCATCGGCACCAGGGCCACCTGCCAGCTGCGCCGGCCGCTGGGCATGTCGGCGGTCAACTCGCAGTCCTCAGGCGTACCGGTCACCACGACCTCGCGCCAACGCCGCGCGACATGGGCGGCCAGCGCGGGCGGCAGCAGTTGCGCCGCTGCGGCTCTAACCGCGGACCGCGCGCCGAAGACGCGCTCGAAGGCCGCGTTCACGGCCTCAACCTGCACCGCGCCATCCGCGGCGATGCGCAGCACGAAGAGCGGCTCTGGTACATGGGACAGGAACTGAACGGCCCGCGCTTCAGCCTCCCGCGCGCGCAACTCCGCGGCGCTTCGTTTCTGAAGCTCACGCGCCAGGACCGGAGGATTGCCGCGCGCAAGCAGCCGCGGGATGCGCGACCACAGTGCAGCCGCCGCACCGAGTGCGAGCAGCGCCAGCGTCAGCCTCGGAAGCTCCGTGGAGACGGATGCAGCCGCGGCTTCGGTGCCAGCGAAATGGGCGGCGCCCGCGCTGAGGATGAAACCGCCGAGGAGCCATCCCGTCCAGGCATCGAACAGATCCCGGCGGAGCAGTACGATGGTGGCCAGCATCGCCAGTGCCGACAGGCAGGCCAGGCCGACCGCGATGTCGGCGGCAAACGCCAGTCGCGGGGCTGTCTCGAAGGCAGCGCTGCTGGTCGCGGGGGGGGTATGCATGGGGGGTTCGCCTTCCGCGCGATAGGAAGGCCCCCAATCTAACCAAAGCCGCGCGGCGTGGGTCGAGTCATCCACACACGCATCCGTGCATCACGGACCGTTGAACGGCCCGTTAGGGAATCAGTCGGATAGGCCGAACAAGGCCGCAGGATTGGTTGCAATCATGCGGCGAATCTCGGGTTCGGAGAAACCTTCACTCTCGATCAGCAGAAGGAATTCACGGAATGCTTCGACCGGCGGCGGCAGCAGGAAGACGCCGGAATCCGTGGACAGGATCGCTCGCGCACCGGCGGCGCGGATGCGCGGCGTGAAATCCTGGATCGTGGCATTGGCAGCGATGCGGTGCTTTTCGTCATCCACATGGGTCAGGCCGACCTGCGTGGCATGGGTCAGGATGAAGAAGCTGAACTCGGCATAGGCGCCGAGCGCGGTGAGGGCCGCGATCTCCTCCACCGCGTAGCGGCTGGCATGGGTGCGGATGCGCGCCACACCGCGCCGCTTCGCCTCCTCCGCCAGGGCCACCGCCTCCCGCCCCGCGACATGGCCGCAGTCGAAGACAACGTCACGCTCGGCGCAGAGATCCATGATGGCGGGGACGGGATCGGGGATCTTCCCGTTCGGCGGCACCCAGAAGGTGGTCTCCAGAAAGGCGGGGCTGCGGCCCTCACGCTCGGCGACCATGCGGGTGTGGTGGGTGGGCAGGCTGACGAAGCGGGCGCCCGTGCCCGGCCCGTAGCCATAGCCGATGGCGGCCTTGGCGACCTCGAGCGTGATGCCGCCGGCGGTCGGCTGCATGATCACGCCGCCAAAGGCATGCACGCCAAGATGGCCGAGCTCCTGGTTCGCCAACGCGGCGAAGCCGGAGGTATTCTGGAAGTTGCACATGATGCCGATGCCGCGCATCCCCGCCGCCGCGGCCTGGCGCACCGCCTCGAAGACATTGACGGAGCGATGATTGAGGTGCGGCGCGCAATGCACGTGGCAATCGATCGCGCCGCGCAGCAGATGCGATCCGGGTGGAGACCAGGTCATCGGCTCTCTCCTGCTCAATGGCGCAAAATCTTGGCGGTGAAGTCGCGCAGGCGCGCGCTTTCGGGCGCGTCGAAGATACGGGCCGGGGGGCCGGCTTCCACGATGCGGCCCTGGTCCATGAACACGACGGTGCTCGCCACTTCGCGGATGAAAGCCATCTCGTGGCTGACGACCAGCATCGTCATCCCCTCGTCGCGCAGCGTACGGATGGTGTCGAGCACTTCCGTCACCAGCTCTGGGTCGAGCGCGCTGGTCACCTCATCGAGCAGCAGGATGTCGGGCTTCAGCGCCAGCGCGCGCGCAATCGCCACGCGCTGCTGCTGCCCGCCGGATAGCTCGTCCGGATAAGCATCGAATTTGTGGCCGAGCCCGACACGCTCCAGCAACCGGCGCGCCTCGGCATCCACCGCCGCGGCGTCGCGCTTCTTCACCAGCGTCGGCGCGATGGCCACGTTGCGCAGCGCCGTCATGTTCTGGAACAGGTTGTACTGCTGGAAGACGATGGCGAAGTGCTCCCGCGCCGCGCGGAGCGACGCGCGGGAGGCGTAGTCCACTGCCTGCCCAGCCACGGTCACCCGGCCCGCGCGCGGCCGCAGGAGCCCGACCAGCGCCCGCAGCAGCGACGACTTGCCCGAGCCCGAAGGACCGATCAGCCCAACCACCTCGCCCTTGCCGACGCTGAGCGAGACCTCGCGCAGCACGTCGTGGCGCCCATCATGGCTGGCCGTGAGGCCATCAAGGGTCAAGAAGCTCATCGGGTGGGAGTGTCCCGGCGCCTGGGTGGATGCGTCAAGCCGCTGCGGCTATTCTTTCGCGCGTGACTCGCTCGCTGCGCATGGAGGGCGTAACCCGCCCCGCCGAAGTGGACTTCGCCTGGGAAGGCCGGACGCTGCGCGCGCCCGAGGGCGAAAGCCTGGCCGCGGCGCTGCTGGCCGCTGGCGTGCGACGCCTGGGCGAAGGCCCGGGATCGGCGCGCGCGGCCCTCTGCATGATGGGCGTATGCCAGCAATGTCTGGTACGCGTGGATGGGCGGCTGGCGCAGGCCTGCCTGGTGCCGGTGCGCGCGGGGCTGAAGGCGCGGCCGGCATGAACGCGATTTATGACATCGCGGTACTGGGCGCCGGCCCCGCAGGCATGGCGGCCGCGACGGAAGCCGCGCAGCGCGGCGCCCGCACGGTGCTGATCGAGGAAAGCCCGGCGCCGGGCGGGCAGGTCTATCGCGCGCCGCCCGCGGGCTTTCGGACGAAGCCAGATGCCGATCGCCGCGCCGGCGATGCGCTGCGGGCCGCACTTGCGGCTTCGGGCGTGGAGGTGCTGACCGGGCATCGCGTCTGGGGCCTCGGCGGCGGCCCGTTGGTGCCGGAGGGCGAGGCCCGCTTGCCCTTCCGGCTGGATGCGCTGCCGCCATCCGGCGCGCCGCTGACACTGGAAGCGCGCGCGCTGGTGCTCTGCCCCGGCACGCATGAGCGGATCATTCCCTTTCCCGGCTGGACGCTACCGGGCGTGGTCGGGCTGGCGGCCGCGACGATCCTACTGAAGGCGCAGGGCATCCTGCCGGGCCGGCGCGTGGTGGTCGCGGGCGCCGGCCCGCTGCTCTACGCCGTCGCGGCGAAGCTGCTGCGCGCGGGGGCGGAGGTGCCGGCGGTGGTAGACTTGGCCACCACCAGCGAATGGACCCGCACCCTGCCCGCGCTCGCCTGGCGGCCCGACTTGCTGGCGCGCGGCGCGGCCTGGCGCGCCTTCCTCAAGCTCGCCGCCGTCCGCGTGCTGCCCGGCCATCGCGTCGTTGCGGCCGAGGGCGGGGCGACGCTCGAGCGGGTGCGCGTCGCGGCGCTTGGCTCCAACGAGGCCGAGGAATTCGACTGCGACGCGCTCTGCATCGGCCACGGGCTGGTGCCGGCGACGGAGGCAACGCGCTGCTTCCGCGCGGAGCACCGCTACGCACCCGAGGATGGCGGCTGGGTGCCGGTGCTCGATGCGGACCGCCGCACCTCCATCCCGCGCCTCTATGTCGCAGGCGATGGTGGCGGCGTGCGCGGCGCGGCGGCGGCACCGGCGGCGGGGCGGCTCGCGGCGCTGGCGGCGCTCTGTGACATCGGACGGATCAGCGCGCCGGAACATGCGCGGGCGCGCAAGGCGCCGGCAGGCGGGTTCCGCCGTGCGGCGCGCGGGGGTGCGGCAATGGCGCGCCTGATGGCGCTGCGGCCGGAGCTGGTCGCTGCCATCCCCGCCGAGACTGTCATCTGCCGCTGCGAGGGCGTGACGCGGGGCGAGATCGAAGGCGCGCTGGCGGATGGTGCTGCGGAGATGAACCAGCTGAAGCAGTTCACCCGCTGCGGCATGGGCCCCTGCCAGGGCCGCGTCTGCGGCGAGGCTGCGGCGGAGCTGGTGGCGGCGCATGTCGGCGGGCGGGAGCGCGCGGGCTTCGCCACTGGCCGCCTGCCGCTGCGCCCGGTGCCGATGGAGGCGCTGCTCGGCGACTTCGACTACGCCGACATCCCCGTGCCGAAGCCCGCGCCAATATGACCTACGACATCGCCATCGTCGGC
>JBIKSZ010000140.1:0-9859 GCA_044348345.1 Roseomonas sp. | reverse complement strand
GCCCCCCCCCCCCCCCCCCGCCCCCCCCCCCCCCCCCCCCCCCCCCCCCCCCCCCCCCCCCCCCACTCCGCGCCGCCCTCCTCGCGCTCGGGCTCATGGCGGGGCCGGCCGGGGCGCAGCAGGTGGCGCCGCCGTCGCTGGCCGTGGAGTTGTCCACGCGGCGGATCGAGGTGACGACCGCTTTTGCCGGCAGTGAGATTCTGGTCTTTGGCGCGACGGAGCGCCTGATCCATGCCGGCGCCGACGAGGTGGTGGTGTTGGCGACGGGTCCCGCGGCCTCGATGGTGGTGCGTCAGAAGGTCGAGGTGCTCGGCTTTTGGATCAACGGGCCCTCGGCGCGGTTCAACGGCGTGCCGTCCTACTGGGCGATGGCGGCAACGCGGCCGCCGGCGGAGATGCTGGCCGAGGTCGAGCGGCGGGAGCTGCGGCTTGGGATGGACCTGATCACCCTGCCCCAGCTCGGCGCCCGCGCGCCACGGTTCCGTGATGCGCTGCAGGATCTGAAGCGCGCGGACGGGACCTGGGTGGAGGCCGTGCCGATGGAGGTCGCGGGGGGGCGCCTGTTCCATGCAAGGCTGCCGGTGCCGTCGACCGTCGCGACGGGCGAGTATCGCGTCCAGGTTTTGCTGGTCCGGTCCGGGCGGGTGGTGGCGCGGCAGGAATTGTCTCTCGATGTCGTGCGCGTGGGCACGGCGGCGCAGATCGCCGATGTCGCACGCGGCCTACCGGTGCTGTATGGCGTTGTCTGTATCCTGCTGGCTGCCTTCGCCGGCTGGCTGGGCAGCGTGCTGTTCCGCAGGAATTGAGGGCGGAGGGTCCGATGGGCGAGACGGCAGCAGCGGCGCAGGCGCGGCGGGACCGTGTCTTCCTGGTCGTGGTGGATGACAGCGCGGAGCGGCGCGTGGCGCTGCGCTATGCGTGCCTCCGCGTGCGCAAATCGGGCGGGCGCGTGGCCTTGCTGCGGGTGATCGAGCCGGCCGGCCAGGTCGAATGGGCCGGTGTTGGCGCCATGCTGGCCGAGGAGCGCCGGCAGGAGGCGGAGAGGCTGCTCTCCGCGCTGGCCTCCGAGGTGACCGACCTGACCGGCGGCCTGCCCATCCTGCTGATCCGGGAGGGGCATCCGCGCGACGAGCTGCTGGCCCTACTGCAGGAGGATCCGCGCATTTCGATCCTGGTGCTGGCGGCGGCCTCGGGCGGGTCGGGGCCGGGGCCGCTGATCGCGGCGCTGACGGGGCGCTATGCGGCGAAGCTCACCGTGCCGATGACGATCGTGCCCGGCGACCTGAGCGACAGCGAGCTCGACCGGGTGACCTGAGCGGGGCCGCCGGGGACCGGTTCCCCCCAGGCCGGCGCGGCCGTCGGGCGTTGCATGTCTTGTGAATCCGGACCAGATGGGTCTTCATTCGAAGCTCCCTGCGGATACAGAAGAAGATGTTCATCGAGACGGAAGGCACCCCGAACCCCGCGACGCTCAAATTCCTCCCCGGCCGGGAGGTGATGGGTGGCCGTGGCACCGCCGATTTCACCGCCGCCCCCGAGGCCAAGGGGCGCAGCCCGCTGGCCGCGCGCGTGTTTGCCGTGGGCGAGGTGGCGCGCGTCTTCCTCGGCAATGACTTCATCACCGTCACCAAGGCCGAGGATGCCGATTGGCAGCAGCTGAAGCCGCGGGTGCTGGGCGCGATCATGGAGCACTACCTCACCGGCCTGCCGGTGCTGGAGGGCGCCGAGGACGCGGCCGAGGAGGAGGATTTCGCCCCCGAGGACGGTGAGATCGTCGCCCAGATCAAGGAGTTGCTGGACACGCGCGTGCGCCCGGCGGTGGCCGGCGATGGCGGCGACATCGTCTTCCGCGGTTTCCGGGAAGGGGTGGTGCGGCTGCGCATGCAGGGCGCGTGCAGTGGCTGCCCCTCCTCCCGCGCGACGCTGAAGCATGGCGTCGAGACGATGCTGCGCCACTACGTGCCCGAGGTGGCGCGGGTGGAGCAGGTCGAGGCGTAGCAACCGCCGGTCCAGCGCGGGCGGCGGCATTCACCTCGGTGATCGCCATCATCCGCCCTGGCCGCTCTGGCGGATCGCCGCGGCGCCCCATATCGGGCGCAGCACTGAAACCTTGCGAGACCGACCATGCTCTCCGACCCCACCAATCTCGATGACCGCGCGCTCGACCAGCTCTGGCGGGAGGCGCGGACCCAGAACAAGTGGCAGGACCGGCCCGTGCCGGACGCCAAGCTCGAGGAGGTCTACAACCTCCTGAAATGGGCGCCGACCTCGGCCAATTCTTCGCCGGCCCGCTTCATCTTCGTCCGCACCTCCGAAGGCAAGGCGAAGCTCAAGCAGGCGCTCAGCGCCGGCAACATCGAGAAGACGATGACCGCGCCGGTCACCGTCATCGTCGCCCATGACGTCGAATTCTACGAGAAACTGCCCTTCCTGTTCCCGCATGCCGATGCGCGGTCGTGGTTCGCCGGCAACCCGGCCTTCGCCGAGGCCAGCGCCTTCCGCAACGGCACGCTGCAGGGCGCCTACCTGATGCTGGCCGCGCGCTCCGTCGGGCTCGACGTCGGCGCGATGAGCGGCTTCGACAATGCGAAGGTGGACGAGCTGTTCCTGGCCGGTACGAGCTGGAAGTCGAACTTCCTGGTCAATCTTGGCTATGGCGACGTGCAGGGCCTGTTCCCGCGCAGCCCGCGCCTCAGCTTCGACGAGGCCTGCCGGTTCGAGTGATGCCGCTCACCCTCCCCCGCCATGGCGGGGGAGGGGTTGGCGCGTCATGCGGCCTGCTGGGTCGCCCGGCAGGCGTGGGGGTCCAGGCGATAGCCGCCACCCTCGGTCAGCAGCAGCCGCGCCTGGGACGGGTCGGGCTCGATCTTCTGGCGCAGGCGGTAGATGTGCGTCTCCAGCGTGTGCGTCGTCACCGCACTGTTGTAGCCCCACACCTCGTTCAGCAGGATCTGCCGCGCGACCGGCCGACCGCCGGCGCGGTAGAGATACTTCAGGATCGCCCCCTCCTTCTCGGTCAGGCGGATCTTGCGGTTCCGCGCGACCTCGAGCAGCAGCTTGGCACTCGGGCGGAATGTGTAGGGCCCGACGGTGAAGACTGCGTCTTCGGAATTGTCGAAGACGCGCAGCTGCGCGCGCAGCCGCGCCGTCAGCTCGCTCACCCGGAAGGGCTTCGCCACATAGTCGTTCGCTCCGCTATCCAGGCCGCGGACCACGTCCTGCTCCTGGTCGGCGCCGGTCAGCATCAGGATCGGCATGCGCATCCCCTGCTTGCGCAACCGGGCGCAGAGCTCGCGCCCATCGCCATCGGGCAGCCCGATATCGAGGATCACAGCATCGAAACGCGCATCCTCCGCCGCCAGCCGCGCCAGCGCCTCCGCGGCGGTGGCGGCCTGGACGGGGGCGAACTCCCCATCATGCGCCAGCTGCTCGCTCAGCGTCTCGCGCAGGGCATCGTCATCGTCCACGACAAGGATTGGCCGAGGTCCCGCCATGTTGACTCCCGTTCCATTGGACGGCGTGATACCGCCGTCGTGACATTTGTGATCGGCGCAGCCTGCCTCCGGCACGGCCCGGACCGGGGGGATGTCCCCGCGGTCCAGTGCAGCGCAGCAGGCTGCCGACGGGGCCGACACTGCATCACGGCTCACGGCGGGAGCAAGCCTCGCAAAGCCTCCAGCACGATCACCAACGCTTGACCATCGGAATGTTTTTGGGCGCGGCCGCCCCTGCAAAACGCCACCGGCACGCCACATTGCGGCGGGCCTATAGGGGAGCCAGCGCGGGACGGCGATGACGAAAGGGACCGGACAGCTCGTGTCACAGCTTCGCGATCACGCCCCCGACACGGCCCCGGACGGGCCCGTTCGGGCACTCCGCGCGGTGCACCGCGCCGCTGCGGAGCTGCGCCGCGGCACGCCTGTGCTGCTGCGGGGCGCCGAAGGCGCGCTGATCGTCGCCGCCGCCGAGACTGTCTCCGCCCGCGCACTGGCGGAGATGGCAGGTGCCGCGCATGGCCCGCTCGCGCTCCTGCTCGCGCCGGTGCGTGCGGCGGCCGTGCTGCAGCGCCCGGTGCCGCAGGCCGCACCCAGTGGCAACGCAGCGGAGCTCGCCGCAGTCGCGCTGCGCCTGCCGGCCGCGCTGCTCGATCCCGCCGCGCTGAAGAGCCTCGCCGATCCCACCGCCGAGCGGCTGCTGCCGGCTGAGCCGGAGCGCATGGCCGCGCCCGCCCTCGCGCCGGCGGCGATCGCGCTGGCCAAGCTCGCCCGCCTGCTGCCCGCCCTGGTCGCCGCCCCGGCCACCGAGCCGGCCGCGGGGCGGCTCGACCTGCTCGCGGTCACGGCGGAGCAGGTGCTGGCCTATCCCGACACCGCCGCGACGACCCTCACCCGCGTGGCCGAAGCCCGCGTGCCACTCGAGGATGCGCCGGAAGCGCGCATCGTCGCCTTCCGCGCCGCCGATGGCGGCATCGAGCACCTGGCGATCCTGGTCGGCACGCCGGAGACCGCGCTTGCAGCGGGCCAGGTGCCGCTCGCGCGCATCCATTCCGAATGCTTCACCGGCGACCTGCTGGGGTCGCTCCGCTGCGACTGCGGCCCTCAGCTGCGCGGCGCGATCAAGCGCATGGCAGAGGATCCAGCCGGCGGCGTGCTGCTATACCTCGCGCAGGAAGGGCGCGGCATCGGGCTGGTGAATAAGCTCCGCGCCTACACGCTGCAGGACCAGGGGCTCGACACGCTCGATGCCAACCGTGCGCTTGGCTATGGCGCGGATGAGCGCAATTTCTGGGTCGCGGCGGAGATGCTGCACGCCGTCGGCATCGGCCGCGTGCGGCTGCTGACCAACAACCCCGACAAGATCGCCGGCCTCGGCGCCTGCGGCATCGAGATCGAGGGACGCGAGGCGCACCAATTCGCCGCCAATGGCGTGAACGACGAATACCTGGCCACCAAGGCCCGCCGCTTCGGACATCTGCTCGCCTAAAGGCGAGCAGATGTTTTTGTGCCCTCAGACGCCGGGCGCACGCTTGGCTTCCGCGCCGCAGACGTGATGCGCGCGGCGCGTCCGTTGGTCGCGGCGCGGGGCCGCCTTGCGGCCCTGAAGGGGTGCACGCGATAAGGCGCGGCATGAGCGCACCCGATCCCGACTTCGCCCTGGTCTTCCCCGATGGCCGCTTCGTCTTCCGCGGCCAGACGCTGCGCTGCGCGCTGGGCAAGGGCGGCGTGAAGCCGGCGACAGAGAAGCGCGAGGGCGATGGCGCGACACCCATCGCGCGCATGGCGCTGCGCCGCGTATTGTTCCGCGCCGATCGCGGCCCCGCCCCGCGCTGCGCCGTGCCGGTGGAGCCCATCGCGCAGGAGGATGGCTGGTGCGACGATCCCGCGCACCGCGCCTACAACCGCCCCGTCCGCCTACCCTTCGACGCCTCCCACGAAACGCTCTGGCGCGACGATGCGGTGTATGACGTGATCGGCGTGCTGGGCTGGAACGACGAACCCGTCGAGCGCGGCCGCGGCAGCGCGATCTTCCTCCATCTCGCACGCGAGGATTTCCGCCCAACGGAAGGCTGCGTCGCGCTCGCGCCGCGCGATCTGCGCACGGTGCTGGAGGCGGGGCTGCGGGGGCTGGAGGTGATGGGGTGACGGGAGGGGCGCTGCCCCTCCCGAACCCACCCCGCCAAGGGGCAGTGGCCCCTTGGAACCCATGAGTCTGGGTTGGAGAGGGAGGGGGCAGCGCGCGCCCTTCATCACGGGTGCGCCGGTGACGCCCCCTCCCTCTCCAACCCGAAACTGATCGAGGTCCAGGAGGCTAAGCCTCCTGGCGGGTGGGGTCCGGGGAGGGCAGAGCCCTCTCCGGTGACACCCTCACCGCCGCTTCCGCCGCAGCATCTCCCGCGCCTCGCGCAGGTTCAGCCCGCCGAGGAGATGGGCAGCGCCGAAATAGGCGGCGAGCCCTGCTCCCACCAGCACGGCCAAGCCGCCCAATCGCGCGATGCTGCCCGCCAGCGGGAAGATCGCCGCCTGAAGCACGGCCAGCACCGCGCACATCACCAGCGCCGCCGCCAGCAAGCGCGGGACCCGCGCGCGCAAGCGCCGGTCCAGCACCAGTCGGCGCCGGCGCATCAGCAGCCAGCCCAGCGCTGCGACATTCACCCAGGACGCGACCGACGTCGCCAGCGCAATGCCGACATGGCCGATCACCGGCGTCAGCAGCAGGTTCAGCGCCAGGTTCAGCGCCACCACGACCAGCCCGATCTTCACGGGCGTCGCCGTGTCACCGCGCGCGAAGAAGCCGGGCGTCAGCGCCTTCACCAACACGAAGGCCGGCAGCCCCGCGGCATAGGCGATCAGCGCCGCGGCGGTCGCAGCACTCGCCTCCGGCCCGAAGGCGCCGCGCTCGAACAAGGCCTGGATGATCGGCCCCGCCACAACGGCCATGGCAAAGGCCGCCGGCAGGGCGAAGGCGAGCGTGAGTTCGATCGCACGGTTCTGGCTGCGATGCGCGGCAAGCCGCTGTCCCATCCGCAGCTGCCGCGCCAGCAGCGGCAGCAGCGCCGTGCCGACCGCCGCGCCGATCACGCCAAGCGGCAGCTGCGAGATCCGGTCGGCGTAGTACAGGTGGCTCACCGCGCCGGCCGGCAGCAGAGAGGCGATGATGATCCCGATCGCCAGGTTCACCTGCGTGACCCCGGCCCCGATCACCCCTGGCCCCATCCGGCGCAGCACCGCCTTCACCTCGGGCGTCATGCGCGGGCGCGACAGCGGGTTGATCGCCATTCCCGCCACCCGCGCCGCGACCAGCAGCATCGCCAACTGCAACACGCCAGAGGCAACGACGCCCCAGGCCAACGCATGCGCCGGTGTCGCGACGAAGGGCGTGAGCCCGAGCAGCGCGGCCATGGTGACGATGTTGAACAGCACCGGCGCCGCGGCGGCGGCCGCGAAGCGATCCATCCCGTTCAGCACACCCGAGACCAGCGCGGCCAGGCAGATGAACAGCAGATACGGAAAGGTGATCCGCGTCAGCTCGACCGCCAGCGGGAAGCGCAGCGCCTCGCCGACGAAGCCCGGCGCCAGCACGAACAGCACCTGCGGCATGAAGACGATGCCGAGGATCACCAGCCCCGACAGCACCAGCGTCATCAGCCCCGCCAGCGCATTGGCCAGGGCGCGCGCCGCTGCCGGCCCCTCGGCGGCATAGGTGCCGGCGAAGGCGGGCACGAAGGCGGCGTTGAAGGCGCCCTCGCCGAAGAGCTGGCGGAACAGGTTGGGCAGGCGCAGCGCGACGAAGAAGGCGTCCGAGACCGGCCCGGCCCCGAGCTTCGCCGCGATCAGCATGTCGCGCGCGAAGCCCAGGATCCGGCTGGCCATGGTCCAGGCGCCGACGGTTGCGACACTGCGCAGCATTGAGCCGGGGTAGCAGCGAAGCCCCGCCGCCGGAAGTGTGCGGGCGGCGCCCGGGTTGTCTCGCGCCCGCGCTGCCCCTAGGTGGAGGGCCTGCGCCGCAACCGCCGCGGCCCCCATCCCCATCCCTGCGACGATGATGAGCGAGAAAACCGAGAACCCGACCGACAAGGCCGCGGAGACCAACGCCGCGCCCGACGCCGCCCCGTCCGTCGAGGCGCCCGCGCCCGAGGCTACGGCGCCGGACGCCGCGACGCCGGAGGAGCCCGATCGCCTCGCCACGCTCGAAGCTGAGGTCGCGCAGCTGCGCGAGAAGTGGCTGCGTGCGGAAGCGGAGATGCAGAACCTGCGCACCCGCGCCCGGCGCGAGGCTGAGGAAGCTCGCCTCTACGCCGTGCAGAAATTCGCCCGTGACGTGGTGGAAACGGCCGAGAACCTGCGCCGCGGGCTCGACAGCCTGCCGCCGGCCGCCGAGGACGAGCCCGAGCTGCTCGCCAAGCTCCGCAACGGCTTCGCCGGCGTGGAACGCGGCTTCGCCACGATGCTGGAGCGCCACGGCGTGCAGAAGCAGGACGCCACCGGCAAGCCCTTCGACCCCGAGCTGCACCAGGCGATGTCGGAGCAGCCCGCGCCCGAAGGCGTGGAGCCCGGCACGGTCATCCAGGCCTGGACGCCGGCCTGGACGCTGAACGGGCGCCTGCTGAAGCCGGCGATGGTCGTGGTGGCCGGCAAGGCGTGATGGTGCGCGACATCGGCGCGGCGGATCTCGCCGCGCTGAACGCACTGAACGACGCCCATGCGGCGGAGGTGAATGCCCTGGCCCCGGCCGATTTCGCGGCCCTGGTCGGTGTCGCCTGCGCAGCCCGCATGGTGGACGCGCCGGATGGCCGGCCTGCCGGCTTCGTCATCGGCCTGAGCCACGCAACACCCCGGCAGGGCCCGAATCATGGCTGGTTCCAGGCACGCCTGCCGGCCTTCGCCTATGTGGATCGGGTGGTCGTGGACGCCGCAAGCCGCGGCCAAGGTATCGCACGCGGACTTTATGCCGACCTTGTCGAGCGGGCGCGTGCGGCGGGGCTGCCGGTGCTGGCCTGCGAAGTCAACCTCGACCCGCCCAACCCCGCCAGCATGGTCTTCCACGAACGCTTCGGTTTTCGCGAGGCCGGCGTCGCGACCGATCCGCGCAACGGCAAGCGGGTGCGGTACCTGACGCTGGCGCTTTAACGGGCGCCTTTAACAGCCGTTAAAGCAGCGAGGGCCTGATCCGCCGGCGACGCATCCGCGTCCAGACCAGGGCGGCGATGATCGGCACCAGCACGGCCACGATCATCTCGCCCTTCAGCCAGCCGCCGAATTCAAAGGGTTTCAGGGCGTAGCCCAGCAGCGACAGCACGTAATAGCTGATCGCCGCGACCGAGAGGCCCTCCACCGTCTCCTGCAGGCGCAGCTGGGCGCGGCCGGTATCGGCCATGGCCGCCAGCAGCTTCTGCGTCTGCGCTTCCTGCGCCACCGCGACGCGGGCGCGGAGCAGCTCCACCGCGCGGGCGCAACGGGTGGAGAGCGTCGCGATGCGGGTGGCCGCCGCATCCACCGTCGCCATCGCCGGGTCGAGCCGCCGTTCCAGATATTCCGACAGCGTCGGCAGCCCGTGCAGCCGCTGTTCCCGCAGCACCTGCAGCCGCCGCCCGACCAGCGCGTGATAGGCCCGCGCGGCGGAGAACCGGTCGGCCGTCATCGCCGCCTGCTGCTCGATGGAGGTGGCGAGCCCGGTCAGCTCCTCCAGCGCCTTGCGCTCCTCATCGAGCTCAGACAGGCCCGGCAGGGTGCCGGCGATCGCCGCCAGCTGCTCCGATGCGCGGCCAAGCTCGGCCGAGACGGCGCGCGCGGCCGGCAGCGCCAGCAGGGCGAGCATCCGGTAGGTCTCGATCTCCCACAGCGCCTGCGCCAGCCGCCCGGCCAGCGCCGGGGTCATGCCGTGGTCCTGCAGCAGCAGCCGCGTGAAGCCATCGGGGCCAAGGCGGAAATCGGTCCAGCAGGTCGCCGCACCGGCCGACAGGCTCGCCCCGGCCAGATTGTCGGGCACGAAGCAGCCGGGGGGCGGCGGCTCATCCTCACCGGAAGTGCGCTGGATCGCGATGTGGCAGGCGACCAGCGTCCGGCCCGGCAGATCGGCCAGCCAATCGGTCGGCACCGCCTCGATCGCGCTGTCCGCGAAGGGGTCGGCGGCGGGGTCGAGGGCGGGCGCGGCGGGCTGGCGGAAGAAGGTCCAGCCGTCGAATTCGGTGTGACGCTCGTAGCGCAGCGAGAAGCTGCCGAAATCGGCAAGCACGAAATCCGCCCCCGGCGCGGGCGGCGTCACGCCATAGCGGCGGCAGAGCAGGGACAGATGCGCAATCGCCGCCCCGCGCGGGGCGCCGGGCTCGCTCACATTGGCCAGCCGGCTGATGGACACCGGG
>JBIKSZ010000139.1:0-9887 GCA_044348345.1 Roseomonas sp. | reverse complement strand
TTCTCAAGCTTCGGCGCGATCAGCGCCGCCGAGACCAGCCCGCGCGTCTGCAGCAGCGTCGCGAGCACCGCGCCGAGTGCGGCGGCCGCCGCAACCGGCACCACCAACCCAAGCGCCACCACAGAGAGCGCGCCCGCGGCATCGGCCATCTCCAGCGCATGGCCGCGTTCCAGCACCGCGCGCATCGCCACCAGCATCCCCGGCCCCGCCGCCTGCAGCGTGACTGCGGCCGCCAGGCTCGCCAGCAGCAGCGCCGCGAAGCCCGCCACCTCGCGCGAGAGCGCGACCTGGCCCTGCTCCCGCGCCTTTTCGATCCGCCGTGGCGTCGCGGCTTCGGACCGTTCAGCGGCGTCCTCGCCACCTTCCTCCGCCATGGCTCAGCGAGCCCCGGGCAGGGTGGCAAAGCCGGCGCTGAGCGCCTCGGCATAGGTCGCGACCAGCGGCGGCGCGAGCAGCGCCAGCAGCGCGAGCCCCGCCAGGATCTGGCCGGGGATGGCGATGAAGAAGGTCTGCACCTGCGGCGCCAGCCGCGCCAGCAGCCCGAGCGCGATGTTCAGCACCACCGCCGCGATAACGAAGGGCGCGGCCAGCCGCAGCGCCAGTTCGAGCGAGGCCGCGCCCGCCGCCGCGATACTCTCTGCCGCCAGCCCCGCAGGCAGCGCTGCGCCGGCCGGGATCAGCGCATAGCTCTCCACCAATGCGCGCAGCGCGATGGCGTAGAGCCCGCCCGACAGCACCAGCACCGCCGTCAGCAGCGCGAAGGCGCGGCCGAGTGCGGTGGCCTGTGCGCCGAGGCTCGGGTCGCTCACCAGCACGCCCTGCAGGCCGATCAGGGTGGCGATCGCCTGGCCCGCCATCGCCATCGCCAGCGCCAGGATGCGCGCGAGCCCACCGAGCCAAAGGCCGATCACCACTTCCTGCGCGACCAGCCGCATCGCCTCCGCGGCATGTTCGGGCGCGGGCGGCAGATCAGGGGCGAGGCTCGGCAGCAGCAGCGCCATTAGCCCGAGGCCGAGGATGAGGCGGATATTCGCCGGAATCTCCTGCTCGCCGAGGCCAGGCAGCAGCATCACCGCCGCGCCGAGCCGCGCGAAAACCAGCACGGCCTGGAAGGCGAGCCCCGGGAGGGCTGCGATCAGCGCCGCATCGGCGGCTGTCATCGCAAGCCGCCGATGGCCACCGCGCGGTCGAACAGCGTCTCGGTCCAGGCGCGCATCGCGCCGACGCTGAAGGGCCCGAGCACCAGCATGAGCACGGCGCAGATCGCAAGCTTCGGCAGGAAGGCGAGCGTCGCCTCCTGCACCTGGGTCAGCGCCTGGAGCAGCGACACGGCAAGCCCGACGACCAGCACCGCGAGCAGCGGCGGTCCCATCACCTGCAGCGACACCCAGATCGCTTCCCGCAGCGACTGCGCCAGCGCATCCTCGGCCATCCTGGCTTCCCCAACCCATATGAAGGACCAGCGCTACGCCCCGCGGCGCCAAGAACTGGCGGCGCGCGAAGCGCGCCGAGGCCGCGAACGCGGCCCGCGCCCAGACCGACCTCTTGGCCCAGTGCCAACAGTGCGTGGCGCGAAAGCCAAGCCGCCGGAGGCGGCGCCGGCGTCTGAGGCCGACGCAAATCCACGCCGGCGCCTGAGGCCAACTAAATGGGCATTCTCATCACGTCCTGATACGCAGCGACGACGCGGTCGCGCACCGTGACCGCGGTCTGCAAGGCCAGCTCCGCCCGGCTGATCGCCAGCACCGCTTCGGTCACGCCACCCTGCCCGAGCATCGCGGCCGAGGAGGCCGCTTCCGCCTGCCGCCCGATCTCCGCACCTTGCTCCATCGCCCGCCGCACGAGCCCTCCGAAGCCGCCCGCCTCCGCCCCCGCGCCGCCATCTGCAACCGAAGCGCCAGCCGCCGCGCGATAGGCCGCCGCCGCGGCCGCCGGACCAATCACCGACATCACCAAGCCTTTCCCGTGCGCATCAGCGCAACGCCTCGATCGCGCGCGTCAGCATCGCGCGCGTGGTCTCCAGCACCGAAAGGTTCGCGCTGTAGCTGCGCTGCGCCTCGCGCATGTCCATCACCTCCACCAGGCTGTCCACATTCGGCGTCTTGACGTAGCCCCGCGCATCCGCCGCCGGGTGAGAGGGTTCGTAGCGCGTCGGGAACTCCCCTTGCGCCGTACCGACGCGGGAGACGCCGACCGTCTCCACGCCCATCGCGCGGTCGAGGCGATTGGCGAAGGTGACGGTGCGGCGGCGATAGGGATCGGCGCCCGGCGATTCGCCCGTGCTGTCGCGGTTCGCGAGGTTCTCCGCCACCACGCGCAGCCGCGTGGATTGCGCGGCCATGCCGGCCGCGGAGATCCGAAGCGCGCGGTCGAGATCCATCGCCGATCCTCCTGGCGCCGCCCCGCCCGACCTCAACGGCCGAGCGTCATGCGGAACATCCCCATGAAGCTGCGATGCACCGCCATCGCCAGCTGATGCGCCGTGTCCGTCTCGGCGATGCGCATCGCCTCCCGGTCGAGGGAGACGGCATTGCCGTCGGGCGCGACTTCGGCGGCGTGGCGGTCCGCCCGCGCTTTGAGCGCCGCCAGCGCGCTGCCCGCGCCATGGCCGGGCTCAGTCCGCGCGAGGGCCAGGCGTCGCTGGCCTTCCAGCTCGCGCTGGAAGGGCGTCAGGTCGCGCGGCCGAAAACCGGGCGTGTCAGCATTGGCCACGTTCTGCGCCAGAACGGCGTGCCGGCGGTCCAGCCAATGCAGCCGGCGCTCGGCCAGCGCCATCGGGTCATGCGGCCGCGCCGCGCCCGCGCCGCCCGTGATCGCCACCGTCCTGCTGCTGTCCATGCGCGAAACATGCAGGGGCATTGGTGAAGAAAGGGTGAATGCCGCACCAGCACGGCCCCGCAGCGGGCTCTAACCATCTCTTCACGACTTCCCGCCTAGACCTTGCGCATGCTCAGCGACCAGCCCCGGCCCGATGACCTCCCGCGCGCCGCGAACCCGGCCGAGGTGATGGGCGCGGCGATCGCCAGCTTTGACGGCACCATCGCTGTCGCGCAGGCGCTGGTCACAAGCGGCCGGCGCATCGACCTCAGCGGGCTGGAGCAGGAAGCCGCCACACTCGTCGCCGCCCTCATGGCCCTCGACGCCGAGGAAGCCCGGCGCCTGCGCCCGGCGCTCGAGGCGCTGCGCGACCATGTGGATGCGCTGGCGGCGAGGCTCCACACCGCCTGAGGCCACGCACACCTCCCCCCACCCGCGCCGCCAGGATGGACGCGCATGCAAGAGATCGGCTGGACCACGATGCTGACCGCCGCGGCCGCCCTGGCCGGCGTGCTGGCGGCGCTGGTGCTGGCGCTGCGCGGCCTGCGCGCGGCCAGCCTGGCGCGCCGCGCCGGCCGGCGGCTGGTGGTGGAGGAAGCGCTCGCTTTGGATGGGCGCCGGCGCCTGGTTCTGGTCAGCTGCGACGGTCGCACCCTGCTGCTGCTGACCGGCGGCCCGCAGGATGTCGTGCTGGGCTGGCTGCCCGCGGGGCAGCACGGCGCATGACCCGTATGCTCACGCTGGCAGCGTTTGCGCTGCTTCTGCTGCTGCCGGGCGCGGCGGCGGCGCAGAGCCTCAGCCTCGATCTCGGCGGCGCCGGGGGCGCAGGCAGCACGGCGCGGCTGATCCAACTCGCTGCCGGCATCGGGCTGCTCTCGCTCGCGCCGGCGCTCCTGGTGATGGTCACGGCCTTCGCGCGCATCGTCATCGTGCTGGCGCTACTGCGGACCGCAATCGGCGCGCCCTCCATCCCGCCCAACCCGGTGCTGATCTCGCTGGCGCTGTTCCTGACGCTGTTCGTGATGGAGCCCGCGCTGCAGGCCAGCTGGGAGCTCGGCATCCGCCCGATGTCCGAAGGCCGGCTGTCGGAGGTGGACGGGCTGGTCGCCGCCGCCGAACCCTTCCGCCGCTTCATGGCCGCCCAGGTGCGCGATGCGGATTTGGCGCTGTTCCTCGACCTCGCCCGCCTGCCGCAGGCCTCGGCCGAGGACGCACCCTGGCGCGCGCTGATGCCGGCCTTCCTGGTGGGCGAGTTGCGCCGCGCCTTCGAGATCGGCTTCCTGATCTTCCTGCCCTTCCTGGTGATCGACCTGGTGGCGGCCAGCGTGCTGATGTCGTTGGGCATGATGATGCTGCCGCCGACGGTGGTGGCCTTGCCCTTCAAGCTGGCCTTCTTCGTGCTGGTGGATGGCTGGCGGCTGGTGGCGGGCAGCCTGGTGCAGGGCTTCGCGGTCTAGAACGCCCTGGACGCACCCGGTCGACTCACCGGCCCCACCGCCCTTCAGATTGCGAAGGGCGCGGCGGTCGGGCATAGGCCGGACACCATGGCGCAAGCCCCCTCGCCCGATCCGGACTGGCCGGCCCTGCTCGCCGCGCGGGAAGGCGGCGCTGTGCCACCCTCGCCGCTTGGCACGCTGTTCGGCCCGGTACTGGCACCGCCGCGCGCGGCCGATGGCTGCATCGTGATCGGTCGGCTGGCGCAGACGCTGGATGGGCGCATCGCCACACGTAGCGGCGCCAGCCAATGGATCGGCGGGCGCGGCGACATCCTGCACACCCACCGCCTGCGCGCGCTGTGCGACGTCGTCCTCGTCGGCGCCGGCACGGTGCGGCACGACAATCCCCGCCTGACGACGCGCGAGGTCGAGGGCCCGCATCCAGTCCGCGTGATCCTCGACCCCGATCGCCGCCTGCCCACCAGCTGCGGCGTCTTCACCGATGGTGCCGCGCCGACGCTGCTGGTCGCGGCAACCGACGGGCCCACGTCACACGGCCAGGCGGAGGTGCTGCGCATCCCGCGCGGACCGCATGGCCTCGACCTGCCCGCGCTGCTGCGCGCCTTGGCCGCGCGCGGACTGACGAGAATTTTCGTCGAGGGCGGCGGCCATACCGTCTCGGCCTTCCTCGCTGCGGGATGCCTCGACCGGCTGCATGTGACCATCGCGCCGCTGATCCTCGGCTCCGGCATCCCTGCCTTTACCCTGCCGGAGGCCGCGCGCATCGCCGACGGGTTGCGCTTCGCCTGGACCGTCCATCCGATCGGCGAGGACATCTTGTGCGACATCGTGCTGGACCGCGCGAAGCCGGGGATTTCGCACCTATCCGATGACCGCAGGGCGGAGACGCCGCAGGCGGCGAGCACCGAAGGTCTGAATCGGATGGACCAACCATGAAGGCCCGCGCATTCTGGACCGTCGCCGCCGGCGTCGGGGAGATCCGCACCCACGACCTGCCCGCGCCGGCGCCCGATCAGGCGTTGGTCGTCACGCGCGCCTCCGCCATCTCGCGCGGGACGGAACGGCTGGTCTTCACCGGCCGCGTGCCCGAAAGCCAATGGCCCGCCATGCGCGCGCCGCTGCAGCAGGGCGACTTTCCCTTCCCCGTCTCCTATGGCTACGCCGCTGCCGGCGTGGTCCAGGCCGGGCCGGCCGCACTGCAAGGCCGCCGCGTCTTCTGCCTGCATCCGCACCACGACGCCTTCCTCGCCCCAGCCGCGATGTGCATCCCCATCCCCGATGTCGTGCCAGACCGGCGCGCGGTGCTGGCGGCGAATATGGAAACCGCGGTCAACGTGCTGTGGGATGCGCGCCCGCTGGTCGGCGAACGCGGGCTGGTGGTGGGTGCCGGCGTCGTCGGCCTGCTCACCGCCTTTCTGCTCGCGCGCCTCCCCGGCCTCGACCTCGCGGTCTGCGACCTCGATACCTCCCGCCGCGGCATCGTGGAGGCGCTCGGCGCGCGCTTCTGCACGCCCGAACAGGCGCCCGGCGATCGCGACCTCGTGATCCACGCCTCCGCGAGCCCCGAGGGGCTGAAGCTCGCGCTCAGCCGCTGCGGCTTCGAAGGCCGCGTGGTCGAGGCGTCCTGGTTCGGCGACAAGGCCTGCGATCTGCCGCTCGGCGAGGCTTTCCATGCCAAGCGCCTGCAGCTGATCTCGACCCAGGTGGGCGCGGTCTCGCCCGCCATGCGCGGCCGCCGCACCCATGGCGAGCGGCTCGCGCTCGCGCTCGATCTCCTGGCGGATGCGCGGCTGGATGCGCTGCTCGGCCCCGATATCCCCTTCGCAGAGCTGCCGGCGCGGATCGGCGCGGCGCTGTCCCCGCCCGCCGGCGCGCCGCAGCCCCTCTGCCCTGTCGTGACGTATATATAGGAAAGCGAGTGCCGCCGATGTTCAGCCTGACCGTCGTGGACCACATCATGATCGCGCACAGCTTCCGCGGTGAGGCCTTCGGCCCCGCCCAGCGGCTGCACGGCGCGACCTTCATCGTCGAAGCCGAGTTCCGCGCCCCGAAGCTCGACGACCTGCACCTGCTGATCGACATCGGGCTGGCCAAGGACGTGCTGCGCGCCGTGCTCGCCCCTATCGACTACCGCAACCTCGACAGCGAGGCGGTCTTCGCGGGCAAGAACACGACGACCGAATATCTCTGCCTGCACATCCAGCAGGAACTGGCCGCCGCCTGCCGCGACGGGCGGCTCGGCGATGGCGGCAAGGCGGTGACGGGCATCAAGGTGCTGCTGCGCGAAAGCCACATCGCCTGGGCCGCCTTCGAGGGGCCGGTCTGACAACGATGGATATCGCGCTGCTCGTCCCCGGGCCGTTCGAGACCATCTCCGGCGGCTATATCTATGACCGCCGTCTTGTCGCCGGGCTGCGTGCCAAGGGCCACGCAGTGCAGGTGGTGGAACTCGCCGGCCGCCACCCGCTGCCGGATGCCGCCGCGACCGCAGCGGCGCGCGCCGCCCTCGATGCCGTGCCGCAGGGCACGCGCATCGTGGTGGACGGGCTCGGCCTGCCCGCCTTCGCGCCCTTCGCGGAGGAGCTCGCCGCGCGCCGCGCCGTCGGCCTCATCCACCACCCGACCGCGAATGAGCACGGCAACCCGGGTCCGGTGCGGGAGGAGCTGCGCGCCATCGAAGCTGCGCTCTTCCCCCGCCTCGACCGCCTGATCGCCACCAGCCACCCGACCGCGCGCCGCCTGCCCGGCGATTTCGGTGCCGATCCCGCGCGCATCGGCGTGGTCGAGCCCGGCACCGACCCCGCGCAGCGCAGCGCCGGCAACGCGACGGGCTGCGCGATCCTGGCGCTGGGTTCGCTGATCCCGCGCAAGGGGCATGACGTGCTGCTGCGCGCGCTGGCCTCTCTCTTCGACCTCGACTGGACGCTCGCCATCGCGGGCGGGGCGCGCGATGCGGCGCATGCGCATGGGCTGCAGGCGCTCGCCGAGGAACTCGGCATCACCCAGCGCGTGACCTTCGCCGGCGAGGTGGACGGTCCCGCGCTCGAGGCGCTGTGGCGCGGCGCGGATGCCTTCGCGCTCGCCTCCCACTGGGAAGGCTATGGCATGGCGGTCGCCGAAGCCCTCGCGCGCGGCCTGCCGGTTGCGGTCACCGCGGGCGGGGCGCTGGCCGATCTCGCGCCCACCGACGCTGCCGTCGTCTCCCCGCCCGGCGATCACATCTCGCTCGGCAAGGGCATGCGGCGGCTGATCTTCGACCGCGACCTCCGCGCCGCGATGGCCGACGCCGCCTGGGCCGCCGGCCAGCGCCTGCCGCGCTGGGAGGACCGCGCGGAGGCCTTCGCGGACGAGCTGGAGAAAGCCTGATGGCGGAGAGCTTCGACGGCGACTGGCTGGACCTGCGCGAGCCCTTCGACGCGAAGGCGCGCGACGCTGGGCTTGCCGCGATCCTGGCCGGCGCGCTGCCGCCGCGGCCGCGTATCCTCGACCTCGGCGCGGGTACGGGCTCGCTGCTGCGCTGGCTCGGGCATTTCATCGGCCGGGCCCAGGCCTGGACGCTGGTGGATGCCGATGCCGGGCTGATCGAGCGCGCCTGCGAGACCACCGCCGAACGCGCATCTGAATCCGGCTGGGGCGTGACCTGGCCCAGCCGCAAGACGCTGCTGGTCCATGCCCCGCATGGCGCCTGGCGCGTGGAGGCGCTGCTCGCGGACCTCGCTGAGGCACCGGACAATTTGCCGCTGCACGCGGTGGATGCGGTTGTGAACACCGCGCTCTGCGACCTGGTCAGCGAGGATTGGATCGCCCGCATGGCCGCCGCCTGCGCCGCGCAGCGCCTGCCCTTCTATGCCGCGCTGAACGTCACGGGCCGCGAGAGCTTCCTGCCGCGCCATCCGGCCGATGCGCTGCTGGCGCGCGGCTTCGCCCGCGACCAGGCGCGCGACAAGGGTTTTGGTGGCATCGCCCTCGGCGCCAAAGCGCCGGCCGCCATCGCATCTGCGTTCGAAGCGCATGGCTACACGGTGCTGCGCGCATCCTCCGACTGGGCGCTGCGCACCCGCCCGCTCGACGAAGCCACGACCGCCTTCGCGCAACAGCTCACCACCGGCATGGCCAGCGCCGCCGCCACGCGGGAGCGCCGCCACGAGCCTGCGATCGAAGACTGGGCCGAGACCCGCGCCCTTCAGGCAGAAGCGGGCCAGCTCAGTCTCCGCATCGGCCATGCCGACCTGCTCTGCCTGCCGCCAGCCAAGGACCACGCCTGATGCCGCTCCTGCTCGGTTGCGTCGCCGACGACTTCACCGGCGCGACAGACCTCGCCTCCATGCTGGTGAAGAACGGCATGACCTGCGTGCAGGTGATCGGCGTGCCCACCGGGCCTCTGCCGGAGGCGGATGCGGTGGTCGTCGCGCTGAAGTCGCGCACCGCGCCCGTGGCCCAGGCCATCGCCGAAAGCCTCGCGGCGGCCGAGGCGCTGCTGGCCGCGGGCGCGAAGCAGCTCTTCTTCAAATACTGCTCGACCTTCGACAGCACCGATGCCGGCAATATCGGCCCTGTGGCGGATGCGCTGCTGAAGCGGCTTGGCGCCGGCTTCGCCATCGCCTGCCCGGCCTTCCCGGCGAATGGGCGTTCCATCTTCCAAGGCCATCTTTTTGTCGGGCAGCGGCTGCTGAGTGAATCCGGGATGGAGAACCATCCGCTCACGCCGATGACAGACCCCGATCTGGTGCGCGTGCTCTCCCGCCAGACCGATGGCGGCGTCGGCCTCGTCCCCTTCGCCGTGGTGGAGCAGGGCGCGGCCGCGATCCGGCGCGATTTCGCGCGGCTCACCGACCAGGGCCGGCGCTATGCGATCGTGGATGCGGTCAGCGACGCGCATCTGTTCGCCATCGGCGAGGCGGTCGCGGGCCAGGCGCTGGTCACGGGCGGCTCGGGCGTCGCCATGGGGCTGCCCGCAAACTTCCGCGCCGCGGGCCTGCTGCCGGAGCGTGGCGACGCCGCCGCGCTGCCCGCGCCGCAGGGCTTCTGCGCTGTCGTCGCCGGCTCCTGTTCCCGCGCCACCCTCGGCCAGATCGGCTTCGCCCGGGATCACGCGCCGGTGCTGGAACTGGATGCGCTGGCGACCCCCGACGCCGCCGCGCTGGCGCGCCAGGCGCTCGATTGGGTGGAGGGCAAGCTCGATCCCGCGCGCCCCGTGGTGATCGCCGCCAGCGCCCTGCCCGAGAAGGTCGCCGCGCTGCAGGCGAAGCTCGGCCGTGAGGCCGCGGGCGCGCTGGTGGAAGAGGCGCTCGCCGCCGTCGCCGAAGGCCTCGTCGCGCGCGGCGTGCAGCGGCTGGTGGTGGCCGGCGGCGAGACATCCGGCGCGGTGGTGCAGCGGCTTGGCGTCACCTCGCTCCGCATCGGGGCGGAGATCGACCCCGGCGTGCCCTGGACCTTTGCAGAATCCCGCTCCGCGGGGGGTGCAGCCCCGACTGCCATCCACCTCGCGCTCAAGAGCGGCAATTTCGGCGCGCGCGACTTCTTCCTGAAGGCATTCGCGCGGTGACCGAGACGGCGATCCGGGAAGACCTCGCCCTTCTGGCGAAGTCGCTGTTCGACCGCGGCTATTCGGTC
>JBIKSZ010000138.1:0-10001 GCA_044348345.1 Roseomonas sp. | reverse complement strand
ATGATCAGCCTGAACTCCCTTGCCGCCTTCACCGCCGAGGTCTCGCGCCTGCAGGCGCCGGCCCAGGCCCGTGCTGCCAGCAGCACCCCCGCCACCACCGCGCCCGAGGCGCCCCGGCGGCTCGACGCATTGCCGCCCCAGCCTGCCTCCCCGCTGCCGCGCGGTTCCCTGCTCGACCTCCGGGTCTGATCGGGCGGGGCATCCCGCGCCTTCAACGGAACGTTCCGACGCTGGCGGGGGCCTTGCAGGCGGCGCGGCGTCGTCCCACCCTTCCGCCATGTCTGCTGGCGTCGCCAACTTCGTCCGCCGCGTCCCCGAAGGGGAGGACCGCGAACGCCTGATCTGCGGCGATTGCGGTTTCGTCGCCTATGAAAACCCGAAGATCGTCACCGGCTCCGTCGTCGCGGTGGATGGCAAGATCATGCTGTGCCGCCGCGCTATCGAGCCGCGCCGCGGCTTCTGGACCATCCCAGCCGGCTACATGGAACTCGGCGAAACGGTCGAGGAAGCCGCAAGGCGCGAGGCGCAGGAAGAAGCCTGCGCCGACATCGCCCTCGATGGCGTCCTGGCGCTGTACTCGATCGCCCGGATCGGCCAGGTGCAGGTGCTGTTCCGCGCCCGCCTCGCCACGCCCGGCTTCGCCGCCGGGCCGGAAAGCCTGGAGGTCAAGCTCTTCGCCTGGGACGAGATCCCCTGGGACGAGCTGGCCTTCCCCTCGGTCCACTGGGTGCTGCAGGCCTGGGCCGAGGCCGGGCCGGGCCCGCTCGGCGCGCCCCGCACCAACCCGCCCGAGGATCGGCGCGGCATGCACAGGCTGGCGGAGGGCGCGTGAGGCAGGCCGCTATCCTGCTGCTGGCCCTGCTGGCTGGCGGCTCTGCAGTGCCGCAGGTGGCGGCCGCGCAGCTCGCGGAGCGCAGCCCGAGTGTCGCGGCCTCCCCGGCCGCACGGCCCTTGGGCGGCACGCCGGGCCAGCCGCGCCTGACGCCCATGCTGCAGGAGCCCTTCGGCACGGCGCTGCCCAACGCCAGCCGCCTGCAAAGCGAGCCAGCCCCGATTCCCAACCGCGACATCGAGGCACCACGCAGCCCCCTGGCCGAGGGCGACGCGGCCGCGCGGCTGGAGCCGATGCTGTTACCGCCCGAGCGCGGCCAGGGGATGACCTTCGGCCGCGAGCATCTGCGTGCAACCGGGATCGACAGGCCCTTCGACAATATCGTCCCCGGCGCCCGGCTCCGGATCCCCTTCGAAAGCAGCGGCGGGCGGCAGTAGCCCCGCCACAGCCACCCGTTCGCTCACTCCAGCCCGACCAGCCCCCGCGCGAAGTCCCGCGCTTCGAAGGGGCGGAGATCGTCGGCCTTCTCGCCAACGCCAACAACATGCACTGGCAGGCCGAATTCCTGCGCCAGCGCCACGACGACGCCGCCCTTGGCGCTGCCATCGAGCTTGGTGACAGCCAGTCCGTTCACCTCGACCATCTCCCGGAAGACCTTCACCTGGCTCAGCGCATTCTGGCCGGTGGTGGCATCGAGCGTCAGCAGCACTGAATGCGGCGCGCGCTCATCCAGGCGGCGGATGACGCGCACCACCTTGCGCAGCTCCTCCATCAGCGCCGCCTTGTTGTGCAGCCGGCCGGCGGTGTCGATCAGCAGCACATCCATCCCTTCAGCCTTGGCGCGCTGCAACGCGTCATGCGCGAGGCCCGCGGCGTCGGCGCCCATCTTCGCAGGCGCGACCACGGGGCAGCCGGTGCGCTCGCCCCAGATCTGCAGCTGCTCGACGGCGGCGGCCCGAAACGTGTCGCCGGCGGCGAACATGACCTTCAGCCCCTGGCGACGCCATTGCTGGCCGAGCTTCGCGATGGTCGTCGTCTTGCCCGTGCCGTTCACGCCGACCACCAGCACGACATGCGGCGCGCGGCTGGGCTCGATCACCAGCGGCTGCGCAACGGGGGCAAGGATCTCAGCGATGCTCTCGGCGAGCGTCGCCTTCACCTCCTCGTCGGTGACCTCCTTGCCGAAGCGGGTCTTGCGGAAGCCGTCCACGATGCGCTGCGCGGCGGGCAGGCCGAGATCGGCGGCGATCAGCGTCTCCTCCAGCTCCTCCAGCGCCTCATCGTCGAGGCGGCGCTTGCGGAAGACGGTGGTGATCGCCTCGGTCAGCTTGGCGGTGGAGCGCGACAGGCCCGCCTTCAGGCGCGCGAACCAGCCGCCCGACTGCTCGGGCGCGGGTTCGTCCGTCGGCTCGGGCGTCGGTTCGGGTATGGGCTCCGGCACGCGCTCCGGTGCGGGCGGGGCCATCGTGGCCTCCACCGGCTCCGGCGCTGGCGGCGGCGGAGCCGGCGGCTCGGCCTCGGTGGCCGCGGGCGGCGGCGCCTCGCCTTGCGGGCTGCGGCCGCGCAGCCGGTCCAGGAAACCCTTGAATGCCATGTGTCAGGCCTTCGGTCGGCGAAGCGCGCGCGGCGCGTGGGGCCGTGCCTTGGTGGTGGTCATGCAGCCTCTCCGATCAGGCCGTCATCATCGCAGGCAACGGCACGCAGCGCGCGAAGTTCGCCGACGCTGCCTTCCGCGCCGCGCAGCCGGACGGGTGCGAATTGCGCGCTGTGGCCGCGATGGCCGCGTTCCAGCAGCACCTGCTCCACCACGCCGATCCGGCTTTCATAGAGCCGCCGCGCCGCGCGCCGCCCGGCCTCGCGCAGACGCGCCGCACGCTCACGCCGGACTGGCACGGGCAGTTGCGGCATGCGCGCCGCCGGCGTGCCGGGCCGCTCGGAATAGGGAAAGACATGCAGGAAGGAGAGACCGCAGGCCTCGACCATGTCGAGCATCGTGGCGAAATCCGCCTCCGTCTCGGTCGGGAAGCCGGCGATGAGATCGGCGCCGAAGACGATATCGGGACGCAGCCGGCGCGCGCGGTCACACAGCGCGAGTGCATCGGCGCCGAGATGCCGGCGCTTCATCCGCTTCAGGATGAGATCCGCCCCATGCTGCAGCGACAGATGCAGATGCGGCATCAGCCGCGGCTCCTCCGCGATCAGCCGCCAGAGCTCCTCATCCATCCCCACCGGGTCAAGCGAGGAGAGGCGGAGCCGCGGCAAATCCGGCACCAGCGCCAGCAGCCGCCGCGCGAGTTGCCCAAGGCTCGGCCGGCCCGGCAGGTCGGGGCCATAGCTGGCGATGTCCACGCCCGTCAGCACGACCTCGCGGTAGCCGCGCGCGACCAGGGCGCGGACCTGCTCCACCACCGCTCCGATCGGGACGGAGCGCGACGGGCCGCGGCCATAGGGGATGACGCAGAAGGTGCAGCGGTGGTCGCAGCCCTGCTGCACCTGCACGAAGGCGCGCGCCCGCCCGACGAAATCGGTGACGAGATGCGCCGCCGTCTCCCGCGCCGCCATGATGTCGCTGACGGGTGCGGGCGCATCCAGCGCCGCCCAGCGTTCGGGCTTCAGCTTGTCGGCATTGCCGATGACGCGCGCGACACCCGGCAGCCCGGCCCAGCGCTCGGGCGCAATCTGCGCGGCGCAGCCGGTGACGATGATGCGCCGGCCGGGATGCTGTCGCGCGGCCCTGCGGATCGCCTGGCGGGCCTGGGCCTCGGCTTCGGCGGTGACGGCGCAGGTGTTGACGATGATCGCATCCGCCTGGCCGGCGCCTGCGGCGAGCGCGCGCATCGCCTCCGACTCATAGGCGTTGAGCCGGCAGCCGAAGTTCAGCACCTCCGGCGTCATGAGAGGCGCGCGAGGTCGATCTCGCCGGTGAAGGCGGTGGCGACGGGGCCCGTCATCAGCACATGACCGTCCGCGCGCCATTCCATCTCAAGCGCGCCGCCCGGCAGCTCGACCGTGGCACGCCGCCCCGTCAGCCCGCGGCGCGCGGCGTTGACGATGGTCGCACACGCCCCGGAGCCGCAGGCGAGCGTCATCCCCGCCCCCCTTTCCCACATCACCAGGCGGATGCGATCCGGGGCCAGGACCTGCGCGAAACCGATATTGGCGCGGTCAGGGAACAGGGCGTGGCGTTCCAGACGCGGCCCGATCTCGGCCACCGGGATGGCGCCGAGGTCGGGCACGAAGAAGGTCGCGTGCGGGTTGCCCATGGAGCAGGCCGCAGGATCGGCGACGGGGCCGAGCGCGATCGGGAGGTGCAGCGTGTCCGCCTCCTGCGCCAGCGGCACGTCCTGCCAGCCAAGGCGCGCGGGGCCCATATCGGCGCGCCACAGGCCACCGGCCAGGCGCTCCACCCGCAGGTCGCCGGCGATGGTGCGCACCACGACGCGATCCTGGCCTGCCTCATCCGCGACGAGGGAGGCGATGCAGCGCGTGGCATTGCCGCAGGCGCCGGCCTCGGACCCGTCCGGGTTCAGGATGCGCATGAAGACATCGGCGCCCTCGCCCGGCGGCTCCAAGACGATCAGCTGGTCGAAGCCGACGCCCGTGTAGCGGTTGCCGATGGCGCGCGCCGCGTCCGGCGTCACGGCCAGCGGCCGGGCGCGCGCATCCAGCACGACGAAGTCGTTGCCGAGCCCGTGCATCTTGCGGAAGGCGACCATGGCTTCCGCATATAGAGCGGCGGGAGATGCGCCGGAACCCGCAAGGCACGATGGCAGGGCGGAGGATACGCACATCGCGGCCCCGGCGCGGCGGAGAACAACATCACCCCGCCCAGGCCGCCAATTAACAGAAATTTCTTTCGATTGCGGACATAAACGGCCCCACTAGAAGAAACTTCCAGATTTGCCGCCACGGAGCCGCCGCGTGACCAAGATTCATGTCATCCACGAGAACGACGCCTGGGTCGTGCCGCTGCGCGCGGCCTTCGCCGCAATCGGCGCGCCGGCCGAGGAATGGTTCCTGGACACGGGCCTGATCGACCTGACACGCCCGCCGCCGGAAGGCGTCTTCTACAACCGGATGAGCGCCTCCTCGCACACGCGCGGGCACACCTATGCGCCGGAATATGCCGGCGCGGTCATCGAATGGCTGGAGCGGCACGGGCGGACGGTGGTGAATGGCCGCCGCGCGCTGCAGCTCGAACTGTCCAAGGTCGCGCAGTATCAGGCGCTGGCCGCGCATGGCATCCCGACGCCGGACACCATCGCCGTGGTCGGCACCGCGCAGATCCCCGAAGCGGCCCGGCGGCTCGGCTTCCCGCTGATCCTGAAGCACAACCGCGCCGGCAAGGGGCTCGGCGTGCGGCTGGTCCGCAGCGAGGCAGGGCTGGCCGAGGCGCTGGAGGTCATCGCCGCCGACCCCGACCCCTTCGCGCATCCGCGCGACGGCATCTGGCTGGTCCAGCGCTATGTCGAGGCGCCCGCTCCCTTCATCACCCGCGCCGAGTTCATCGGCGGGCGCTTTCTCTATGCCGTGCGGGTGGACACCTCCGAGGGCTTCGAGCTCTGCCCGGCGGATGCCTGCCAGGTGGGCGAAGGGGCTGTCTGCCCGGCCGTCGCCCCGGGGGAGAAGTTCCGCATCGTCGAGGGCTTCGCCCACCCGCTGCTCCACCGGATGGAAGCCTTCCTGACCGCGAACGGGATCGGCGTCGGCGCCATCGAGTTCATCACCGACCGCGAGGGCCGGACCTTCGCTTATGATGTGAACACGAACACCAACTACAACGCCGAGGCCGAGCGGCGGGCGGGGCGCGAAGGGGCGCGGACCGGCATGGGGGCGGTAGCCGCCCACCTGACCGAGTTGCTGCGCCGCCAGCTGCCCAAGGCCGCTTAATGTTGCCGGCGGGAATGCTACCACATTCCCGCCCCTCAAGCGCCGGCGCGCCCTCCGGGCGCTTGGCTCGCCGGACAACCGGCGGGCCGCATTCGCGGCCTCGGCCGGCGTGAAGAACGCCGGCCGCCATCGGAGCACGGCCGATGCGGCGCGGTAGGGAAACGGCTGGCCGGCTTAGGCAGGGGCAGCTTGCGCGGGGGCCGGGGGCGGACTATACGCCCCGCTCCCCGCGCCGTGGCCTTATGGACATGCCCGGCCGGCCCAGCCCCCATGCCGCATGGTGCGGCCCCTGCCTCGGCAGGGCGCAAGATGGGGGCAATGACCCGAGGAGGGCCAAATGTCCAAGATGAAGACGAAGTCGAGCGTGAAGAAGCGCTTCCGACTGACCGCCACGGGCAAGGTCAAGGCCGGCGCTGGCAACAAGCGCCACTGCCTGACCGCCAAGACCACCACGATGAAGCGCCAGAACCGCGGCATGTTCGTGCTGGACAAGCAGGACGGCGACACCGTGAAGCAGTGGCTGCCCTACGGGCTGGACCGGTAAGGGAGGGCGCTGAACCATGGCACGCGTCAAGCGGGGCGTAACGAAGTCCGCCCGTCACAAGAAGGTCCTCAAGCTCGCCAAGGGCTATGTTGGCCGGTCCTCCACCGCCTACCGCCCCGCGCTGGAGCGGGTCGAGAAGGCGCTGCAATACGCCTATCGCGACCGTCGCAACAAGAAGCGCGACTTCCGCGGCCTTTGGATCCAGCGGATCAACGCGGCCGTGCGCGAGCATGGGCTGACCTATTCCAAGTTCATCGCGGGCCTGAAGGCCGCCGGCGTGGAGATGGACCGCAAGGTTCTCGCCGCGCTCGCCTTCGATGATGCGGCGGGTTTTGCCGCCATCGTCGAGAAGGCGAAGGGCGCCCTCCCCGCGCAGGCCTGATCCCCCTTCCGGGGAACGGGTTTTTCGAGAACAAGAGGGCCGCTCCCGCCAGGGGGCGGCCCTTTGCGTATCCGGGACGAAGCATGAGCGACGATCTTCAGGCGCTTCGCGCCGAGACCGAGGCGGCGCTGACCGCCGCCGCCGACCTCCGTGCGCTAGACGCGGTGCGCGTGGCCGTACTCGGCAAATCGGGCAGCCTGTCGGGGCTGCTGAAGGGCCTCGGCACGGTGGCGCCCGAAGAGCGCAAGGAACGCGGCGCCGCGCTCAACCGCCTCAAGACCGAGATCGAGGCGCTGCTGGATGCGCGCCGCACCACGCTCGAAGCCGCGGCGCTGGACGCGAAGCTCACGGCCGAACGCGTGGACGTCTCCCTCCCCCCGCGGCCCTTCGCCGCCGGCACCGCGGCCGATGGCGGCATCCACCCGATCAGCCGCACCATCGAGGAACTGACCGCGATCTTCGGCGCGATGGGTTTTCGCGTCGTGGACGGGCCGGACATCGAAAGCGACTGGCACAATTTCGGCGCGCTCAATATCCCGGACCACCACCCGGCGCGGCAGGACCACGACACCTTCTACATGCCTGGCACCGACGAGGCCGGGCATCGCCGCGTGCTGCGCACCCAGACCTCGCCCTTGCAGATCCGCACCATGCTCTCGGAGCCGCCGCCGATCCGCATCATCGCGCCGGGCCGCACCTATCGCGCCGATCATGACGCGACGCATTCGCCCATGTTCCACCAGGTGGAAGGGCTGGTGATCGACCACGGCATCACGCTCGGCCACCTCAAGGGGTGCCTTGTGGATTTCCTGCGCGCCTTCTTCGGCATCTCCGACCTGCCGGTGCGCTTCCGCTCCTCCTACTTCCCCTTCACCGAGCCTTCGATGGAGGTGGATATCGGCTGGAACCGCAAGACCGGCGAACTCGGCGGTGGCGGCGATTGGCTCGAGATTCTCGGCAGCGGCATGGTGCATCCGAAGGTGCTGGCCAATTGCGGCCTCGACCCGCGCGAGTGGCAGGGCTTCGCCTTCGGCATGGGGATCGAGCGCATCACCATGCTGAAGCACGGCATGCCGGACCTCCGCCCCTTCTACGAATGCGACCTGCGCTGGCTGAAGCACTACGCGGCCGATCCGCTCGCCCCCGCATCCCTGCACGAGGGGATCTGATTCCATGAAGTTCACCCTCTCCTGGCTGCGCGAGCATCTCGACACGGACGCGTCGCTCGAGCGCATCACCACCACGCTGTCCGCCATCGGCATCGAGGTGGAGGGCGTGGAGGATCGCGCGGCGACGCTCGCCTCCTTCCGCATCGCCCGCGTGATCGAGGCGGTGCAGCACCCGAATGCCGATCGCCTGCGTGCGCTCCGCGTCGATCTCGGCGATGGGCGCGAATACTCGGTCGTCTGCGGCGCGCCGAATGCGCGCACGGGGCTGGTCGGCGTCGCGGCGGTGCCGGGCGCCTTCATCCCCGGCACCGGCATCACGCTGAAGGTTGGCGAGATCCGCGGCGTGAAGTCCGAAGCGATGATGCTCTCCTCGCGCGAGATGGGGCTTGGCGACGACCATAGCGGCATCGTCGAACTGCCCGCCGACGCGCCGGTCGGCACGCGCTATGTGGATTATGCCGGCCTCGACGACCCGATCATCGAGATCAAGGTCACGCCGAACCGCGGCGACGCACTCTCCGTCCGCGGCATCGCGCGCGACCTCGCGGCAGCGGGCCTCGGCACGCTGAAGACCTGGGACGTGGCGCCGGTCGCGCCCGCCTATCCCTCGCCGCTCGCCTGGCGGATCGAGGACAGCCGCGCCTGCACCTGGGTTCTCGGCCGCGCCGTGCGCGGCGTGAAGAACGGGCCTTCGCCGCAATGGCTGCAGGACCGGCTGACGGCGATCGGGCTGCGCCCGATCAACGCGCTTGTGGATGTGACCAACTTCTTCACCTTCGCCGTCGGCCGCCCGCTGCACGTCTTCGACGTGGCCAAGGTCGCCGGGCCCACGCTGTCCATGCGCATGGCGCGCGCCGGCGAGGAGTTGCTGGCGCTGAACGGCAAGACCTATGCGCTGACCGATGAGGACGGTGTCATCGCCGACGCCAAGGGCGTCGAGGCGCTGGGCGGCATCATCGGCGGCGAGCATTCGGGCTGCGACGAGGGCACGACCGAGTGCTTCATCGAATGCGCGCTGTTCGATCCCGTGCGCGTCGCGCTCTCGGGCCGGCGGCACGATGTGCGGACCGATGCGCGGTCGCGCTTCGAACGCGGCCTCGACCAGGCGCTGCCGCCGAAGGCGCTCGACGCCGCAACCCGCATGATCCTCGAGCTCTGCGGCGGCGAGGCATCGGAGGTCTCGGCCGCGGGCACCGAGCCCAACTGGACGCGCAATGCGACGCTCCGCTTCGAACGCATCGCGGGCCTCGGCGGGCTCGACCTGGCGCCGGCGGAAGCGGAGCGGCGCCTCGCCGCGCTCGGCCTCTGCACCGTCGCGCGCGACGCGGAGAAGATCACCGTCGCCGTGCCGCCCTGGCGGAACGACATCGCGGGCCATGGCGCGCTGGCGCAGGAGCCATCGCTGCCCGCAGAGCGCACGAAGATATCGGCCGAGGGTTGTGCCGCGATCGAGCCGGAATGCGACCTGGTGGAGGAAGTGCTGCGCCTCGGTGGGCTGGATGCGGTGCCGGCGGTCTCGCTGCCCGTCGCCTCCCCCGTGCCGCGGCCGGCGCTGTCGCCGCGCCAGGCGCGCGCCGCGCTCGCGCGCCGCGTGCTGGCGGCGCGCGGCCTCCAGGATTGCGTCACCTACGGCTTTCTCGCGCGCGAGCAGGCGGCGTTGTTCGGCGAAACGCCGGATGCGCTGAAGCTCGAAAACCCGATCGCATCCGACCTCGACCAGATGCGCCCGACGCCGGTGGCGTCCCTCGCCATGGCCGCCGCGCGCAATGCGGCGCGCGGCTTCGGCGATGTGGCGCTGGCCGAGATCGGCGGCGCCTATCGCGACCCAGCCGCCGGCAGCAGCCAACTGGCCGTCGCCGCTGGCCTGCGCGCGGGCATGACCGCGCCGGGCTGGGCCGCGCCAGCGCGTGCTGTAGATTGGCTGGATGCGAAGGGCGATGCGCTTGCCGTGCTCGCGGCGCTTGGTGTGCCCATGGCCGCCGTGCAGGTCACGGCCGATGCGCCGGGCTTCTATCATCCGGGCCGTTCGGGCGTGCTGCGCCAGGGGCCGAAGGTGGTGCTCGCGACCTTCGGCGAGTTGCACCCGAAGGTCCGCGACGCGCTCGGCATCCCCGGTGCCGCGGCCGGCTTTGAGGTGTTCCTCGACGCCATCCCCGATCCGAAGAAGCGCAAGAAGGGCGTGCC
>JBIKSZ010000137.1:0-10005 GCA_044348345.1 Roseomonas sp. | reverse complement strand
GGCGCGATCGTCGGCATGGCGGTCGGCTATGTCGTCACCTTCGGCTACCTGATCTGGTCGGAGTGGTTCGGGCTCGACTTCGTGCAGCTCTTCGGCTCGAAGGACGCGATCGTCGCGGCAGCGCGCCAGGTCGGCACGCTCAACCCCAACTTCGTCTCGGCCGAATTGCGGGCCGAGGCGGCGGCGATCGTGGCGAATGCCGCGAACGTCAAGGACGGTGCACTCGTCTGGTTCGGCAACCTCATCGGCATCCCGACGGATACCGTGGTTCTCCGCAGCCGCGTGGTCGGCCGCCTCTGGGGCATCAACAACATCTCGGGCGGCATCATCGGCGTGCCGCTCTCGTTCCTCACCATCTGGCTGGTGTCGAAGTTCACCACCCCGCCCAGCCAGGCGATGCAGGACTTCATCGACGACATCCGCATCCCGCGCGGCGGCGTTCGCCTCGCGGACCAGCGCGAAGCGGTCGAGTGACGTGCCTGGCGGCGCCTTCGGGCGCCGCCATCGCGGACCAATGGGGGGCGGCCACTTGTTGGCCGCCCCTTTTTCTTGCACATGCGCAAAAGCCGCACCGAGGGGGCGATGCAGTCCTTCGTCACTGACCATCTGGCCTTCTGGATCCCGATGTACGTCCTGGCGCTGACGGCCTGGGCCTGCATCGGCCGCTTCCTCATGCAGGTCTTCGTGGCCGAGGACAGCGCCAACTACATCTGGCGCGGCTTCCGCATGCTGACCGACTGGGCGGTGTGGTGCGCGCGGCGGATGGTGCCCTCCTATGTCGCGCCGCGCCTCCTGCCACTGGTTGCGGCCTGCTGGCTGTTCGGCATCCGGCTCATTGGCGGCGTGCTGGCGATCAGCGCCGGCATGGCGCCCTCCCTCACGCCGCCGGGAGCGGGCTGAGATGACGCCCCAGAACCTCTTCGTCGCCACCATGGGGCTCTGCCTGGTCAACGGGCTGATCAGCCCGATGCTGGGTCTGGTCTGGATGCTGCACCCGGTCTGGATGCCGGAGATGGTGCCGCTGACCAACGAAACGGTGTTCTACGGCGCGAGCCTTCTGGTCTCGACTTCCACCCTGTTGCTGTCGGCCTTGCCGGCGGCAATCGCCGAGCGGCTGGGCATGCCGCTTGAGAAGGCGATGTGGGTGTGGCTGGCCGGTGCCGGCCTAATGGTGCTGCTCAGCCTCGGCTGAGCGCCACCACGCCCGCTGGTCGCAGGGCGGTCTTCCGACAGAACGATCTACGGTAGAGCGCGGCGGGGCCGGTCCAGACCGGTCCCGTGGGGCGGATGTAAGCGTTTGAGTTTTCACATAGAAAATATATAGCATACAATTAGACTGGACAATCCATCGCCGGTTGTGGCCTCACAGCCCCGCGAGCGCATCGCGGCGCCGTGAACAGAGAGGCAGGAGCACAACCGCCATGGGAACCTATAACGACGTCAATCCCGCACCGCTCGACATGACGGGATGGAACACGATCTTCTTCGACGGCTTCAACGGCACCTCGCTCGACCGTAATGAATGGCCGATCACCTATGGCGGCTCCACCTATTGGAATGACGCCTTCCGCTGGAACAACGGCCAGCTCAGCGTCGGCGATGGCGCGCTGACCATCGGCATGGACCGCGCCGGGGATGGGCGCTGGGAGGTGGGCGGCCTGACCACCATGCCCTGGCAGGGCGCGCCCGAGGGGCTCGGCACCACATTCCAGTACGGCCGCGTCGAGATCCGCGCCAAGACCAGCGCCGAGATCGAGGGCGCCGGCCCCTGCTTCCTGCTCTGGCCCGCCGACAATAGCTGGCCGCCGGAGATCGACATCCTGGAAACGCCGAAAAGCGGCCAGGGCATGTTCACCGTGCACTACCCGGGCCCCGGCGGCGGCCAGGAGGGGCGCGGCTATGACAGCCAGTTCTTCGACCTCGATCACAGCCAGTGGCACACCTATGCGCTCGACTGGCTGCCTGACCGGCTCGTTCTCTATGTGGACGGGGTCAAGGTCGCCGAGACCACGGAGAACATCCCCGATATCCCAATGTCCGTCGGGCTGCAGGGCCATGTCGGCCGCGCGGATGATGGCTGGTACGGCTCGCCCAATGGCAGCGGCGTGAACAGCGTGGACATCGAGGTGGATTGGGTGCGGGTGTCGCAATTCACCGGCGAGACCCCACCGCCGCCACCGCCCCCCGCGCCAACGCCAACACCGACGCCCACGCCGACACCCACCCCGGAGCCGACGCCGACGCCGGAGCCAACACCGACCCCGACGCCCACTCCGGCACCGACTCCGACGCCCACGCCGGTGCCCTCTCCTGCGCCGACACCCACGCCGGCCCCACCACCGCCCCCCACGCCGGGCGGCCTCGACGTCACCGGCACCGCGGGCGACGACACAATGGCCGGGGACGGCACCGATGACCGCCTCGCTGGCGGCGCCGGCCATGACCGGCTCTCGGGCAAGGCAGGCGACGACATCCTCCTCGGCGGCGAGGGCCGCGACCGGCTGCTGGGCGGCGAGGGCGACGACTGGCTCGATGGCGGGGCCGGCGCCGATGTCCTCCGAGGTGGGGCAGATGATGACCGCCTGATCACCGGCGCCGGCCGCGACACGGTGGTCTTCGGGGAGGGCGACGGCCAGGACTACGTCGCCGACTTCATCCTCGGCACCGACCGCATCCGCCTGGCCGGCGGGCTCGAGCCGGAGGAGGTCCGCGCCGAGGTCACGGAGGTGGACGGCACCGACGGCCTGCGTCTGGTGCTGCCCGACGGGGCAAGCCTGTTCCTGGCCGGCATCGGTGCAGCGACGGCGCGCGAGCTTGGCCTGATGGGCGAGTTCGCCGCCGGCCCGGCGCCCGCCCCGACCCCGACGCCCACACCGACGCCGGCCCCCACACCGACGCCGACGCCACCCCCCACGCCTGCCCCTGGGCCGGTCATCTCCGGCACCGCCGGCGATGATTGGCTGGCCGGCGGGGCCGGGGCCGACACGCTCAATGGCGGGGCGGGCAGCGACGACCTGCAGGGCAAGGCCGGTGACGACCTGCTGCGCGGCGGGCGCGACCATGACGGGCTGACCGGGGGCGCGGGGCGCGACATCTTCGCCTTCGCCCGTGGCGACGGGCCGGATTGGGTGGTGGACTTCACCCCGGGCGAGGACCGCCTGCGGCTTGAGGGCATCACCGCCGGCGAGATCACCCAGCGCACCGAGCCGCGCTGGGAATATCAGGGCCTCGTCCTCGATCTCGGCCAGGGCGACGAGCTCTACCTCCAGGGCATCACACGGCCCCTGACCTCGGCGGATATCGTCTTCGCCTGAGGATGAAAGGCGCAGCGGGGGGCAGCCGCCTCCCGCTGCTGCCGCACTCATGCCCCCCGCAACGGCGGGGCTCGTGCCTCCCGCAACGGCGGGGCTCGTGCTAGTTGCGGCTGCCATGCAGACGGCCGCACCCTCCACCCCCGATCTCCGCACGGCGCGCCGCGTCGTGGTGAAGATCGGCTCCGCCCTCGTCGTGGATGAGCGCACGGCCGCCCCGCGGGAGGGCTGGCTCGCCGGCGTCGCCGCCGATGTCGCCGCCATGCGCGCGCGCGGGACGGAGGTGATCCTGGTCTCCTCCGGCGCCATCGCGCTGGCCCGCCGGGCGCTCGGCCTGACGCGCAAGAAGCTGAAGCTGGAAGAAAAGCAGGCCGCCGCCGCGGTGGGGCAGATCCGCCTGGCCGGCGCCTGGGCCACGGCACTGTCGGGCGTCGGGCTCAATGCCGCGCAGCTGCTGCTGACGCTCGAAGACAGCGAGGATCGCCGCCGCTACCTGAACGCGCGCGCGACCCTCGGCACGCTGCTCTCGCTCGGCTGCATCCCCGTCATCAACGAGAACGACACGGTTGCCACCGCGGAGATCCGCTTCGGCGACAATGACCGGCTCGCCGCCCGCGTCGCAGAGATGGTGGAGGCGGATGCGCTGGTGCTGCTGTCTGACATTGACGGGCTCTACACCGCCGATCCGCGCCGCGATCCCGCCGCGCAACACCTCGGCACGGTCGAGCATGTCACCGACGAGATCATGGCGATGGGGGGCGAGCCGCCGCCCGGCTATTCCTCGGGCGGCATGCGGACGAAGCTGATCGCAGCGCGCATCGCCACCGGCGCGGGGTGTGCGATGGCGATCGCGCTCGGCCAGCAGGACCGGCCGCTGGCCGCGATGGAACAGGGCGCGCGCTGCACCTGGTTCCTGCCCGAGCCGACCGGGCGGTCCGCGCGGAAACGCTGGATCGCGGGGAGCCTCGCGCCGCTCGGCGCGCTGGTGGTGGATGAGGGCGCGGCGCGTGCGCTGGCGCGCGGCTCCTCCCTGCTGCCGGCCGGCGTTCGGGCGGTGGAAGGCGAGTTCCGCCGCGGCGACCCGGTCAGTGTGCGCGATCAGGCAGGCGCGGAGCTTGCGCGCGGCCTGTCGGCCTATGATTCCGCCGATGCCGCGAAGATCGCCGGTCACCGCAGCGACGAATTGGAGGAGATTCTCGGGTGGCGCGGCCGCGACGAGGTCATCCACCGTGACGATCTGGTGCTGCTGACCACCGCCTGACGACCGCCACGGCGATGCGCGCTTCCCCTGCGAGGGGGCCGCGCGCTACGCCTATGCCGCCGAGGATCCCCGATGACCGCCCTCTCCGACGAGACCGCCCGCCTGCTGGACACCGCCGCGCGCGCCGCGCGGGACGCTGCGCACAAGCTGGCCGTCGCACCGCGGACGCAGAAGGACGCCGCACTCGCCGCCGCCGCAGCAGCACTGCGCGCGCGGAGCGATGCGCTGATCGCTGCCAATGCCGCGGACCTCGCAGCCGCGACCGAGCTCAGCGCCGCCTATCGCGACCGGCTGACACTGACGCCGGCGCGCATCGAGGCGATGGCAAAGGGGCTCGAGGAGATCGCCGCCCTGCCCGATCCGGTCGGCCGCGTGCTGGCCGAATGGACGCGCCCCAATGGCCTCGTGATCAAGCGCGTCGCGCAGCCGATCGGCGTTGTCGGCATGATCTATGAAAGCCGCCCGAACGTGACCGCGGATGCTGGCGGGCTCTGCCTGAAGGCGGGCAGCGCGGTGATCCTGCGGGGGGGGAAGGAAAGCCTGCGATCCTCGCTCGCGATCCATGCCTGCATGGCCGAAGGGCTGCGTGCGGCGAGCCTGCCGGAGGCCGCGGTGCAGGTCGCGCCCACCGCCGATCGCGCCTTCGTCGCCGCGATGCTGCGCGCCGCGGGGCTGATTGACCTGATCGTGCCGCGCGGCGGCAAGGGCCTGGTGCTGCGCGTGATGGAAGAAGCCCGCGTGCCCGTCCTGGCGCATGCCGAGGGGCTCTGCCACACCTATGTCCACGCCGCCGCCGACCCGGCGATGGCGCGCAGCATCGTGGCGAATGCCAAGATGCGCCGCACCGGCATCTGCGGCGCGACGGAAACCCTGCTGGTGGATGCCGCCATCGCGCCCGCGCTGTTGCCCGCGATCATCGCCGACCTCGCCGCGCTCGGCTGCCGCTTCAAGGCCGATGAGCGTGCACGCGCCATCGTGCCTGGCCTCGATCCCGCGACGGATGAGGATTTCCGGACCGAATGGCTGGACGCGATGCTGTCGGTGAAGGTGGTGGATGGGGTGGACGACGCGCTCGACCACATCCGCCGCTTCGGCTCGGAACACACCGAGGCGATCGTCACCGAGGACGAGGCGGTGGCCCGATACTTCCTCGACCGGCTCGGCTCCGCGGTGGGCATGTGGAACGCCTCCACGCAATTCTGCGATGGCGGCGAATTCGGCTTCGGCGCGGAGATCGGCATCGCCACCGGGCGGCTGCATGCGCGCGGCCCGGTCGGTCTCGAGCAGCTCTGCACCTATCGCTACCAGGTGATCGGCACCGGCCAGACCCGGCCCTGACAAACGCTGCGGAGGGAAGCCGTCATGCTCGCCTACATTATCGTGAACATCGAGGTCACGGATCGCGAGGGCTTCGAACGCTACCGCGACGCCGTCCCCCCGCTGATCGCCAAGCATGGCGGGCGCTATCTGGTCCGTGGCGGCAAGCTGGAGGTGCGGGAAGGTGCGCCGGGCTGGCAGCGCCTGGTCGTGCTGGAGTTCCCCTCCCTCGCTGCGGCGCACGCCTTCTACGACGATCCCGACTACGCGCCGCTGCTGGCGCTGCGCCTGGCCACCACCAACAGCCAGATGGTGATGGTCGAGGGCCCCACCCCACCCGTATGACATGGCGTCCCACCCCGACCGACGGCCCGTGCCTGCGATGACGCTGAACCACCGCGGCGACCGCCGAGCGCGGCGGATCGGGCTGCTCGGCGGCAGCTTCAACCCAGCCCATGACGGCCACCGCCATGTGGCGGGAGCGGTGCGGCGCGCGCTCCGGCTCGATGAGGTCTGGCTGCTGGTCTCGCCCGGCAACCCGCTGAAGCCGCGGGCCGGCATGGCGCCCTTCGCGCAGCGGCTCGCCTCCGCGGAGCGGGCCGCGGATGGGCGGCGGGTGATCGCAACGGGCATCGAGGCCGCGCTCGGCACCACCTACACGCTCGACACCCTGGCCGCGCTGCGCCGGCGCTTTCCCCGCGCGCGCTTCGTCTTCGTGATCGGCGCCGACAATCTGGTGCAGCTGCCCCGCTGGGCCGGCTGGGCGCGGCTGGCGGCCGACACGCCGCTTGCGGTGCTGCCGCGCCCGGGCTGGACGCGGCGCGCCCTGGCCGGTCAGGCGGCACGGCGGCTGGCGCGACACCGGCGATCGCCGGGCGCGCTGCTGGCCGGTCCCGCCCCGGCCCACGCGCCCTGGTGCTTCGTGCCGGCGGCGGAGCACCCGGCCTCCGCCACCGCGATCCGCGCGGCGGCCGCGGCCGCAGGTGTGGCCGCGCTGCCGCGCCCGGCCCCTCGTCGCACCGCCCGCGAACCGACGCAGATGCAGACGGCAGCGGCGGCTGCTACTTGATACATCAGGTGAATCGATAGGAGGCGGCCATAGCCCGCACGCCAAAGACGACCGCGGACGCGACCACCAGCGCCCGCAAGGCTCCGGCCAAGGCGAAGCCCGCCGCAGCCAAGGCCAAGCCCGCGGCGAAGGCCGCCGCGAAGCCTGTGGCGAAGGCCCCGGCCAAGGCTGCCCCCAAGGCCGCCGCGAAGCCGGTAGCCAAGCTGGCCGCGAAGCCGGCCACGAAGCCCAAGGCCACCGCGAAGACCGCGCCGAAGGCGGCACCGAAGTCCGCGCCCAAGGCTGCCCCCAAGGCGGTAGCGAAGCCGGCCGCGAAGGCCCCGGCCAAGGCCGCCCCCAAGGCCGCCGCGAAGCCGGCAGCCAAGCTGGCCACGAAGCCGACCGCGAAGCCCAAGGCCACCGCGAAGGCCGCGCCGAAGCCGGCACCGAAGGCGGCACCGAAGTCCGCGTCCAAGGCTGCCCCCAAGGCGGCGTCGAAGCCCAAGGCCGCCGCGAAGGCCGCGCCGAAGCCGGCAGCCAAGCCAGCCGCGAAGCCGAAGGCGACGCCGCAGCTCAAGGCCTCGGCCGCCGCCGCGGCCAAGCACGACGCCGCACCCGCCGCGCCGCGCCCCGTCCGCAGCCCGCGCGCCCGCGCGCCGAAGGTTGCCCCGGCCCTGCTGGACCGCCTGGTCGCCGCCGCATCCAAGAGCCTTGAGGACGACAAGGCCGAGAACATCGTTGTGCTCGATGTCACCGGCCGCGCCGATTACGCAGACCGGCTGGTGATCGCGACGGGCCTCGCCGACCGGCAGATCACCGCCATGGCGACGCATCTGCAGGACGCCTTCGAGAAGGAAGGCCTGAAGCTCCGCCGCGACGCCATCCAGGGCTCGCCCGACTGGGTGCTGATCGATGCCGGCGACCTCGTCGTGCACCTGTTCAAGCCCGAGGCGCGCGGCCTTTACGCGCTGGAACGGATGTGGGGCCCGGACAGCCCCGCCCCGGACGCCCCGCAGGACCAGACGCCGCTGCCCGATGACGGCTTCGGCGGCTCCACCGCGACGGAAAACGACGACGAGTAGGATCGGCATCGTCGCGGTCGGGCGCCTGAAGCCGGGGCCCGAGCGCGAGCTCTATGACCACTACGCCGCCCGCCTGCGCCCGCCGCCCATGGTGACCGAGATCGCCGAGGCGCGGGGCAGCGCGGCGGAAGTGCGCCGGCGTGAGGCGGCGGCGATCCTCGCCGCCGTGCCGGATGGCGCGGTCCTGGCCGCGCTTGATCTCGGCGGCGAGCAGCCGGGGAGTGAGGCCTTCGCCGCGCTGCTCGAACGCTGGAGCGGGACCGGCAAGCCCATCATCTTCGTGATCGGCGGGGCGGAGGGACTCGATCCGGCGGTGACCGCACGCGCGGCGCTGCGGCTTTCGCTCGGGCCCATGACCTGGCCGCATTTCCTGGTGCGCGGGATGCTGGCGGAACAGCTCTACCGCGCGCAGGCGATCCGGCAGAACCACCCCTATCACCGCGCCTGGCGGCCGGACCGATAAACCCTCCCGCGTATCGGCCGGACAGGGTTAGGTTCTCCACATGGGCAACGCAGCACGGGACCACGACGCATCATGACACTCCTGATTCTTGCCGCCGCCCTCTGGGTCTTCGTGCATGTCGGCATCTCCGGCACGCGGCTGCGCGATGCCGCTGTCGCGCAGCTCGGCGAAGGGCGCTTCATGCTGGCCTTCTCGATCGGGTCGGTGGTGTCGATCGTGCTGCTGGTGCTGGCCTGGCAGAATGCGGAGACCACCTTCCTGTGGTCGGCGCCCGCTTGGCTGCGCTGGGTGCTCGCCATCCTGATGCTGCCGGCCTTCGTGTTGTTCATGGCCTCCCACAAGCGCAACCCGACGGCCGTTGGCAACAAGGGGCTCGGCGAGGAGCCGCGCGGCATCCAGCGCGTCACGCGCCACCCGATGCTGATATCCTTCGCGATCTGGGCGCTGATGCATGTGATCGGCAATGGCGACACAGCGAGCCTGGTATTCTTCGGCGCCTTCCTGGTGACCGCGGTGGCGGGCATGCCGTCCATCGACGCCAAGCTGGCGCGGCGGCATGGCGCAGCGTGGGAGGGCTTCGCCGCGAAGACCTCCATCCTGCCCTTCGGTGCGATCCTGGCCGGGCGCAACCGGCTGGTGCTGGCCGAGATCGGCTGGATGCCGCCGGTGATCGGCTTCGTGCTCTGGGCGGCGCTGCTACACTTCCATCGCGGCATCTTCGGCGTGCCCGCGTTGATCCTCGGCTAAGGCGGCGCCCTGCCCCTCTTGCGGCGCAGCGCGGTGCGCGCCATTCCCTGCGCGGGCTAGAGGGGCGAGAGCCATGCAGGAAGTCCTGACGCGGGACGACGATGCCGACACGCTGCGCGGGCGCATCGCGCGGCTGGTCCTGTCGAACGGATTCCAGCGCCTGGTCATCGGGCTGATCCTGCTGAACGCACTCACGCTCGGGCTCGAAACCTCGGACTCCATCATGGCGGAGTGGGGCGGGCTGCTGCACGCGGTGGACAGTGTGCTGCTGGTGCTGTTCACGGTCGAGCTCGGCCTGCGCATCTACGCCTTCCGCGCCCGCTTCTTCCGCGACCCCTGGGGGCTGTTCGACTTCCTGATCGTGCTGGTGTCCTGGGCACCGGAGTCGGGGCCGCTTTCGGTGCTCCGCGCGCTGCGCATCCTGCGCGTGCTCAGGCTGATCAGCGTGGTGCCGTCCTTGCGCAACGTGGTGGAGGCGATGCTCGGCGCGCTGCCGGGCATGGGCTCGATCGTGCTGCTGATGCTGCTGATCTACTACGTCTTCGCCGTGATGGCGGTGAAGCTGTTCGGCGGCGTGATGGAGGAGGAGTTCGGCGACCTCGGCGCGGCCTTCTTCACCCTGTTCCAGCTGATGGCCATGGATGATTTCGGCAACGTCGTCCGCAAGGCGATGGAGGCCAAGCCCTGGGCCTGGCTGTTCTTCTTCCCCTTCACCATCATCGCCACCTTCGTCGTGCTGAACCTGTTCATCGGCGTGATCGTCGAGAGCATCCAGA
>JBIKSZ010000356.1:0-2995 GCA_044348345.1 Roseomonas sp. | reverse complement strand
CCGAGGTGAAACCGGGACCATCGATCCGCAGCAGCGGCCGAGCAGCCATGAGCAGGCTCGCGACCGCAATGGTCGAGATCACCAGGGTGCCGGCCAGTTCCCAGATCGGCAATTCGCCGAGCTGCGCTGTCGCGAGGCCGTGGAAGAACAGCGCCGGCAGCAGGATGAAGTAGCCCAGCCGCTCGGCCTGCGGCCAGAAGATGTCGGCAAGGAACTGGCGACGGCGCAGTTCTACACCCAGGCCGATCAGCAGGATGATCGGCAGCAGCGCCAGCAGGACATCTCCGGTCATGCCCCGGCCTCCAACGCGGTGACGATCCGGCGGCAGCCCTCGACCAGCGTGTCCAGGTCCGTGGCGAAGGACAGGCGCAGATGGCACGGTGCCCCGAAGGCGCTGCCGGGCACCGTGGCGACGCCGGCTTCCAGCAACCGGTCGGCAAGGGCCACATCGTCACCGCCGTGCCGCAGCCGGGGGAAGAAGTAGAAGGCGCCATCCGGCGTCGGCACATCCAGCGCCTCGCTCCGGCGCAGCGTGGCCAGGCCGGCGTCCCGTCGAGCACGGTAGATGGCGCAGCGCTCGGCCAGGCTGTCCTGGGGGCCTTGGAGGGCGGCGACGGCAGCGATCTGGCTCAGCGTGGCCGTCTGGGTGCAGTTCTGGCTCTGGATGGCGGTGATGCGGGCGATCAGCCCGGCGGCACCGAAGCCCCAGCCCACGCGCCAGCCGGTCATGGCGTAGGCCTTGGACACGCCATCCACCAGCAGGATGCGGGCCCTCAGGTCCGCCGCGACATTGGCGAGGCTGACATAGGCCGACGCATCGTAGCGGATATGGGCGTAGATCTCGTCGGACATGACGAGCACGCCGGAGTGCCGCCGCAGCACGGTTGCCAGGGCGTCCAGTTGCTCCGGCGAGTACAGGGCGCCCGAGGGATTGCCCGGGGCGTTCAGCACCAACCAGCGGGTCTTCGGCGTGATGGCCGCCCCAAGGGCCTCCGGCGCAAGGCGGAACCCTGACTCCGCCGGGCAGGGCACCACCACCGGGGTCGCGCCGCAGAGGCGCACCATGTCGGGATAGCTGGCCCAGTAGGGGGCAGGGATGATGACCTCGTCGGCCGGTTGCAGCGTGGCCATGAAGGCATTGAAGATCACCTGCTTGGCGCCGCAGCCGACGGCGATCTCGTTGTCGGCGTAGTCGAGGCCCCGGTCCCGGGCGATGGCCCGCCGCGCGGCGGCGCGCAGCGCCGGAATGCCATTGGCGGGGGTGTAGGTCAGCGGCCGCCGCGCTGCCTCGATGGCGGCATCGGCGACATGGCCGGGCGGCGCGAAGTCCGGCTCACCCAGGGTGAGATCGACGATGTCGCGGCCAGCGGCACGCAGCTCGGCGGCCCGGCGCGCCATGGCGAGGATCGGGGAGCCCCCGGCGGGGGGGGCGGACGCGGTGCTGGTCATGATGGCTCAACCGGTGTGGAGAGCCGCACCCTATTGAGCCGAAAGGCCGAGGAATAACGCTGAATTCTTCCTTGATCGATGAGTTTAACTTGTTGAAGCGGCGATCACTGCATCGCCCATGGCCTGGGCAAACCGATGCGCCGGGCGGTCCCGCCGTTCCAGCAGGACCACGCTGCGGCGCAGCTGTGGATCGCCGAAAGGCAGGCGGACCAGGGGCGGTAGGGCACCGAGGCCTTGCTCGGCCAGGGGCGCAATGGCGACGCCGAGGCCGCTCACGACCATACGGACGATGACCTCTTGGCTATCCAGCGCCATCCCCGCCTTGGTGGCGATGCCCTGCCGCCGCAGTTCCCGCGCGATCATCCGCCCCGCCCAGGCCCGGGCATCGAACTGGATGAAAGGCAGTTCTCGCAGCAGGTCAGTTGCCCCGCGCCCGGCCTGTTCAACCGGGGCCAGCAGCCAGAACCGATCCTCGTATAGCGGTCGAGCAATCAGGTCGGGCGGGTGCGGGCGGACCGGTGCGGTAGTGACGGCGGCATCCAACTCCCCCGTGGCGACCAGCTGAGCGAGTTCGGCCGACATGCCGGCGGAAACCTGAACGCGCAGCCCGGGATGAGCCAGCCGCAGCGCCACCAGGGCGTCGGGCACCGGCCCCGCCAAGGCGGTCTGGATGGCGCCGAGCCGCAATCGGCCGATCAGGGCATGTTCGCCGCTCAGCGCCTCGGGAATGCGGGCATAGGCATCGACGATGTCCTCGGCGCGGGCCAGGACGATGCGACCGGCATCGGTCAGCACCGGGCGGCGGCGCGTACGGTCGAACAGTGTGACGCCGAACTCCTGCTCCAGCGACTTGATCTGCAGGCTGATGGCCGATTGGGTCAGGCCGACGGCCTCGCCAGCCTTGGCGAAGGTGCCGTGCTGCACCACTGCCAGCAAGGTGCGCAGCGCGCGGAGCGACATGGATCGGGGCTCCTTCCTCGATGGATGGCTATGGCCGTGGAGGACCGATGATTAGGAGGCTCCGGCTTGTTCGGGAACCCGAAGGGGTTTGGACCCTGTAGTGTACAACCCGGTACGTGGGGCGCCGGCAGGGACGCATGTCGCAGGGATCGTAGGACTTCTTCGGGTCGCAAGCGGTCATGCCCACCCCGATCAGGCTAAGTCTGTCATTCCGGCGGGACTAACAGTCTGCTGTGGAACCATCCGGCCGGCTCCTGGTGCGCCAGCGCGCACCCAATTTCCACTGCGGCCGAAGACGGACAAGAGCAAAGTCTTCCAATGCAGATCTAACTCTAACGCCTTGGGATCATCGCTGTGTAATCTCAGCATAGCCCGTAAATGCCTTTAGCGGTCAGAACAGCGCTCCTCTGTTGTGATTGTACGATCGGAAAACAAATCCATTGGGCCCAGAAAACACCCCAATTCAGGCGCGGCCTACGATCCGCAACTGTCGGTGGCTGCCTGTCCCCGCATCCCATCGTTCCCGAACTTAAGAACACCATGAGCCCATCGGTGGAAGCCGATGGGCTTTTCGCATTGTCAGACC
>JBIKSZ010000355.1:0-2997 GCA_044348345.1 Roseomonas sp. | reverse complement strand
GATCGGCCCCGGCTCGCCCGTGCCGACCGGGTAGTGGTCGATGGAGTTGATCGGCGAGACTTCGTGCCCGCTGCCGCAGAAGAAGGCCTCGTCGCAGACATAGAGCTCGGTGCGGTCGATGTCGCGCTCCACCACCTCAAGGCCGAGCTCAGCCTGCGCCACCTCGATCAGTGTGTCGCGCGTGATGCTCTCCAGGATGTCGGCGGTGACGGGCGGCGTGATCAGCTTGCCCTTGCGCACCATCATGAAACAGGCGCCCGGGCCTTCCGCGACCTTGCCGGCCTCGTTCAGCAGGATCGGCACCTGGAAGCCGTTCAGCCGCGCGTCGATGTAGGCCAGGCGCGAGTTATGGTAGTTCGCGCCCGACTTGATGCGCGACGGCGAGGCAAGGTCGGAGTTGCGCCGCCAAGTGGAAACACAGCTTCGCACCCCTTGCGTCACCGCCTTCGTCGTCGGCTTGCTGAAGGCCAGGATGAACATCCCCGTGCGGATTTCCTCTGGCAGGTAGTCGGTGAGTTCCCCTTCGGCGAAATAGGCCACGGGGCGGAAATGCACATTGCCGCGATAGTTGCAGGCGCGGATCAGCGACATGCACGCTGCCTCGATCTCCGCATCGCTGTAGGGGATGGTCATGCGCATGATGCGCGCGCCCTGGCGCAGCCGGGCGATGTGCTCGGCGTGGCGGAAGACGAACAGCTCCTGCTCCGCCTCCGACCAATAGGCGCGCTCGCCTTCGAAGACATTCTCGCCGCGCAGCACGCATTCGGTGGCGAGGTGCAGCGTGGCCTGTTCCCACGGCACAAGCTTGCCGTCGAGCCAGGCGAAGGGGGCAGTCTTGGACATGCGTGTCAGCTCCCGCTGTCGATCTCGATGACGAGGTTGCCCTGTGCGTCCAGCGAGAAGCTGGCGTCGGGACCGATGACGGTGGTGGATTCGCGTTCCTCGACCACCGCCGGGCCACGCAGAGACAGGCCGGGCTTGAGGCGGTAGCGGTCATGCACCGCCGTTTCGATGAGGCCGGTCTGCGGGAACCAGGCGAGGCGGCTGCCCTTGCGCGACTCCCCGCCCTCCGCCGCGCCGAGCACCGCCGGAACCTCCGGCCGCGTCGCCGTCGCGTGCAGGCGCCAGCTCAGCACCTCCGTCGGCGGCCCTTCCACGCGGCGGTCGAACAGGCGCTGATAGGCATCGAGGAAGGCCGTCTGCACGCTGGCCGCGTCGAGCGTCTCGGGCAGGGGGACGGGGATGTCGAAGCCCTGGCCGACATAGCGCATGTCGGCGCTGCGCCGGAATACGATCTCCTCCTCCCGCGCGCCGGCCTCGGCCAGCAGGCGGCGGGCTTCGGCTTCCATCTCCGCGTAGTGCCGCGCGACGCGGTCCCAATCGACGCCGGCGAGCCGCGCGACACCGCTGCGCACCAGGTCGATCGCCGGCGCTGCAACCAGGAAGCCGAGCGCCGAGGCGACGCCCGCGCCGGCCGGCACCAGGATGCGCGAGATCTTCAGCAGCTTCGCCAACCCATAGGCATGCACCGGACCCGCGCCGCCAAAGGCGAGCAGCGTGTAGCGCCGCGGGTCGCGTCCCTTCTCGGCGATGTACATGCGCGTCGCGGCGGCCATGTTCTCGTTCACCACGGCATGGATGCCGGCGGCCGCCTCAAGCGGCGTGAGGCCGAGCGGCTTGCCGAGATGCGCATCCATCGCGCTTTCCATCGCCGCGCGGTCAAGGCCCATCTCCCCGCCCAGGAAGTAGTCGGGCGAAAGATAGCCGAGCAGCAGGTCGGCATCGGTCACCGTTGGCTGCGTGCCGCCGCGGCCATAGCAGACCGGCCCCGGCACCGCGCCCGCGCTTTCCGGGCCGACCGTCAGGAGCCCCATCGCGGAGGCCTGCGCGATGGAACCGCCGCCCGCGCCGATCTCGATCAGGTCGATCACCGGCACCTTCAACGGCAGGCCGGAGCCCTTGCGAAAACGCTTCACCCGCGCGGCCTCGAAGGTGGAGGCGTGTTCCGCTTCGCCGCCTTCGATCAGGCACATCTTCGCGGTGGTGCCGCCCATGTCGAAGCTGATCATGTCGGTCAGGCCGGCGGCGCGGCCGACATGCATCGCTGCCATCGCGCCCGCGGCCGGGCCGCTTTCGATCAGCTGCACGGGATTGGCGCGCGCATGGCGCACGGTGGCGATCCCGCCGGCGGAGAGCATCAGGTGCAGCTTGCCGCTGAGGCCGCGGGTCTGCAGCTCCGCCTCCAGCCGCTGCAGGTAGCGGTCCATCAGCGGCATGACATAGGCGTTCACGCAGGCGGTGTTGGCACGCTCATACTCACGGATCTCGGGCGCGACGTCCGAGGAGAGGGTGACGGGCACGCCCGGCAATTCCTCGGCCAGGATCGCGCCCGCACGACGCTCATGCGTGGGGTCGAGGTAGCTGTGCAGGAAGCAGACGGCCACCGCCTCCACGCCTTGCGCCTTAAGGCTGCGCGCGGCGTCGCGCACCTCCTGCTCGGCCAGCGGCAGCAGGACCCGCCCGGCGGCATCGAGCCGTTCCGTCACCGCGATGCGGCGCTGGCGCGGCACCAATGGATCGGGCTTTTCCAGGAACAGGTCATAGAGGTCGTAGCGCATCTCCCGCCCCAGCTCGAGGCTGTCGCGGAAGCCCTTCGTGGTGATCAGGCCGATGCGCGCACCCTTGCGCTCGATCACGGTGTTAGTGACCAGCGTGGTGCCGTGCACCACCTGGCGCAGCGACCCGATCGTCTTGCCGGCCTCATCCAGCAGGCGGGCGATGCCGTCCAGGATGGCGCGGCCGGGATCGTCGGGCGTGGTCAGGCGCTTGCCGGTCAGCACGCGGCCGCACGCGCCATCCACCAGGACGAGGTCGGTGAAGGTTCCGCCGACATCAACGCCGATGCGCAGGGGCTGCATGGTCATTCCTTCGCCCCGTAGTCGCGGCGCGCGCCCTCGGGCGTGACGTAGCCGGCCTCGATGTCGCGGCGGAGCGCCG
>JBIKSZ010000136.1:0-10057 GCA_044348345.1 Roseomonas sp. | reverse complement strand
CACATGCGCGCGGACGATGACCGAGGTGCCGGCCATGTCCTGGCTCTGGATCACGCCGCGGCGGCGGTTGAGGTCGCCCACCACGTCGCCGACATGGTCGGACGGCGTCGTGACTTCCACATCCATGATCGGCTCGAGGATGACCGGGCCGGCCTTCTTCATGCCTTCGCGGAAGCAGGCCTTGGCGGCGATTTCGAAGGCGAGCGCCGACGAGTCGACGTCGTGGTACTTGCCGTCCACCAGCGTGTACTTGAAGTCCACTGTCGGGAAGCCGGCAAGAACGCCAGTGTCGGCCTGGACCTTGATGCCCTTCTCGACCGCCGGGATGTATTCGCGCGGGACCGAGCCGCCGACGACGCCGTTGACGAACTCGATGCCCTCGTTCCGCTCCTTCGGCTCGAAGACGACCTTCACCTCGGCGTACTGGCCCGAACCACCCGACTGCTTCTTGTGGGTGTAGATCTCGGTGTGGGACTTAGAGATCGTCTCGCGATAAGCGACCTGCGGGGCGCCGATATTGGCGTCCACGCCGTATTCGCGCTTCAGGCGGTCGATGATGATCTCGAGATGCAGCTCGCCCATGCCCGAGAGGATGGTCTGGCCGCTCTCCTGATCCGTGCGGAGCCGCAGCGAGGGATCCTCGCCCGCCAGCTTCTGCAGGCCGAGCGTCATCTTCTCGACGCCTTCCTTGGTCTTCGGCTCGACCGAGATGTCGATGACCGGCACCGGGAAGGCCATACGCTCGAGGATCACGGGGTCGTCGTTCGACGCCAGCGTGTCGCCCGTGCCGGTGTCCTTCAGGCCGACGAAGGCCGCGATGTCACCGGCGAAGACTTCCTTGATCTCCTCGCGCTTGTCGGCGTGCATCTGGAAGATGCGGCCGATCCGCTCGCGGTGGCCCTTGGTGGTGTTCTGCACCATGTCGCCCTGGCGCAGCACGCCGCGATAGACGCGCACGAAGGTCAGGTTGCCGTACTTGTCGTTGATGATCTTGAACGCAAGACCGGCAAAGGGCGCGGTCTCGTCGGCGGGGATGTTGCGGCGATCGGCCGTCTCGTCCTGGCCTTCCTCCGGCGCCACCTTGATGCCGGGGATGTCCACCGGGCTCGGCAGGTAGTCGAGCACCGCGTCGAGCAGCGGCTGCACGCCCTTGTTCTTGAAGGCGGTGCCGCACAGCACGGGGCGGAACTCACCGCTGATCGTGCCCTTCTTGATGCAGCGCTTCAGCGTCTCGAGCGAGACGTCGCCCTTGTCGAAGTATTCCTCCATCGCCGCCTCATCGACGCCGACGACCACGTCGAGCATCTTGGCGCGGTACTCGACGGCCTTCTCCTTCAGGTCGTCGGGGATCGGCGCATCCTCGTACTGCGCGCCGAGCTCGTCGCCCTTCCAGATGATCGCCTTCATCTCGATCAGGTCGACGACGCCCTTGAAGGTGTCCTCGATGCCGATCGGCAGTTGCAGCGTCACCCAGTTGATGCCGAGCTTCTCGGTCAGGGTCGCGGCCGCGCGGTAGAAATCCGCGCCGGTGCGGTCGAGCTTGTTGATGAAGATGATGCGCGGGACGTTGTAGCGGTCCGCCAGGCGCCAGTTGGTCTCGGACTGCGGCTGAACGCCGGCCACGCCCTCGATGATGAAGATGGCGCCGTCGAGCACGCGCAGCGACCGGTTGACCTCGATGTTGAAGTCGATGTGGCCGGGCGTGTCGATGATGTTGATCCGGTGGTCCTTCCACACGGCGGTCACGGCGGCGGAGGTGATGGTGATCCCCCGCTCGCGCTCCTGCTCCATGTAGTCGGTCGTGGTGTTGCCGTCATGCACCTCGCCGATCCGGTGCGACTTGCCGGTGTAGTACAGGATCCGCTCGGTCGTCGTCGTCTTGCCGGCGTCGATATGCGCCGTGATGCCGATGTTGCGGATACGCTCGAGCGGGGTGCGCGCTGCCACGATGGGCCTCCATGGACGAAAGCGGACGTCCCCACCGGCCCTTGGCTGCCGACCGTGAGGTCCGCCAAGCCGCCCGAGGTGTCCGCCCGTGAGTGCGAATCAGCTTTGTGCGGCGCGGAGATGCCCTCTCCGGCCGGGATTTGCAAGCACCGCCGCGCGGCCCGGCCCGGACGGGGCCGCATGGCCCCATGCCGGGTGCGCGGGACAGGGGGCGGCCATGGCCAGGGCCACGCGCCTGGACGAAGGGCCGGAACCCTCCCCCAGCCCCAGGCGTTGGCCGTGCCCCGGCCGTTGCGCTGGACAATCGCCGGGCGGCGCGCCACATGCGCCACCCATGCCCGAGGCCCCTGCCCCTCGTCCGGCGGAGGCGCCCGCGCTCCGCACGGAGGATTTCGACTACGACCTGCCCGAGCGCCTGATCGCCCAGGCGCCCGCACGGCCGCGGGATTCCGCGCGCCTGCTGGTCGTCCGCCCCGACGCGCGCGAGGATCGGGGCGTGCTGGACCTGCCCGGGCTGCTCGAACCGGGCGATGTTCTGGTGGTCAACGACACCCGCGTCATCCCCGCCCGGCTGCATGGCCGGAGGGGTGAGGCGCGGGTCGAGATCATGCTGAACCGCTGCGATGGCGGCGGGGTCTGGCAGGCGCTGGTCAAGAACGCCCGGCGGTTGCGGGAAGGCGACACGGTGCAGATCGAGGGCGCGGAGGGCTGCGCGGCGCGCGTGCTGTCGGCGCCCGAGGGCGGCGCCGTGATGCTCGATTTCGGCCCAGACCAGTCGGCGCTGGCCGCCGCGCTCGAGAAGGCCGGCGAGATCCCGCTGCCCCCCTACATCCACCGCGAGGCCGGACCGCAGGCCGAGGATGCGGCGGATTACCAGACCATCTTCGCCCGCCGCCCCGGCGCGGTCGCGGCACCCACGGCCAGCCTGCACTTCACCGACCGGCTGCTGGCCGCGCTGGACGCCCGCGGCGTGCAGCGCGCGACGGTGACGCTGCATGTCGGCGCCGGCACCTTCCTGCCGGTGCGGGAGGACGACCCGCGCAAGCACCATATACACCAGGAATGGGGCGAGATGGACGCCGATGCCGCGGCGACCATCAACGCCGCGCGTGCGGCGGGCCGGCGCGTGGTGGCCATCGGCACGACCGCGATGCGCGTGATGGAGACGGCCGCGCGCGAGGATGGGAGCGTCGCGCCCTTCCGGGGGCTCACGGACCTCTTCATCCTGCCCGGCTACCGCTTCAAGGCGGTGGATGCGCTGCTGACCAATTTCCACCTGCCGAAATCCACCCTGCTGATGCTGGTCTCGGCCTTCGCCGGCACGCGGCGGATGCGCGCGGCCTACGGACATGCTGTCGCGCGCGAGTATCGCTTCTTCTCCTACGGCGACGGCAGCCTGCTGTTCCGGTGCGAAGACGACATGCCCGGGGATGCTGCCACATGACATTGCATTGGAAGCATTCGGCCAGCGACGGCACCGCGCGCGCCGGCACGCTGCACACCGCCCATGGCGAAGTGCCGACGCCTGTCTTCATGCCGGTCGGCACCGCCGGCACGGTGAAGGCGATGACCGCCGATGCGGTGCGCGCGACCGGCGCGCGCATGGTGCTCGGCAATACCTATCACCTGATGCTGCGCCCGACGGCGGAGCGCGTTGCGCGGCTCGGCGGGTTGCACCGGATGATGGATTGGCACGGGCCGATCCTGACCGATTCCGGCGGCTTCCAGGTGATGAGCCTGAGCGGCCTTCGGAAGATGGACGCCGATGGCGTGACCTTCCGCAGCCATGTGGATGGCAGCTACCACCGCCTGACGCCGGAGCGCAGCGTCGAGATCCAGCATCTACTGGGCGCCGATGTGACCATGTGCTTCGACGAATGCACCCCCTTCCCCGCCACGCACGACCAGGCGGCCGCCAGTATGCGGCTTTCGATGCGTTGGGCCGCGCGATCCCGCGACGCCTTCGTCGCGCGCGAGGGCCATGGGCTGTTCGGGATCGTCCAGGGCGGCGTCTATGACGATTTGCGCGCCGAAAGCGCGGCGGCGCTCGCCGCCATTGGCTTCGAGGGCTATGCGATCGGCGGGCTCGCCGTCGGCGAGGGCCAGGCGGAGATGCTGCGGGTGCTGGAAGCGACCGTGCCGCTGCTGCCCGGCCATGCGCCGCGCTACCTGATGGGTGTGGGCACGCCGCACGACCTGGTGGAGGCGGTCCGCCGGGGCGTCGACATGTTCGACTGCGTCATCCCAACGCGCTCCGGCCGCACGGGCCGCGCCTATACCAGCCGCGGCGTGCTCAACATGCGCAATGCGCGGCATGCCGACGATGCCTCGCCGCTCGATCCCGATTGCGACTGCCCGGCCTGCACCAAGCATTCCCGCGCCTATCTCCATCACCTGATCAAGGCGGAGGAGATGCTGGGGCCGATGCTGCTGACCTGGCACAATATCCGCTACTACCAGACCCTGATGGCGCGCCTGCGCCGCGCGATCCTGGAGCGCCGCTTCGAAGCCGAGGCCGCAGCGATCATCGCCGCCTGGGAAGAAGGCGAAGCTGAGAGGAAGGCCGCATGAGCCTCAAGACCGATGTCAGCGGCCTGACCATGTTGGGCCAGAACACCGCGCAGCCGACATCGCCCGACCAGGCGGTGCTGGAACGCGTGCCGAACCCGCATCCGGATGTGCGCTATTGCGTGCGGTTCGTCGCGCCCGAATTCACCTCGCTCTGCCCCATCACGGGCCAGCCGGATTTCGCGCATCTCGTGCTGGATTACGTCCCGCGCGCATTCCTCGTGGAAAGCAAGTCGCTCAAGCTGTTTCTCACCAGCTTCCGCAACCATGGCAGCTTCCACGAAAGCTGCACGGTCGGCATCGCCAAGCGCATCGTGGAGCTGCTCGATCCCGAATGGCTCCGCATCGGCGGCTATTGGTATCCGCGCGGCGGCATCCCGATCGACGTCTTCTACCAGACCGGTACAGCGCCCGAGGGCGTGTGGATTCCCGCCCAGGATGTCCCCCCCTATCGTGGCCGCGGCTGACGCAAGCGAGCTGGTCCGCGCCAAGGCGCTCGAACTCGGCTTCGACGCCATCGGCTTCGCCCGCGCGCATCTGGCCCCAGAGACGCGGGAGCGCTTGATGCGCTTCCTGGCCGATGGCCAGCATGGCTCGATGGGCTGGATGGAAAGCCGCGCCGAGCAACGCGCGCATCCGCAGGCCCTGTGGCCGGAGGCGGTCAGCGTCATCGCGCTTGGCCTGAACTACGGCCCCGACAGCGACCCGATGGCGAGCCTTGCGCAGCGCGACCGCGGCACGATCAGCGTCTATGCGCAGGGCCGCGACTACCACGATGTGGTGAAAAAGCGCCTCAAGGCGCTCGGGCAATGGATGGCCCAGCGCTTCAAGGGCAGCCAGCTGAAGGTCTTCGTGGACACCGCGCCGGTGATGGAAAAGCCGCTCGCCCAGGCGGCAGGCCTCGGCTGGCAGGGCAAGCACACCAACCTCGTCTCTCGCAGCCATGGCTCCTGGCTGTTCCTGGGCGAGGTGTTCACGACACTCGACCTCGCCCCGGATGCGCCGGAGGTGGACCATTGCGGCTCCTGCGATGCGTGCCTCCGCATCTGTCCGACGGATGCCTTCCCCGCGCCCTACCGGCTCGATGCGCGCCGCTGCATCTCCTACCTGACGATCGAGCATCGCGGCCCAATCCCGGAGGAGCTGCGCGCCAGGATGGGCAACCGCATCTATGGCTGCGACGACTGCCTCGCGGTCTGCCCCTGGAACAAATTCGCCCACGCGCATGAAGAGCCCGCCTTTGCCCCGCGCGCGGCGCTGACGGCGCCGAAGCTGGCAGAGCTCGCAGCGCTCGACGATGCCGGCTTCCGGGCGCTGTTCGCGGGCAGCCCCATCAAGCGCATCGGCCGCGACCGCTTCGTGCGCAATGTGCTGGTGGCCATAGGTAACAGCGGCGATGCGGCGCTGCGCCCTGCCGCGCAGGCGCTCTGCGACGATGCCGACCCGGTGGTCGCGGAATGCGCGCGCTGGGCAGTGGAAAGGCTTCCGGCATGACCGAGAAGGCGCTTGTGCTGTTCTCCGGCGGGCAGGATTCCGCCACCTGCCTGGGCCGCAAGCCGCGCGCCAAGGGCTGGCACGCCTATGTCGGAGGCGCCGCGTGAACATCCTGATCATCCGCAATTCCGAAACCGCGCCGGAAGGCGCCTTCGGCGAATGGCTGGCGCAGCAGGGCCATGTGCTGCGCGTGACCGCGCCCGAGGCGCTGGACGCCGCCGCAATGGAGGCGGCAGAGGTCGTGGTGACACTCGGCTCGCCGCATGGCGTCTACGACACGCATATCCCCTGGATCCCGCGCCAGCAGGCGCTGCTGGCCGCGCGGCTGGCGGCGCGCCGGCCGACCATCGGCATCTGCTTCGGCGCGCAGATCATCGCGGCCGCCGCGGGCGGCGCATCCACGCGCATCGCGGATGGCCGCTTCTATCGCGGCTGGTTCGGCGTGGCGCGCGTGGCCGATCCGGTGCTGGCCGGCCCCTGGCCGCGCTGGCATGGCGATGCCATCACCGCCCCGCCTGGCGCCGAGGTACTGGCCGAGGATGACGGCACGGTGCAGGCGCTGGCCCTGCCGCGCGCCATTGGCGTGCAGTTCCACCCCGAGGCGACGCCCGAGATCCTGCAGAGCTGGGCCGCGCGCTTCACCGCGGCGGGTGTGGTGGACGAGGCCGCGCTGGCGGCCGACAGCGCGCGGCTATTCCCGGCGCGCACCCAGGCGCGCGCCGAGCTTTTCGCCTGGCTGCTGCGGCGCGCGACGGAAGCCTGACCGCCGCGCGCCGCGCGGCTCAATCCGGCTGGATGTTGTTGGCGCGCACGACGGCGCCCCAGGTCTCGACCTGGCGGGCGAAGAAGCTGCGCAGTTCCTCCGGCGAGGACAGCACCAGGCGCGCCTGCTGCGTCTCCGTCATGATCTGACGGGGGCGCTCTTCCGACAGCGTCTCCCGCAGCGCGGCGTTCATACGCGCCACCATCGGCGCCGGCGTGCCGCGCGGGGCGAAGACGCCCCACCAGGCCTCCGCCTCGAGGTTCGGGAAGCCAGCCTCGGCCGAGGTCTGCGTCTCCGCAAGGCGCGTCAGGCGCTGCGGGCCGAACTGCAGCAGCGGGCGCAGCGTGCCGCCGGCGATGTGCGGCAGGAGCAGCGCGGCGCTGCCGATCATCATATCCACCGTGCCCGCGACGGTGTCGTTCACCGCCAGCCCGCCGCTGCGATAGGGGATATGCGTCATCCGCACATTCGCCCTCTCCCCCAGCAGGATCATCGAGAGATGGCCAAGCGTACCATTGCCGGTCGAGCCGTAGGAGACCGCCTCCGGCCGCGCGCGGGCGGCGGCGATGACATCGGCGATGTTGCGGAAGGGCTTGTCCGCCTTGGTCGCGATCGCATAGGGCGAGCCGCCAATCAGCATGACCGGGTCGAGGTCCGTCATCACGTCGAAGGGGGGTGTGCGCAGAAGGGCCGGAATGGTGGCGTGGCTATCGAAGGTCAGCAGCCAGGTCGTGCCATCGGGCCGCGCCTTGGCCACCGCATCGGCCCCGATCGAGCCCGCCGCACCCGCACGGTTTTCCACCACCACCGGCGCGCCGAGGCGCTGCGTCAGGCCCGGCGCGACCAGCCGCGCGACGGCATCCGTCGAGCCGCCCGGGGCGAAGGGGACGATGATGCGGATGGAGTTGCCCTGCGCGCGGGCGATGCCCGGCAGGGCCAGAGCGGATGCGGCAGCCAGCGCCGCGCGGCGCGTCAGATGCGTCATGGTGTCCTCCCGTCCGGGCGGGCGGCCTTGGCGGCCACCCTGCCCCGGTCATGGGCAGGCATACAGGATCGGACGGGCCGGGCAAGCCGCCGGGTCAGAACCGCGTCATCTCCCGCCGTACCTTGGTAAGGAAGCGCGTGCGCTGCACCTCGGTCGCGCGGTTCATGTCATAGAGCGCGTGATACTGCACGCGGGCCGCCCCGCCGGTGATCACCCGGAAATAGCGCGTCACCGCCTTGCGCGGCGGATCGCCCATGAACATCGCCGTCCAGCGCGGGCGGCCATAGGTGCTGATGCCAGCAACCTTACGGATGTGCTGGAGGTTCGGCTTCGCGACGCCCTCCTCGATCACGAAGGAAACGCCGGGCAGCAGCACGCGGTCCATCCAGCCCTTCAGGATCGCCGGCAGGCCGAAGCACCAGGTGGGGAAGGACAGCACCAGCGCCTCCGCCCGCTCCAGCCGCGCGACGTAATCCTCGACCGGCACGCGATTGGCGGGGATTGCGTGGTAGCCGCGGCGCTCCTCCGCACCCAACACGGGGTTGAAGCCCTCGGCGTAGAGATCGCAGAGATCGACCTCGTGCCCTGCCTCCCGCAGCCCTGCGAGCGCTTCCTCACGGATCGCGTGGTGGAAGCTCTCGGGCAGCGGATGGGCGTAGAGGTAGAGCACGCGCATCAGGCGGAGCCCCGCCCCGTCAGCACGGCGATGTCGTCTTCGCCGAGCGGCACGGGGATGCCGCTGCGGATCAGTTCGGCGAAGCCCTCATTCGGCGTCATCAGCGTCAGGCAGTAGAGCTTTTGCTGCGTATCGTTGACGACGACATGCTCGACGCCGGGCTTGAGCACAAAAGCATCCCCCGGGCCGATCGGTGTCTCCTTGCCATCCGCATAGGCCTTGCCGGAGCCGGCGAGGACGAAGAAGCACTCCTCCGCCGCTTGGTGCGTGTTGGGTGGCGTGCGCCCGCCCGGCTCGAAGATCTCGACAACCAGGGTGAAGGAAACACCATCCTCCAGCGGGTCGAACAGGCAGGCGAAGTAGTTCGTGTCGGTCGGCGCGATGCGGAAGCCGCGCAGATCCCTCGCGCGCTTGCCGATCACCGGGGCGGTCATCATGGGGCTCGCTCCTTCCTCGGTTGCGGTGCCGGCATGAACGTTGCTACGGACGCGTCATGCAAGTGCTGATGATCCATGCGCATCCGCGCGCCGACAGTCTTTCGGCCGCGCTGCGGGATGCGGCGAAGGGCGCGCTGGAGGCGGCGGGGCATCGCGTCGAGCTGCGCGACCTCTATGCCGAGGACTTCAACCCGGTCCTCTCGGCCGAGGAGCGCGGGCGCTACCACGACGTCCCCGACAACCTTGAGGGCATCGAGGACCATGTCGCCGCGCTGCGCCGCGCGGAAGCGCTGGTGCTGGTCTACCCCACCTGGTGGTACGGGATGCCGGCGATCCTGAAGGGCTGGTTCGACCGCGTCTGGGCGCCGGGCGTGGCGTTCAACCTCGGCGCCGGCGCGATCGAGCCGGCGCTGACGAACATCCGCCGGATCGCGGTGGTGACGACCTATGGCTCGCCCAACTGGCTGCTCTGGTACATCGGGCGCATCGACCGGAAGCTGTTCGGCCGCGGCATACGGCGCCTCTGCGCGAAGGACTGCAAGCTGGAGTGGGTGACGCTGACCCGGATGGACCAGCGCAGCCGCGCGGAATGCGAGAGCTTCGTGCAGCGCGCGCGGGCGCATTTCGCCCGCTGGTAGCCTGTAACAGGCGCACGAAGGTTTCACCTTCGTGCCATCAATCGCCGGCGCTTCGCTTGGCTCGCCGCACTTGCGGCGGGCCGCATTCGCGGCGTCGTGCCGAAGGCACGCCCTTGGCGTGACGCCCGCCTTCGGCGGACGCAGGTCAGAACTCCGCCCGCTGGTCGCTCAGGCTCGGAGGCCAAGGACCGCATCCAGCTCCCGCCAATGCGGGGCCGTCGCCTCCAGCACGCGGCCGTCGCGCAGCACCACGCGGTCCGATTGCGGGCGGGAGAGCAGCTCGGTCATGAATCGCGCCGAAGTCAGAACCAGGTCCGCCGGCTGGCCGGCCTGGATCAGGCCGCGCCCGGCCAATCCCATCGCCTCGGCCGGGTTCGCCGTCCAGGCGCGGTGCCAATCGCCGAAGGGGTGGTCCAGGTGCAGGATGCGCGTCGCTTCCCGGAAGACCTCCATCATGTCGAGGTCGCCATAGGCGTAGAAGGGATCGCGCGTGTTGTCAGAGGCAACCGAGACGCGGATGCCCGCCGCGCGCATCTCATGCACCAGCGT
>JBIKSZ010000135.1:0-10065 GCA_044348345.1 Roseomonas sp. | reverse complement strand
GATGCGCATATGCACCTCCGCCGCGCCGGCGGCGCGCACCATCTCCACGATCTTGCGGCTGGTCGTGCCGCGCACGATGCTGTCATCCACCAGCACCACGCGCTTGCCTTCCAGCACCGCGCGGTTCGCGCTGTGCTTCAGCTTCACGCCAAGGTGGCGGATCTGGTCCGTCGGCTCGATGAAGGTGCGGCCGACATAGTGGTTGCGGATGATGCCGAGCTCATAGGGAATGCCGGCTTCCTGCGCATAGCCCATCGCGGCGGGCACGCCGCTGTCGGGCACCGGCACGATGACATCGGCCGCAACGCCACTCTCGCGCGCCAGCTCCGCGCCGATGCGCTTGCGCGTCTCATAGACGGGCGTCCCTTCCACGGTGGAATCGGGACGCGCGAAGTAGATGTATTCGAAGATGCAGAAGCGGCTGCCCTGCGGCGCGAATGGCTTCTGCGAATGCAGCCCGGCATCGTCGATCAGCACGATCTCGCCCGGCTCCACGTCGCGCAGGAACTCGGCGCCAACGATATCCAGCGCGCAGGTCTCGGACGCCAGCACATATCCCCCGCCCGCGAGCTTGCCGATGACCAGCGGCCGCACGCCGAGCGGATCGCGCGCGCCGATCAGCGCGCCATTGTGCAGCGCGACCAGGCTGTAGGCACCCTGCACCTGCTTCAGCGCGTCGATCAGCCGATCGGCCACCGTCGCATAAAGGCTGATGGCGATGAGGTGGACGAAGACCTCGCTGTCGGTGGTGGACTGGAACAGGCATCCGCGGCGCACCAAGGCGCGCTTCAGCGTGTTCGCATTGGTCAGGTTGCCGTTATGCGCAACCGCGAAGCCGCCAAACTCGAAATCCGCATAAAGCGGCTGGACGTTGCGCAGCGCCGTCTCGCCGGTGGTGGCATAGCGGTTGTGGCCGAGCGCCGCGCGGCCGGGCAGGCCGGCGATCACGGCAGCGTCGCCGAAATTGTCGCCGACAAGGCCGCGGCCCTTATGCGCGTGGAAGACCCCCGACGGCTCCATGGAGACGATGCCGGCCGCCTCTTGCCCGCGGTGCTGCAGCGCGTGCAGGCCGAGCGCGGTGAGCGCGGCAGCATCCGCGCTGCCCCAGATGCCGACGACGCCGCATTCCTCGTGGAACTTGTCGTCGTCATGCGGGTGGGTGCTGAACTGGTCCATCGGCGTCCTTCAGCTCCGGCTGCGCGCCGGCGGGCGGAGCAACTGGTCCAGGCTCGGGTCCTGTCGGCCGGTCCCGTCGGGCAGGCGGGGCCGGAACTCGGGCGGCAGGTGGTCCACCACCCAGCGCGCGCCATCGGCGGCCAGTGGCAGGCTGCGGGCCTCCCGCACCTCCTCGGGCCAGCGTTCGGTGGCCGGCACGGCCAGCCCGCCCACGATATAGGCGAGCACAACGATGAAGGCACCCCGGGCCAGGCCGAAGATGAGGCCGAGCGCCCGGTCCACGCCCCCGAGGGCGGAGCGCTGCACATGCCCCGCCATCCAGGCGATCAGGATCTTGAGCACTACCAGAACGACAAGGAAGACCGCGCCGAGCGCGATGCCGGTGGCCAGCCAGTCCGGCTGGACATAGCCGGCCGCGAGCGGCTTCGTGAACGGCACGGCGAGGATTCCCGCGATGGCCGCCCCGATCCAGGCGCCGATGCCCAGCACCTCGCGCACCGCGCCACGGAAGAAGGCGATCACGCCCGAGAGCAGCAGGATCGCCAGGACTATGCCGTCAACCCAGGTCATCGGGCTCCACTGGTCCGCTCGGATGGGGGCCGCCAGGCGGCCGGGGTGGCCGGGCCAGGAGCTCGGCTGAGCAGGCGCGGTATAGCGGCTGGGGGATGGGGTGTCATGGTGCCGTCAGGGCACAGAAGATAGCGCTTGCGTGTAGCTGCGATTGTAGATACATTCTTCACGGGAGCCAATCCGACGGCCGAACGGAAAAGCTGACCGATGGAGATCGAATGGGACGAGCGGAAGCGCCTCGCCAACATCGCGAAGCACAGGCTGGATTTTGAGGATGCCGTTCTCGTCCTCGACAGTGACAAGGTCCTCAGGTTGCTGGCCCGTCCGGCCGGCGAGGAAATTCGCCACCGCGCCATTGGCTATATGCGAGGCATTCCAGTCGCGGTGATCTACACGGAACGCGGCACAGCGATCCGCGTCATCTCGATGCGGAGGGCAAGGGACGATGAGCGACGAATCCTTCATCAGACGCTACAGCGCCGCTGAATTGCGTGAGAAGATCGCGCGCGAAGGCACGCGAACCGACGACGCTTACCTCCGCAACCTGACGGAAGAAGAACTCGAGCGCTCCATAGCAGACGACCCCGACTGGAAGGACATTCCGTCCAACTGGCACGAGGGAGCAGAGGTCGTAAACCTGCGCGCCAAGAAGCTCGTTTCGCTACGCCTGGACCAAGACGTTCTGGACTGGTTCAAGGGAACCGGCCCCGGCTACCAGACGCGAATCAACGCCGCGCTGAAGGCCTATGTCAGGGCGCGGCAGAAGGCGGGGTAGCCGTAGGCCCCTCCTTCTTCCGCTTCACCGTCCCCGCCGCGAATTCCGCGACGAGGTCGGCCAGGTGCCCTGCCTCCTTCAGCTTCAGCCCCGGCACGGCGGCGAGCGGCGCGCTGCCCCGCGCCACGCGCCGCGGCAACGTCGCCGCCTCGAAGCCCAGCTTCTTCGCCTCCCTCAGCCGCGCCTCGGCTTGCGCCACCTGGCGGATTTCGCCCGACAGGCCGATCTCGCCGAAATACACCGTGCCAGGGTCGGTCGGCCGGTCGGTCGCGGCACTCACCAGCGCCGCGGCCACCGCCAGGTCCGCCGCCGGCTCGGAGATGCGCAAGCCCCCCGCGACGTTGAGGAACACGTCGTTCATCCCGAGCCCCATGCCGCAGCGCGCCTCCAGCACCGCCAGCAGCATCGAGAGCCGCCCGGAATCCCAGCCCACCACTTGCCGCCGCGGGCTGCCGCCTGATGACGGCGAGAGCAGGCACTGCACCTCCACCAGCACGGGCCGCGTGCCCTCGATGCCCGCGAACACCGCGCTGCCCGAGACATTACCGCGCCGCTCCGCCAGGAAAAGGGCGGACGGGTTGGCGACCTCCACCAGGCCTTGTTCCGTCATCTCGAAGACGCCGATCTCGTCGGTCGCGCCGTAGCGGTTCTTCACCGCGCGCAGGATGCGGAACTGGTGGCCGCGATCGCCTTCGAAATGCAGCGTCGCATCCACCATGTGCTCCAACACGCGGGGGCCCGCCAACGTGCCTTCCTTCGTCACATGCCCGACCAGCACCAGCGCGAAGCCGCGCGTCTTGGCCAGGCGGATCAGCTCGGCCGCGCAGGCGCGCACCTGGCTGACCGTACCCGGCGCGGAATCGAGCGCATCGAGCCAGACGGTCTGGATCGAATCCATGATCACCAGCGCCGCCTCGCCCTCCCCTTCCAGCCCGGCCGCGATGTCGCGGAGCGACGTGGCGGCCGCGAGGCCAAGCGGGCTTTTCGCAAGCCCAAGCCGCGCGGCGCGCAGCCGCACCTGCTCCACCGCCTCCTCTCCCGAGACATAGAGCGCGCGGCGGCCGGAGGCCGCGATGCGGGCTGCCGCCTGCAGCAGGATGGTGGATTTGCCGATGCCCGGATCGCCGCCGACCAGCACCGCGGATCCCGGGACGAAGCCGCCACCCAGCACACGGTCGAGCTCGGCGATGCCGGTCAGGATGCGCGCGGGCGGTGCGGATTTCCCCTCCAGCCCGACGAACTCCACGCGCCGCCCGCCCGCGGCCTTCGCGGCCGGCCCGGGGCCGCGCGCCTCGGGCGCCTCCTCGGCGAGCGTGTTCCACTCACCGCAGGCATCGCAGCGGCCCTGCCACTTCGGATGCGGCGCGCCGCAGGCCTGGCAGACGAAACGGGTGCGGTCCTTGGCCAATCGCCCCTCGGCACGAAACAGGAACATTGGCAGAGGTACCGCAGCCCGCCCGATCAATAAAGCCCAAAGCCCGCAACTCTCCCCGTTTCGTGTCCAGCACGGCATCGCAACCCCAGCAGACTGTTGCTGTTGGTCGATCGGAATGGATTTGGACTGACATGAACCAGACCAGGCCGCGCTCGCTGCGGGTCCTGCTTGGCGTGGTCTCCCTCGTGCTCGCGATGCCGCTTCTGGCGCTCGCGGCCGGCCTCGGCGTGCTGCAGGTGCGGGAGGCGCGCCACCAGCTGGAGGCAGCGGCGCTCGCCGATGCGCGCGCGCTGCTCGACCAGGCGGACCGGCTGGTGCTGCAGAAGCTCGCCGCGCTGCGCCGCTTCGCGCATGACGGCGCCGACCAGGCGCTGGTCGCACGGATGGCCGCTTTCCGGGCGGCGATGGAGCTGCACCTGACGCTGCTCGACCCCTCCGGCGCGCCGCTGGCGGATACAAGGGCCGAGCCCCTGTCCGAAGAGGCACGCAGGGCGGCGCTGGCCCTGGCGCAAGCCGGCGGCATTATCTCGCCGCTGGTGGAGGATCCCTCCTCGGGCGGCCAGGCGCTGCTGATCGTCGAACAGGGCAGAACAGGCCTGCTGGTGCTGGCCTTGCCGTCGGCGCGCCTGCATGAGGTGCTGGCCGCGCCGGTCTTCGCCGGCCGCTTTGACGCGGCGCGTTTCCCTGCGCTGGTGGATGCCGAAGGCCGGCTGGTCACGCGCTGGCGCGATGACGCCGAGGCCATCGGCCGCCCGATCGCGGACGCCGCGGGCACCGCGCTCCGCACCAGCCCGAACGGCCTCTGGCGGGGCCAGACCGCGCAGGGCGAGCCCGTGCTGGTGGCGCAGACGCGTTCCGCCATCACAGGCCTCGCCGCCGGGGTCGGCGTGATGCCGGCGGCGCTATGGGCGCCGGCCTGGCGCTCCGTCGTGATCCTCGGCGCGGCGGTGCTCGGGCTGCTCGGCCTCGCCGTCACCACAAGCATGATGATGGCCCGCCGCATCGCCGCGCCGGTGGCGAGCCTTGGCGCGGCCGCCGCCGCCCTCGCCGAGGGCCGCCCGCCGCCGCGCCTCACCACCCCGATCGCCGAGGTGAATGCCGTGGCCGAGGCGATGGCCGACGCCGCTGAGCGCCGCCGCTTTGCCGAGGAGCAACGCGACCTGCTGGTGCGGGAGTTGCACCACCGGGTGAAGAACCTGCTGACCACCGCGCAGTCGCTCGCGACGCTCTCCGCGCGCACGACGCGCGAGCCGGCGGCCTTCGCAGCGCAGTTCGGCGCGAGGCTCCGCACGCTGGCGCGCACCCACACCATGCTGCTCGAGGAGCCGGATGGCGTGCTGGCGCTGCGCGTGCTGGTGACGGAGGTGGTCGCGCCCTACCGGCTCGGCATCGGGCGCATCAGCGCGGCCGGGCCGGATGTACGCCTGCCCGCGGACGCCGCGGTGCCGCTCGGCATGGTGCTGCATGAGCTGGCGACCAATGCAGCGAAGTACGGCGCGCTCTCGGTCCCCGAAGGCCGGCTGGAGATCGCCTGGCGCGTGGTGCCGGCCGAAGGCGCGCCCGTGCTGGTGCTGGACTGGATCGAGCGCGACGGTCCCGCCATCACCGCGCCCCCGCGCCGGGAGGGCTTCGGCAGCCAGCTGCTGCGCCGCGCGCTGGCGACGCTGCCGGGTGGGCGGACCGAGATCAGCTGGACACCGCAGGGGCTGGCGGTGCGTCTCACCCTGGCCTTGCGGGGCAGCGAGATGGGCGCGCCGGGCCTCGCGGCTACTTCCTGAGCTCCATCTGGATCGGGCCCTCGCGCTCGCCGCGGGCGAACTGGTCCACCATGGCGTTGCCCGTCGCGCCGAGCGTCGCAGCCGCGCCGCGCCAGACGATGCGGCCCTTGAAGATCATCGCCGCATCGTCGCCGATGCGGCGCGCGCTGGCCATGTCATGCGTGATGGAGACGGCTGTGGCGCCAAGCCGCTTCACGCAATCCACGATCAGCCCGTCGATCACCGCGCCCATGATCGGGTCGAGGCCCGTCGTCGGCTCGTCGAAGAAGATGATGTCGGGCTCGGCCGCGATGGCGCGCGCGAGGCCGACGCGCTTCTGCATGCCGCCCGACAGCTCCGACGGCGAAAGATCGCCGACGCTGGCCGCAAGCCCGACCTGTGCGAGCACCTCGGCCGCCTTGTCGCGCGCGGCGCGGCGCGTGATTCGGCGCTGCGCCAGCAGCTTGAAGCAGACATTCTCCCAGACCGGCAGGCTGTCGAACAGCGCGCCGTTCTGGAACAGCATCCCGATGCGGTCGTTCAACGCCTCACGCTCGCGCCGCGTCATGGTGGCGACATCGCGCCCATCCACCTCGATCGTGCCGGCATCGGGCGGGATGAGGCCTAGGATGCATTTCAGCGTCACCGACTTGCCCGAGCCCGAGCCGCCGAGGATCACCATCGAATGGCCAGCGCGGATATCGAGATCCACGCCGTCCAGCACGACCTTCGGCCCGAAGGCTTTCTGCAGCCCTCGCAGGCGGATCTTAGGGGTTTCCGCGCCTCCGGCGCGTGGGGGGGTGCCCCCCGCCGTCGCGCCGTTCATCGCCTCGGTCATCGGCTGAACATCATCGCGGTCAGCACATAGTCGCTGGCCAGGATCAGGATGGAGGAGGAAACGACGGCCGCCGTCGTCGCGCGGCCCACGCCCTGCGCGCCGCCGCCCGAGCTGTAGCCGCACCAGCAGCCCATCAGCGTGACGATGAAGCCGAAGACCGCCGCCTTGATCAGGCCCGAGACCACGTCCCAGCTCTGCAGGAAGTCGAAGGTCGCTTTCAGATAGGCGCCGGAGGCGAAGCCCAGCTGCTGCGTGCCGATCAGCCACCCGCCCATCACGCCCAATATGTCGGCGATGACGACCAGCAGCGGCAGCGCCAGCGTGCCCGCCAGCAGGCGCGGCGCGACCAGATACTTCATCGGATTGGTCGAAAGCGTGGTCAGCGCGTCGATCTGGTCGGTGACGCGCATCGTGCCGATCTCGGCCGCAAAGGCCGCGCCGATGCGGCCGGCGACCATCAGCCCGGCCAGCACCGGGCCGAGTTCCCGCGTGATGGACAGCACCACGACATTCGCCACCGCCCCTTCGGCATTGAAGCGCGCGAAGCCGGTGTAGGATTGCAGCGCCAGCACCATGCCCGTGAACACCGCGGTCAGCGCGACGACGGGCAGGCTGAACCAGGCGATCTCGACGAAAGCCTTGAGGAAGAGCCGGCCATAGAAGGGCGGGCGGAAGATGTGGCTGATGGCCTCCGCCGCGAACAGCGCGATCGCGCCCGTCCCGCGCAGCAGGGACAGCACGACGCGGCCAAGCCCCGCTGTCAGGTCGAGCGCGCGATCCATCGCGTCAGGCGCCTTCATAGATGCGGGCATAGCGCGCGCCGAGGGAGGTGAGGATCTCATAGCCGATCGTGCCGCAGCGCGCGGCGATGTCGTCGGGCGTGTTGCCCTCGCCACCGATCAGCAGCAGCCGGTCGCCCGGGCATGCTTCAGGGATATCGGTCACGTCGAAGGTCGTCAGATCCATCGAAACCCGGCCCACCAGCGGCACGGCGCGACCGTGGAGAAGGCCCAGGGACCGGCCGGACAGGCTGCGAAGGTAGCCATCGGCATACCCCGCCGCAATGGTTGCGATCCGCCGCGGTGCGGTCGCCTGCCAGGAGGCGCCATAGCCCACCGTGTCGCCCGCGGCGATCTCCCGCACCTGCAGGATCTCGGCCTCCACGCGCGCCACCTGGCGCATCGGGTTCGCCTGCCCCGGCGTCGGGTTGATGCCATAGAGCGCGCAGCCCGGGCGGGCGAGGTCGGAGCGGAAGCCCGCGCCGAGGAAGATACCGGAGGAATTGGCGAAGCTGCGCGGAATGCCGGGCGCGATGCGCTGGGCCGCCGCGTCGAAGCGCAGGCGCTGGCTTTCGTTCAGCGCGTGGCCGGGCTCGTCCGCGCAAGCAAGGTGCGTCATGACGAAACGCAGTTCGATGCCCTCCAGCATCGCGCGATCCTGGGCGAGTGCTGCCTGTTCACGCGCGTCGAGCCCGAGCCGGCTCATCCCCGTGTCGAGATGCAGCAGCGCCGGGCGTGCGATGCCCCGCGCGCGCCCGGCTGCGGCATGCGCTGCAACATCGCCTAGATGGTTCAGCACGGGCAGAAGCCCGGCATCCTCATCGGCGCCAGGCGGGAAGCCGTTCAGCACGATGATGTCGGGTCCCGCGCCGAGCGCCGCGCGGAGCGCCAGGCCCTCGGTCAGATGCGCGACGAAGAAGGTGCCGCAGCCCGCACCGCGCAGCGCGCGCCCGACCTGTAGAGCGCCCAGCCCATAGGCATCCGCCTTCACCACAGCGGCGACGGCAGGGCCATGGATGGCGCAGAGCGCGCGCCAATTCCCCACGATGGTGCCGAGATCGACGCGCAGCAGCGCCTGGCCGGGCGCGCGCAATCTAGAGGTCCTTGCGATAGACGACGAAGCCCGACTTCATCGCCACATCGTCATAGAGCCGCATCGCTGTCGCGTTGCTCTCATGCGTCAGCCAATAGACCCGCGCCGCGCCGGCCGCGCGGGCGCGGTCATAGACCGCCCCGATCAAGGCGCGCCCGACGCCCTGGCCGCGGCAGTCCGGCAGGGTGAACAGGTCCTGCAGGTAGCAGGTCGGGCCCAGCAGCGTGGTGCTGCGATGGAACAGGTAATGCACCAGGCCGACCAGCCTGCCGCCACGCTCGGCGACCATCGCCTCGACCGGTTCATAGCCGTCGAAGAAGCGCGCCCAGGTCTGGCGGGTGATCGCGGGATCGAGGGCGGTCGGCCCGGTGCGGCCATAGAAGGCGTTGTAGCCGTCCCACAGCGGCAGCCAGCCGGCATGATCGGTCGGTCGGACAGCGCGGATCGCAACGGGATCGGGGCTCATCTAATCCCCATACCCGCCATCATGGGTCTGATCCAGGTCGCCGAAGCGGGTGAACTCGCCCTCGAAGAACAGCTTGATCGTGCCGGTCGGGCCATGGCGCTGCTTGGCGATGATCAGCTCCGCCTTGTTGTGCGCCTCCTCCATGTCCTTCTGCCACTTGTCGATGGCGCCGGAGAATTTCTCCGAATTGTCGAAGTTCATTTCCTTCGGCTGGCGCTGCGCCAGGTAGTACTCGTCGCGGTAGATGAACATGACCATGTCCGCGTCCTGCTCGATCGAGCCGGATTCACGCAGGTCCGAAAGCTGCGGCCGCTTGTCCTCCCGGCTCTCAACCTGGCGGGAGAGCTGGGACAGCGCGATGACCGGGACCGCAAGCTCCTTGGCGATCGCCTTCAGCCCCTGGGTGATCATGCTGATCTCCAGCACGCGGCTTTCGGGCTTGGTGCCGGCGGCAGGCCGCATCAGCTGCAGGTAGTCCACCACGACAAGATCAAGCCCACGCGTGCGCTGCAGCCGCCGGCAGCGGGTGCGCAGCGCGCTGATCGTGATCGCGGGCGTGTCGTCGATGAACAGCGGCAGGCCGGCCAACTCGCGGCTGACTTCGACGAATTTGTCGAAGTCGCGCTGCATGATGTCGCCGCGCCGGATGCGGTCACCGGAGATCCGGGCTTCCTCGGACAGCAGACGCGTCGCCAGCTGGTCGCAGCTCATTTCCAGCGAGAAGATCGCGACGCCGCCCCGCGGCACGGCGTTCGGGTTTTCGTCGCGCGCCTTGCGCAGGATGGCGCGCGCCGCGCCGAAGGCGACCTTGGTCGCGAGCGCCGTCTTGCCCATGCCGGGCCGGCCCGCGAGGATCATCAAGTCGGATTTGTGCAAACCGCCGGTGCGCTTATCCAGGTCGCGCAAGCCGCTGGACAGGCCCGACACACCGCCCGGATTGGAGAAGGCCGCCGCCGCCTGGCTGACCGCCTGGGCCAGCGCGCGTTCGAAGGTGACGAGGTTCTCGCCGCCGCCCGTGTCCTTCGACAGGTCGAACAGGTTCTGCTCGGCCGCTTCCAGCTGCTGGCGCGCATCCAGCTCCGCCTCGGCGCCGAAGGCACGGTTCACCAGCGTCTCGCCAACATCGATCAGCTGACGGCGCAGCCAGGCGTCGTGGATGACGCGGCCATATTCGCC
>JBIKSZ010000354.1:0-3014 GCA_044348345.1 Roseomonas sp. | reverse complement strand
AGCCCGCACCATGGGTGGAGACGACAAGGAGCTCCGGGGCCCGGGCGAGGAAGGCCGTGTCGACGGCATACTGCGTCGGCAGGTCGTCGCGAACCGAGGTTGCCTGGTAGACTTGGCTGCGGGCGATCTCGGCGAAATTCGTTGCGACATCGCCGGCAAAGGCCAGCTTCTCCACATGCACGTCCGGGTGCGCCGCGAGAAGGTCCAGGAAGACGTGATGCTGCACGAAATCAAAGTAGAACAGGCGCCACCGCGGGCGATTCGTGGCGTTCATGCCGTGCTCCCGCCGCGCATGGACAGCGCGCGGCGCCTGATCCTATGGTTCCGTGGAAGTATTGCGCAACCCGGGGAAGACCAGGATGCACCGTCGGCACCTTGCTCTCGTTGCTGTCGCCGCGCTCGCCGCACCGCGCGCCATGGCGCAGTCCTATCCGTCGCGGCCGATCCGTCTGGTCGTGCCCTTCGCGCCGGGTGGCGCGACCGACATCGTGGCGCGATTGATCGGCGAGCAGCTCTCGCGTCAGCTTGGCCAGCCCGTGGTGGTGGAGAACCGGCCGGGCGCCGGGGGCATCGTCGGTTCCGATGTGGTGGCGAAATCGCCTGCGGATGGCCATGCGCTGGTGGTTTCGAACATCGCCGCGCACGGCGCTGGGCCGGCCATCACGCGCAACATGCCCTACGATGCGGATCGCGATTTCACGCATGTCGCGCTGATCGGCACGATCGCCAACGCGCTGGTCGTGAACCCCTCGCTGCAGGTCCGGACGCTCGACGAATTCCTCCAGCATGCGCGGCGCCATCCGGGGCTGTTCTACGGCTCGGGCGGGCGCGGCACCTCCGCGCATCTGTCGGGCGAGCTGCTGAAGGCGATGAGCGGCATCGAGATCGTCCACGTGCCCTATCGCGGCGCGGCGCCTGCGATGGCCGACCTGATCGGGGGGCAGATCCCCGCCGTGTTCGACGCCATCGGCTCCATCGCGCCAGCGGTGCGCGCGGGGCAGCTCCGCATGATCGCCGTGACGAGCCCGCAGCGCTCGCCCGCCATGCCCGATGTGCCGACCATCGCCGAGGCCGGCGTGCCCGGCTACGAGGCCACGTCCTGGTTCGGCATCTCGGGGCCCGCCGGCATGCCGGCTGCGGTGACGGAGCGCCTTTCGCGTGAGTTGCGTGCGGCGATGGCGGAACCCGCAGTGGCGCAGCGGCTGGCGGAGTTGGGCTTCGTGAGGCGTGACGACACGCCGGCCGAATACCAGGCCTTCGTGCGGAGCGAGCTCGCGAAATGGGCCGATGTGGTCCGCCGTGCTGGTATCGAGGCGGAGTGATGCGGGCCACGGACATCGCGGGGCAGCCGCCGCCCGGCCACGATCCGCGCTTCTCCGACAAGGAGCGTGCCGCCATCGCCGCGGCCGTGGCGAAGATCATGTCTGGTGCCGCCGCGCAGCGCGAGGCGCGCCACTTCGAAGATGACCCGGCCACCTTCGCGGCGCTGCTGCGCGCTGCGCAGGACCGGCGATGATCCCCGCCGCCCCCTTCGTCGACCTGACCGAGGCCGCCGCCGCGCTGGATGCGCGCCGGATCTCCGCAACCGAGCTTGCGGCGCTGCATCTCGACCGCGCCGCGGCGCTCAACCACGCCCTCAACGCCTTCGTTGCGATCGAGGCCGAGACGGCGCTGGACGCCGCCCGTGCATCCGATGCTCGACGTGCGCGCGGTTTGGCACGCGGCGTGCTGGATGGCGTGCCCTTCGGCTACAAGGACCTGTTCTACCGGACGGGCCGTGTCTGTGGCTGCGGCTCTCGGATCCGTGCGGCCTGGGTGGCGGACAGCACCGCGACCGTGGTGACACGCCTTGAGGCAGCGGGTGTCGTGCCGCTCGGCCGCCTGCACATGACCGAATTCGCCGCCGGCCCGACCGGGCTCAACGAGCATCTGGGGCCATGCCGCAATCCGTGGGACACGGCGCGGATCACGGGTGGTTCTTCCTCCGGCTCCGGGGCGGCGCTTGCGGCCCGGTTGGTGCTCGGGGCGCTCGGCTCGGACACCGGCGGGTCGGTGCGGCTGCCGGCAGCGATGTGCGGCGTGAGCGCGCTGTTCCCCACGCGCGGGCGGGTCAGTCGTGCGGGTGTGGCGCCGCTCGCGCCGAGCATGGACACGGCCGGGCCGATGGCTGCTTCGGTGCGCGATCTCGTGCCGCTTTTCGCGGCAATGGCCGGGCCTGACCCGGCGGATGGCTGGGTCCTGCCGGACAGCGCGGCGCGCGCGCTGCCCGCCATCGGGTTCCGCGGATTGCGTATCGGCGTCGCCACCAATCCCTGGGCACCCGGTCCGACGCCAGGCATGCAGCGGGCGATGGATGCGGCGTGGGAAGTGCTGCGCGCAGCTGGCGCCACGATCGTCCCGATCGCCGTGCCGCTGATGGCGGAAGCGCTCTCGCTCGGCGCTTCCATAACGCGCGCGGAGATGGCGGCGGCGCATGCGCGCTGGTTTGCCGAGGCGCCTGACGCCTACGGCCGGATCCTGCGCTTCCGCCTCGGTGTCGGCATGCAGGTCCCGGCGGTCCAGTACATCGACGCGCTGAGCCTGCGCGGGCCCGTTGCCGCGCGCTTCGTTGCGGAGGTGTTCGATCGCGTGGACGTCCTCGCGCTGCCCGGTTTTGGCGGGGCGGCCCCGCACATCGCTGACCTTGAGCCGACGGAGGACAACGTCGAGACCGTCTGGGCCGCTCTTGGGGACTGGACGCGGCCCTTCAACTATCTCGGTGTTCCGGCGCTCTCGGTGCCCTGCGGCTTCGATGCCGAGATGCCGGTTGGGCTGCAGTTTGTCGGCCGGCACTTCGACGACGAACGCCTGCTGGCGCTCGGTGTGTGCTGGCAGGAGATGACGGACTGGCATCGCCGGATGCCGTCGCTCGGGGTCTGAGCGCCCGTCATCGCCTGGTCGGCGGGGCGGGCAACGACCTTGTCTCCCAGGCGCGCTCTGTCGGGGCGGTGATGGCAGCGGGCCAATCCAGACTG
>JBIKSZ010000353.1:0-3020 GCA_044348345.1 Roseomonas sp. | reverse complement strand
GCCTTACTTTGCGGCGAACAGGTCGATTCTGAACACACGGGTCGCGATCAGGATCGGCACGATGATGATGGCGACCAGCACAAGGCCATAGGCCGATGCCTGCGCCATGAGGTTGGAGTCGATGAGGCGGAAGATCTGGATCGGCAGCGTCTCCTGGCCCGCGGAGTAGACGACGACGGATGCGCTGAGCTCGGCCACCGTCGTCGTCCAAACGAGCACGCCCGCGGCGGCAACCGACGGCACCATCAGCGGGAAGACGACCTTGAAGAAGGTCCGCAGCGGCGGCACGCCGAGGCTGACCGACGCGTCCTCGATCGAGTTCGGGATGTTGTAGAGCGTCGAGGACGCGTTGCGGATGCCGAAGGGAAGCCGGCGTATCAGATAGGCGAGCACGATGATGCCCGCCCCGCCGGCCAGCGGCAGGAAACCGTCCCTGAACGACAGCAGGAGGCCGATGCCGAGCACCGTGCCGGAGAGTGCGAGCGGCAGCGAGGCGAGATAGTCGAGTGCGGGTGTCAGCGCGTTGCGCTTCTTGACGATCAGGAACCCGAGGAGCGTGCTCACGATCAGGCTGAGAGCCGTGGCCGCACCGGCGAACATCAGCGTGTTCCAGATCGGGTCCGGGGCGTTCAGCACCACCCGCTCGAGGTTGGCGGTCGTCCAGTCGCCCCAGCGCATCACCGGCCCGCGCGCACGGGTGAAGGCGCCGACGACCACGGTGACCAGCGGCAGGATCGAGACGACGACGACAACCGCGGCGCCGAACGCGATCGGCAGCGCCGCGCGGCCCGACATCCGCCGGGGTGCTGCGCCGCGGCCCTGCACGATCTCGTAGCGCCCGCGCGCCACGATCCTGCGCTGCAGGAACAGCACGCAGGCGACGATGCCGATCGACACGCTGGCCAGCGTGCTCTGCATCACCGGGTTGGTGCCGACCTCCGACACGAAGCTCTGGTAGGTCAGCACCGACAGCAGCGGCACGCTCTGGCCGAGGACCATCGCTACGGCGAAGTTGCCGACGACCAGCGTGAACACGAGCAAGGCACTGGCGAGGATCGCAGGCACCACGACCGGCACCATGACGTTGAGGAGGGAGCGGCGGGGAGTCACCCCAAGGCTTTGCGAGGCTTCCTCAAGCTGCGAATCAAAGCCGCGGATGGCGGCAAGCGTGCCGATGTAGACATAGGTGTAGTAGATAAACGTCATGACCGTCACGAGACCGAACCAGCCGTAGAAGGACGGCAGGCGCCAGCCCCAGTCGGCGAGGAACCGCGTGAGGAAGCCGTTATTGCCGAGCACCATCAGCCAGGTCTGCACGGCGATCACCTCAGGCACGATCAGCGTGGTCATCGGCAACAGCGCGATCAGCGCCTTCCCGGGAAAGGAGAAGCGCGCGGCGAAGAAGGCAAGCGGCACGCCGATCAACGTCGAGGTGCAGGTCACGACCGCCCCCAGCAGCAGCGTGTTGAGCACTGCGGCGCGATACCTCGCGTCGGTCACAAGCGTCACCCAGCCCGACTGGCCGTCGCCCCCCGCGGCGAGGCTCGTGCCCAGCACCCGCAGCAGGGGGTACAGCAGGAACAGGACCGCCAGCGCCAGCGCCAGCACCGTGAGCCAGAACCAGACGTCGCGCAGTTGCCGGGTCACGATGCCACCACCAGCGAGCGGGCAGGATCGAGGCGCAATCCCGCCGCGGAGCCGACCGCCAGGGCCGTCGCCTCGTCATGCGCCTCGACGCGGATGGCGCGGCCCGAAGCGGTGCAGACCTGATAGGTGGTGCGCCCGCCGAGATACTGCCGGCGGCGGATGGTGCAGGGCACGTCGCCTGGCATGCCCTCCGCCGGCGGCACGAGGCGAAGGGATTCGCCTCGCGCGACGAGAATCGCGTTGCCGGCCGGCAATGGCGCCGGGGCCGTCGCCTCGACCATCGTGCCGTCAAGGTCAATGCGGGCACGGCTGCCGCCCGCGACGGGCGCTGCGAGGGTGACGGCCAGCGTGTTCGCCGCGCCCACGAAATCCGCCACATAGGCCGAGGCGGGCCGCGCGTAGAGCTCCTCCGGCGTACCGACCTGCTCGATCCGGCCCTGTCGCAGCAACCCGATCCGGTCGGATAGCGCCAGCGCCTCCTCCTGGTCATGCGTGACGAGGATCGTGGTGATGCCGACCTCCCGCTGCAGGTCGGCGATCGTCTCGCGCACCTGGACGCGCAGCTTGGCGTCGAGGTTCGAGAGCGGTTCGTCCATCAGCAGGACGGTCGGCTTGATGGCCAGCGCACGCGCCAGGGCCACGCGCTGGCGCTGCCCGCCGGAGAGCGCCGCCGGCATGCGGTCAGCATAGGCCGAGAGGCCCACGCGCTCGAGGTACTCGCCGACCGTCGCCTTGATCGATGCCGCCGCCACCTTCCGGGCGCGCAGGCCATAGGCGACGTTGTCGAACACGGTCTTGTCCGGGAACAGCGCGTAGTCCTGGAACACCATGCCGATGTCGCGCAGCCAAGCCGGCAGCGCCGTCACGTCGCGCTCGCCGAAATGCAACGTCCCGGCGCGGATCGGCACGAAGCCCGCGATCGTTCGCAGCAGCGTGGTCTTGCCGCAGCCGCTCGGCCCCAGAAGCGTGAAGAGCGATCCGTCCACCACGTCGAGCGACAGATCGGTGATCACCGGCACCGCGCCATAGCCGACCACCAGGTCCCTGATCCGGATGCCAGCCATGTCACGCGCTCTCTCGGATGAGGTCGAGGGCCGCCGCATGCCGGCGGGCATCGCCTGCCGCCAGCACGCGCGGGCCGCTATCGAGCGTCAGCGGCCTGCCCTGCCAATCGGTGATGATGCCGCCCGCGCCTTCGAGAATCGGCACGAAGGCGGCGTAGTCGTGGACCTTGAGCCCGGCATCCAGCGACAGGTCGATGCGCCCGGAGGCAAGGCGCCCATAGCTCAGCGCCGCCCCGCCATAGACGCGCCAGGCCGTTGCGGCGCTGAGCGCGGCAAGGACAGGCTTTTCCTCGGCGTCGAAGAAGTCGG
>JBIKSZ010000134.1:0-10166 GCA_044348345.1 Roseomonas sp. | reverse complement strand
AATCGGGGCTCCGCGCACAGATGCGTGAGGTGGCGGATGGGGTGCGCGCGATCTTCCTGCGCCGCATCGGGCCGCTGGACATCTGACGGAAGGATCCCGGGATGGCTGCGACGAAGACGCCGGCAGCGAAGGCGCCGGCCAAGGCAAGCGCGAAGCCGGCATCGAAGGCGGCGGCCGCGAAGACTGCGGCCCCAAAGGCCGCGGCGGCGAAGAAGCCCGCGGCCCCGAAGGCCGTCGTCGCGCCGGCTTCCGCCGGCCCGGCGGAGGGCGCGATGGCGCCGGCCTTCTCCATGCCGGCCAGCGGCGGGCGGGTGGTCAGCAGCGCGGGCCTGAAGGGCAAGCCCTACCTGCTGTATTTCTACCCGAAGGCCGACACCCCCGGCTGCACCAAGCAGGCCTGCGGCGTGCAGGAAGCGCTGCCCGCGCTCGGCACGCTCGGGCTTGAGATCATCGGTGTCTCGCCGGACCCGATGCCGCCGATCGAGAAATTCGCCGCGAAGTACAAGCTCACCTTCCCGCTGGCCTCCGACGCCGACCAGAAGGTCGCGACCGCCTATGGCACCTGGGTCGAGAAGAGCATGTACGGCAAGACCTATATGGGTATGGAGCGGTCGAGCTTCCTGGTGGATGCCGCAGGCAAGATCGCGAAGGTCTGGCGCAAGGTGAAGCCGGAGGAACACGCCGCGCAGGTGCTGGAAGCGGCGAAGAAGTTGGGCTGACGCCCTACTCTCCCTCCCCCGTATGCGGGGGAGGGGTGGGGTGGGGGTGCGGGATCCGCACGACCTGATCACCCATTTGGACCTTACCGCCCTCCACCACGCGCGCGGTGATCCCGCCATGGCCGCGGACGGCGTTGTAGCCGCCGGGGCCGAACTCCTCCTCCATCCGCGAACAGGGATGGCATTCGCCGCTGCACTCCAGCAGTGCCGCGCCGATCCGGAAGCGGCTTCCCTTCAGCGCCAGCAGGTTCACGCCTTCCACCACCAGGTTACGGCGGAGACGCGTGGGTACGACGGCATCGAGGCCCAGATAACCCGCGATGGCGCGGAGATGCTCGGCGGCGATCAGCGTCACCTGCCGCCCGCCGGTCGCAGCCCCGCGCCACCGGTCGCCGGCAAGGCCGCGGCCGGGTTCCAGCAGCGCCTGCTCCACCTCCACCATCGGCGCGCGGCGTTCGGGGCGCAGGCCGATCCACACCAGCCGCCCCGGGCGCATCGGCGCGTCGAGCAGGCGCGCCATCAGCGAGCCCGCCGGCGGCCTCAAGCCGGGCGCACCAGCAGATGCTTCTTCTTGCCGAGCGAAAGCTTCGCCGCGCCATCGCGGAGGTCGGCAGCCGTCACCTGCGCCGCCACATCCGCGACCGGTGCGTCGTTCAGGCGCACACCGTTCTGCTGGATCAGCCGCCGCGCCTCGCCCTTGGACGCGACCAGCTTCGCCTCCACCAGAAGGTCCACGACATTGGCAGGAAGGGCGGCGAGGTGCGTCGGCAGCGTCGCGGCCGTGACACCTTCCTCGAAGGTGCGGCGCGCGGTCTCGGCCGCGGCCTCGGCCGCCGCGCGGCCATGCAGCAGCGCCGTCGCCTCGGTCGCCAGCGTCTTCTTCGCGTCGTTGATCTCAGCACCTTGCAGCGCCGCTAGGCGTGCGACTTCCGTCATCGGCAGGTCGGTGAACAGGCCGAGGAAGCGCGCCACATCCGCATCCTCGGTGTTGCGCCAGAACTGCCAGTAATCGTAGGGGCTCACCTTCGCCGCATCGAGCCACACCGCCCCCTGCGCCGTCTTGCCCATCTTGGCGCCGGACGCCGTGGTGATCAGCGGCGTGGTCAGGCCGAAGGCCTCCTTCTGATCCACGCGCCGGATCAGGTCCGCGCCCATGATGATGTTGCCCCACTGGTCGCGCCCGCCCATCTGCAGGCAGATGCCGTGGCGGCGGTTCAGCTCCAGGAAGTCATAGGCCTGCAGCAGCATGTAGTTGAATTCGAGGAAGCTGAGGTTCTGCTCCCGCTCGAGGCGCAGCTTCACACTGTCCATGGTCAGCATGCGGTTGACGCTGAAATGCCGCCCCATGTCGCGCAGGAAGGGGATGTAGAGCAGCCGGTCCAGCCATTCGGCATTGTCCAGCATCACCGCATCCGTCGGCCCCTGGCCGAAGGTCAGGAAGGGCTCGAACACCTTGCGGATGCCGGCCTTGTTCGCCTCGATCCGCGCGTCGTCCAGCAGCTGCCGCGCTTCATCCTTGCCCGAAGGGTCGCCGATCTTGGTGGTGCCGCCGCCCATCAGCACGACCGGCCGGTGGCCGGTCTTCTGCAACAGCCGCAGCAGCATGATCTGCACGAGGCTGCCCACATGCAGGCTGTCCGCGGTCGCGTCGAAGCCGATATAGCCGGCAACCGGCCCCTGCCGCAGGCGCGCGGCGAAGGCCGGCTCCTCGGTGACTTGGTGGATGAAGCCGCGCGCGCGGGCTTCCTGAAGAAAGTCTGTGCTGGGCATGTCGGGATCTAGGCTTCCGGAAGGCCCGGCGGCGTAGCACACTCGGCAAATGCTGAGAACGATCGGGCTGATGAGCGGGACCTCGCTGGACGGGGTGGACGCGGCCTGGGTGGAGACCGATGGCGAGCGCATCGGCCGCCTCGGGCCAGCCATCACGCTGCCTTACGAACCCGCGCTGCGGCGCGACCTCCGGACGCTGCTCGACCGCGCGGCCGAGATCGGCCCCGACGACCCCTTCCTGGCCGATTGCGTCACGCGCCTGACCACCCGCCATGTGGAGGCGGTGCGCGCCGTGGGCTGGCAGGCCGATCTGGTGGGCTTCCACGGGCAGACGATCCTGCACCGGCCCGCGCGCCCGGGCTCAACCCACGCCCCCTTCACCTGGCAGGTCGGGGACGCGGCGCGGCTGGCGCGGGAGACGGGGCTTTCGGTCGCGCATGATTTCCGCTCGGCCGATGTCGCGGCTGGAGGGCAGGGGGCGCCGCTGGTCCCGATCGTCCATGCCGTGCTGGCGCGCGACCTGCCGAAGCCGCTGGCGGTGCTGAACCTCGGCGGTGTCGGCAACGTCACCTGGATCAGCCCGGATGGAGAGCTGGTCGCCTTCGACACCGGCCCGGCGAACGGCCCGCTCGACGATTGGGCGCGCCGGGCGACCGGGGAGGCCTATGACCGCGACGGGCGCCTGGCGCTGACCGGCCAGCCGGATGGCGGGGTGCTGGCGCGGCTGATCGCGCATCCCTACCTGGCCGCGCCGCCGCCGAAATCGCTGGACCGGCTGGATTTCGACCGCGCCTTGAAAGAGGCCGGCGCCGCCGCGCTCTCGCCCGCCGATGGCGCGGCGACGCTGGTCGCCTTCTGCGCCGTCTGCGTCGCCGCCGCTTCGCGCCATTTCCCGACGCCGCCCGTGCAGTGGCTGGTCGCCGGCGGCGGGCGGCGCAACCCGGCGATCATGCGCGCGCTGGCTTCCGCGCTGACCGAGCCGGTCCGCCCGGTCGAGGTCGCGGGCTGGAACGGCGATGCGCTGGAAGCCCAGGCCTTCGGCGTGCTGGCCGCGCGGGTCTGGCGCGGCCTGCCGCTGACCTTCCCCGGCACCACCGGCGCGCCCGAGCCGCTGCGTGGCGGGCGGATCACTGGCCCGCTGATCTGAATACAACCAAGCAAAAAGGGCCGCCCTTCCTCCGAAGGGCGGCCCTTTTTGCGGTGGGTGCTGCGCCTCAGTCGGCGGCGAGCGCCATCCGGGTGCGGTTCAGCGCGCGGTTGATGTGGTCCTCCGCCGCGGCGGCGACCTCCTCGGCCTGGGGCGGGGTGAAGATGTGCCCGGCCGCCGGCATCACGCGGTAGTCGATATTGATGCCCTTCTGGGTGTTCAGCTTCTCGACCAGCTTGCGCACGCTGCCCTCGGGCACGAGTTCGTCATCGGCGCCGTGCAGCATCAGCCCGTTGCAGGGGCAGGGGGCGAGGAAGCCGAAATCATAGTGGCTGGCGGGCGGGCTGATGGAGATGAAGCCCGACATTTCTGGCCGGCGCATCAGCAGCTGCATGCCGACATAGGACCCGAAGGAATAGCCTGCGACCCAAAGCGAGGAGGCGCTCGGGTTCACCGCCTGCAGGAAGTCGAGCGCCGCCGCGGCGTCCGAAATCTCGCCAATGCCGCCATCATAGCGGCCCTGGCTGCGGCCGACGCCGCGGAAGTTGAAGCGGAGCGTCGAGAAGCCCATCGCCTGGAACCGGGTGTAGAGCGCGTGGGCGATGCGGTTGTTCATCGTCCCGCCATGCAGCGGGTGCGGATGCAGCACGAGCGCCACCGGGGCGTTGGCCTGCTTCGCGTGGTGATAGCGGCCTTCGAGCCGACCGTCGGGGCCGGCGAACATCACTTCGGGCATCGCGCGTCAGGTCCAGTCTCGGTTGTGGCCGTGGCGCGTCATCCGCGCCAGCGGCCATTTGGGGCGCCACCTGCGTCGGCCCAGGGCGCATGCCCCGGCCCGCCGCGCCCTGTCCGGGCCTGCCCAAATCCGCGTGCCTTGCCCCCGCCTGGTCCGATCACACCCCTTTGTTGACGGGGTGCGTCGGCGACAATAGCCTCTCCCTGCCGACGCGCTGCCGCGGTCTTCGGGTTCGGCCCTGGTTCTGGCGGGTGCGCGGTGGTTCACGCCCCTGGACGCCCGCAGGGCGGGCTCCCGTGCCCTGCGGTGCGCGCAATATAGGGAGGCGAGGGCCGATTTCATATCGGATTCATGGCATGGACCCCATGTTCCTGCATCTGGACTGGCGAGGCGCCTCTCACGATCCGGCCAGGACCGTGAGCGCAGCCTCGGTCCGCCATGAGGCGGGCGCGGCGCTGCGATGAGGCTCTCCACCCGGGGCCGCTATGCGGTCATGGCCATGGTCGAGCTCGCCGCGCGCCAGCCCCCGGACGGGCTGGAGGACAGCCGGGCCCGCGTCAGCCTGGCCGAGATCGCCCAGGCTCAGCACCTGTCCCTTGCTTATCTTGAGCAGCTCTTCGGCCCGCTGCGCCGGGCCGGGCTGGTCGCCTCGGCGCGCGGCCCCGGGGGCGGCTATCGCCTGGCGCGCCATCCCGGCCGCATCACCGTCTCCGAGATCGTGCTGGCGGTGGATGAGCCGATCCAGGCGACCCGCTGCGAGGAAGGCGGCCCCGGCTGCCTCGCCGGCCAGCGCTGCCTGACCCATGACCTCTGGGCCGAGCTTGGCGATCAGATCCGGCTCTTCCTGGAAGGCGTGACGCTGGCCGATGTGATCGGCGGGCGGATCCTCGGCCGGGCCAGCACGCCCCACAGCGCTGAGGATGCGGCGGCCGGGCAGCGCCGCGCCGCCGCCCAGTAGCGGCCAAGCCGGGCGCGGCCGTTAGCGCGCGGCCTGTAGCGCGCAGTCGCCTGGGGCGCCATATCGGGACCGATGGACCTCTACCTCGACGCCAACGCGACCGAGACGCTGCGCCCCGAGGCGCGGGCGGCGGTGCTTTCTGCGCTCGACCTCGCGGGCAACCCGGCCTCGGTCCATGCCGCGGGCCGGGAGGCGCGGCGGGTGCTGGAAGCGGCGCGGGAGGCCGTGGCGGCCGCCTTCGGCGCGGCGCCCGGCGATGTCGTCCTGACCGCGGGCGGGACCGAGGCCAATGCCATCGCGGTCCGGGGCCTGGCGGAGGGACGACGCGTGCTGGTCGGCGCCACCGAGCATCCGGCGGTGCTCGCCGCCGCGCCGGGGGCGGCGATGCTGCCTGTGCTCCCCGACGGGACGCTCGACCTCGACGCGCTGGAGGCCGCGCTCAGGGCCGGGCCGTCGGCGCTGGTCTGCCTGATGGCCGCCAACAACGAGACCGGCGTGCTGCACCCGCTGGCGCAGGCGGCCGCGCTCTGCCGGGCGCAGGGGGCGCTGCTGCATGTGGATGCGGTGCAGGCGGCGGGGCGGGTGCCCGTGTCGCTGGCCGCGCTCGGCGCCGATTCGCTGGCCATCTCCGGCCATAAGCTCGGCGGGCCGAAGGGGGCAGGGGCGCTGCTGCTGCGCCCGGGCCTCGCCCTGCCGGCGCTGATCGCCGGCGGCGGGCAGGAAAAGGGCCGCCGCGGCGGCACCGAACCGCTGCCGGCGATCGCCGGCCTCGGCGCGGCCGCGTCCGCCGCGCGGCCCGAGGCCGCCACGCGCCTCGCCGCGCTGCGCGACGCGATCGAGACCGCCTGTATCGCTCAGGGTGCCGAGGTGGCGGGGCAGGGCGCGCCGCGCCTGCCCAACACCACCAGCCTGATCCTGCCCGGTGTCGCGGCCGAGACGCAGGTGATCGCGCTCGACCTCGCTGGCGTCCGGGTCTCGGCCGGGGCGGCCTGTTCCTCGGGCAAGGTGGCGCGGAGCCATGTGCTCGCGGCGATGGGCCTCGGGGACCGGGCAGGGCAGGCGATCCGCGTCTCGCTCCCCTGGAACGCGCCCGAGGATACGGCGGAGCGTTTTCTCACCGCCTGGTCGGCCATGCGCGGGCGCCTCTCGCGCAAGCCTGCCTGAGAGGCCAGATAGCAGCCGCGATGAGCCGCCCGAACCGCCCCATCTACCTCGACAACCACGCGACCACGCCGGTGGATCCCCGCGTGCTGGCGGCCATGCGCCCCTGGTGGGAGCAGAACTTCGCCAATCCCGGCTCGGTCGAGCATGCGATGGGCCGCGCGGCGGAGGAAGCGGTGGAGACCGCCCGCGCCCATATCGCCGCGCTGATCTGCGCGGAGCCGTCGGAGATCCTGTTCACCTCGGGGGCCACGGAATCGAACAATCTGGCGATCAAGGGCGCCGCTCGCTTCGCCAGGACCCAGGGCGCCGAGCGGCTGCGCGTGGTCACGCTCGCCACCGAGCACAAATGCGTCCTGGAAAGCGTGAAGGACCTCGCGGCGGAGGGGTTCGAGCCGGTGGTGCTGCCCATCGGCGCCGATGGCCTGCTCGACCTTGCCCTGCTGGAGGCGACGCTCGCCGAGCAGCCGACGCTGCTGGTCAGCGTCATGGCGGTGAACAACGAGATCGGCGTCATCCAGGACCTCCCCGCGATCGGCGAGATCGTGAAGCGCCACGGCGCGCTGTTCCACACCGACGCCGCCCAGGCGGCCGGCCGCATCCCGCTGGATGTCGGCGCGATCCGCGCCGACCTGCTCTCGCTCTCCGGCCACAAGCTCTACGGGCCGAAGGGGATCGGGGCGCTGTATGTGCGCCGCCGGCCGCGCGTGCGCCTCGCGCCGCTCTTCTCAGGTGGCGGGCAGGAGCGGGGCTTGCGCTCCGGCACGCTGCCCGCGCCGCTGATCGTCGGCCTCGGCGAGGCCTGCCGGATCGCGGCCGACGAGGTGCTGCTCGACCAGGGTCGCATCGCCAGCCAGCGGGAGCGCTTCCTGGCCGCGCTCGCGGCCGAGGTGCCGGGGATCGAGGTGAATGGCGACCGGGCGCGGCGGGTGGCCGGCAACCTCTCCCTCGCCTTCCCCGGCGGGGTGACGGCGCAGGCGATCATGGCCGGCGCGCCGGAGGTCGCGGTCTCGACCGGCTCGGCCTGTTCCTCGGCCGAAATCGAGCCCTCGCATGTGCTGAAGGCGCTGGGGCTGGCGGAAAGCAAGGGACGCGCCACCTTGCGGATCGGGATCGGGCGCTTTACTTCGCCCGCCGAGGTGGACCTGGCCGCCGCGGCGCTTGGCGCCGCCTGGCGGGCCGCCACGACCTCTCGGATCAGCCCTGCGAGCGCGGCGGAGTGACAGTTTCCATGCCCAAGATGACCTTCATCGAGCGCGACGGCACGCCCAAGGAAGTGGACGCGCCGCTCGGCCTTTCCGTGCTCGAGATCGCGCACAAGCACGGCGTGGATATCGAGGGCGCCTGCGAAGGCAGCCTCGCCTGCTCCACCTGCCATGTCGTGGTGGACCCGTCCTGGTACGCCAAGCTCGCCGAGGCGACCGAGGATGAGGAGGACATGCTCGACCTCGCCTTCGACCTGCAGGAGACGTCCCGCCTCGGCTGCCAGATCATCATGACCGATGCGCTGGACGGGCTGGTGGTGAAGCTGCCCGCCGGTTCGCGCAACGCCGGGGGATGAGCCCTCTCCCTCCCCCGCTTCCGCGGGGGAGGGTCGGGGTGGGGGTGCGAGAATGAGTGCGTCACCGATCACGAACCCCGACCGCAACCCTTCCCCGCGCTGGGGAGAGGGCGACGCCGGCTACGGTTCCGAGAGCGGGCTGTTCCGCCGGCTGAAGCAGGCCTGCGCCGCGGATTGGCAGGCCTACACCTGGCACCCCTTCGTGCAGGGCATCGCGGACGGCTCGCTGCCCTTGCCCGCGTTTCGGCGCTACCTGCTGCAGGACTACCTGTTCCTCGTGCAGTTCGTCCGCGCCTATGCGCTGGCCGCCTACAAGGCCGAGAGCCTCCCCGCCTTCCGCGACAAGGCCGCCGCCATCGGCGCGCTGCTGCACGAGATGACGCTGCATGTCGGCTACTGCGCCGAGTGGGGCATCGCGGAAGCGCAGATCCTGGCCGAGCCGGAGGCCGCCGAAACGGTCGCCTATACGCGCTGGGTGCTGGACCGCGGCATTGCGGGCGACATCCTCGACCTTGAAGTGGCACTCGCGCCCTGCACCGTCGGCTATGGCGAGATCGCGCTGGCGATCGAGGCGAGCGCATCGCGCAAGCGCGCCGGCAATCCTTACGAATCCTGGATCGCGATGTATGCGGGGGCGGAGTACCAAGCGCTGGCGCGCGGCTCCGCCGCACGGCTCGATGCGCTCGGCGAGAGCCATGGCGGTGCGGCGCGCTTCGCCTCCCTCGCCGCCGATTTTGCCAAGGCCGCGCGGCTCGAGGCCGATTTCTGGCAGATGGGACTGAGGGCCGGCTGATGCGGGTTCTCGTGGCCCCCAGCATGGTCGGAGCGTAGCGGAGCCATGCGGATTCTGGTTGCAATGTCCGGCGGCGTGGACAGCTCCGTCGTCGCGGGGCTGATGAAGCAGGCCGGCCACGAGGTGATCGGCGCCACGCTGCAGCTCTATGACCACGGCGCCGCCGTGCAGAAGAAGGGCGCCTGCTGCGCTGGGCAGGACATCCACGATGCGCGCCGCGTCGCCGATACGCTCGACATCCCGCACTATGTGCTCGACCGGGAGCAGCGTTTCCGCAACGCCGTCATCGGCGATTTCGCCGACAGCTACGCGCGCGGCGAAACGCCCATCCCCTGCATCCGCTGCAACCAGACCGTGAAGTTCCAGGATCTGGTGGAACTCGCCCGCGACCTCGGCTGCGAGGCGCTGGCCACCGGCCATTACGCCCGCCGCGTCGAGGGTTCCGCGGGGGCGGAGCTGCACCGCGCCGCCGATCCCGCGCGCGACCAGTCCTACTTCCTGGCGATGACGACGCGCGCGCAGCTCGACTTTTCCCGATTTCCGCTCGGCGACATGCCGGACAAGGCCGCGGTGCGCGCGGAAGCCGCCCGCCTCGGCCTCGCGGTTGCCGAAAAGCCGGACAGCCAGGACATCTGCTTCGTGCCTGACGGCCATTACGCCGCAACCGTCGCGAAGCTCCGCCCCGAGACCGCGGAGCCTGGCGAGATCGTCGACCTCGACGGGCAGGTTCTGGGCACGCATGGCGGCATCGGGCGCTACACGGTCGGCCAGGGCCGGGGGCTTGGCATCGGTGGCACGGCGGAGCGGCTGTTCGTCGCGGCCGTGGATGCGCCGCGCCGGCGCGTCGTGGTCGGCCCGCGCGCCGCGCTGCCGCGGGCGGAGGTGCTGGCGGGCGAGGTGAACTGGCTGATCCCGCCGCCGGCCGCGCCGATCCGCGTGCAGGCGAAGCTGCGCGGCCGCGAAGCGCCCCGCGATGCGACGGCCTCCTGGGACGCGGCTTCGGGCCTGCTGCGGCTGGAGCTCGACGAGCCGAATGTGGTCGCGCCGGGCCAGGCCTGCGTGCTGTATGATGGCGATCACGTGCTGGCCGGCGGCTTCATTCGCGCTGCGGCGGCCGAGGGCGTTGACAGTCCCCGAGCCCGGGCGTAACCGGGCGCCCTCCCGCAGAGGAGCCCGATGCGGGTTCCACGGGACTGGGGCGGCGTAGCTCAGCTGGTTAGAGCACGGCACTCATAATGCCGGGGTCAGCGGTTCAAGTCCGCTCGCCGCTACCAAAATCCCCTAGCGAAATCAGATGATTAGATGCCGTGTCGGCATTTTT
>JBIKSZ010000352.1:0-3061 GCA_044348345.1 Roseomonas sp. | reverse complement strand
TCATGATGAGGAGCTCCTCGCCACCGAGCTTCACCTCGGTGCCGGACCACTTCCCGAACAGGATGCGGTCGCCGGCCTTGACGTCGAGCGCGCGCAGCTCGCCCTTGTCGTTCAGCGTGCCGGAGCCGACGGCGATCACTTCGCCTTCCTGCGGCTTTTCCTTGGCGGTGTCGGGGATGATGATGCCGCCCGCCGTCTTCTCTTCCGCGGTGACGCGGCGCACGAGAACACGGTCGTGCAGGGGACGGAACTTCATAACGTACCTCTCCTGACTGCTTCCAAAAGGTTGGCAAGCTCTTCCGGAGCTACGCGGCGACCCTGACGGGGTTGGTCACGGCCAGATGCGCCGCTGCCCAACCGGGTCTCCGCAGCCAGCAGGCCCATTTCGGCGCCCGTTAGCACTCCCCCCAGAGGAGTGCCAGGGATCTAGGGCAGGCCCATTCCGCCGTCAAGCTTCGGCAGCACTCTCGGCGCGTGAGTGCTAATGCATTGACCTGGCTGGTTTTTCTTGTGCTGTCCCCGATCCGTCATGGCATCTTCTCCATCCCGTCAGGGCGCCCGACCGGCGCGCTGGCGGGACCAAAGAAGGAACAGACACGCGAAGCTGATCGCGCGGAGACAGCATTAGGAGCCAGCATGGATCTCAGCCGCCTCGAGCGCCTCGCCCGCTTCCCCCTGCTGCCTGATTGGCGGCTGACCACGGCGGAGCTGCTGTATCACATGCCCGACCATCCGGGCGTGCTGCAGAGCTTCATCTGGCAGAAGCACGACCTCGCCCCGCGCTTCCCCGAGCTCGGCCGCTTCCTGGAGTTCTGGCGGCAGGAGATCGAGGCGCCGCTGCATTCCATCCGCGTCGCCTCTGCCGCGCTGACCCGGCCGGCGCAGCTGCGCTACGCCAGCGGCCAGTTCGTGCTGCACTGAGCCAGCGGGGGATGGTCCTGCCCCCTTTCGCCGCCGGGCGGGCGCATGTAGCTTCCGACCCGTCATGACCCCACCCCGCGCCGGACTGCCGGCCGGGGCATCCGCGCCGCGGCCGCCTGCCGACCCGGCCGTCCCGGAAGCCGCATGTTCCAACGGACCGTCTCGGCCGCCACCTCCGCCGCGCTCGCGCTGATCGAATGGGGCAGCCGCTCCGCTCCGCGCGCGGCGCTGCTCATCGGCCTCGTCGCCCTGGCCGCCTTCCTCCCCGGCTTCGCTGAGCTCCCCGTCACCGACCGGGACGAGGGCCGCTACGTCATGGCGACGAAGCAGATGCTCGAGACGGGCGACTTCATCGACATCCGCAACCAGGACCTGCCGCGCCACAAGCAGCCCGCCGGCATCTACTGGCTGCAGGCGCTGGCCGTGACGTTGGTGGGCGATGGCACCGCCAGCCCGATCGGCATCTACCGCCTGCCGTCGCTGTTCGGCGCCGTCTCCGGCTCGCTCCTGGCCTTCTGGAGTTTCGCGCCGCTTGTCGGGCGCCGCGCCGCGCTGATGGGCGCGATGCTGCTGGCCGCGACGCTGCTGCTCGGCGTCGAGGCGCGGATCGCCAAGACCGACGCGATGCTGCTGGCGACCACCATGCTCGGGATGGGCGTGCTGGTGCGCGCCTTCCTCGACCCGGCCGCGATGCGCGCCAGCCGGCTCGGCTACCTGTTCTGGGTGGCGATCGGCTGCGGCGCGATGATCAAGGGCCCGCTCACGCTGCTGGTGCTGGCGGTCGGCGCGGCGGCGCTTTGCATTGTAGCGCGCGGGGTGCGCTGGCTTGGCGCGCTGCGCCCGGCCACCGGCATCCTGGTGGCGCTTGCCATCGCGCTGCCCTGGTACATCGCCATCACCATCCGCACCGAGGGCGCCTTCTTCGCCACGGCGCTTGGGTGGAATGCGCTCGGCAAGGTCACCGACGTCCACCAGGGCCATGGCGGGCCGCCCGGCTTCTACACGGGGCTGGTCTGGATCACCTTCTGGCCCGCCGCGCCGATCCTGGCGGCCACGCTCGGCTGGATCTGGGCCGCCCGCCGCCGGCGCGAGGTGCAGGTGCTGCTGGCACTCGTCCTGCCCCTCTGGATCGTGTTCGAGGCGGTGGCGACCAAGCTGCCGCATTACGTCCTGCCGACCTATCCGGCGCTGGCGATGCTGGTGGCGCTGGCGCTGACCGATCTCGGCACGCTGGCGCGCGGCTGGTGGAGCCGGCTGATCACGCATGGCTTCTGGCTGATGCCCGCCGGGCTGCTGGCCTGCGGCATCGGCCTGTCTGTCTGGTTCGAGGGGCGGCTACCCTGGGCCGCCCTGCTCCCGCTGCTGCTGGCCATCGGCGTCGGCGCGGTGGCGACCGCCGTCGCCCGCCGCTCGGCCGAGGCGGCGGTGCCGGTCGCGGTGGCGGCGGCGCTGCTCACCTGGCTTGGCACCTGGCCGATGGTCGCGCGGCTCGACACCTTCTGGCCTTCCCCGCGCATGGCCGCGGCGGTGGAGCGCGCGGCGACCGCCGCCTGCCCCGACCCGCGCGTGGCGACCGCCGGCTATCACGAGCCGAGCTTCGTCTTCATGACCGCGACCGACACGGTGCTGGCCCATACCCCGGCCGCGGCCGCGGAGTTCCTGGCCGGCGGGCCCTGCCGGCTGGCCTTCGTGGATGCCAACCCCGGCCGGCGTGGCGGCCCCGCGCCGGAGGCAGGCTTCCTCGCGCGCCTTGAGGAGCTTGGCCTCCGCGCCGAGCAGGTCGAGATGGTGGAAGGCCGCAACCTGAACGGCGCCAGGCTGCGCCGTATGGGCCTGTGGCGCCTGGTGGAGTTCAACCGATGACGCCGCGCCTGACCGTCCTGATCCCGGTCCGCGACGAGGAAGCGAACATCCTGCCGCTGGTCGAGGAGATCGCGGCCGCGCTCGACCCCGTGGTGGCGTATGAGATCCTTTATGTAAATGACGGCTCCGCGGACGGCACTGCGGGCGCGGTGCTGCGCGCGGCCGAGGCGCGGCCGCAGGTCCGGCTGCTCGCGCTCGATGCCAATTCGGGCAAGGCGGCGGCGCTGCGCGCGGGCGCGGCGGCGGCGCGCGGCGAGTTGCTGGTGCTGATCGACGG
>JBIKSZ010000351.1:0-3099 GCA_044348345.1 Roseomonas sp. | reverse complement strand
CGATGCCCGCATGTGGTGGCACAACGCCGCCGGCACCTATGCCCGCGGCCAGGCGCCGGAGCGTGGCTCCGTGCTCGCCTTCATGTCCTCGGGCGGCATGGCGCGCGGCCATGTCGCTGTGGTCAGCCGGGTGCTGAACCCCCGCACCATCGAGATCGACCACGCCAATTGGGCGGGCCCCGGCATCCGCCGCGGTGCGGTGATGCGGGGCGTCACCGTCGTTGACGTTTCCGACCGCAATGACTGGACCTCGGTCCGTGTGCAGGTCGGGCACAATGTCGACAATTTCGGCCGCACCTATCCGACGCACGGCTTCATCTATAACCGCCCCGCCGGCCCCCGGACGCTGATGGCCGCGGGCGAGGCGACGCGCGAAGTGGCCGAGGCGCCGATGCCGCATGCGGCGCTGCATCTGCGCTACGCGCTGGAGGCCCTGGCGGAATAGCCAGACCGGCTGCGCCACAGCTGGCGAAGGCTGCCGTTCCTTATTCCCTTTGAACGACGGGCAGCGCCGTCTGGCAGGCAGGCGCGGCTCGAACTCTGCCGCTCTGCCCGCCGCCGGCCGCGCCAGATGTCAGGCAGGCTCCGCCGTCAGCACGACGCGCCCCGTGACCTTGCCCGCGATCAGCCGCTGCAGCGCGGCATCGGCATTGCGCATCGGCTCCCGCGTGATCGGGATGGAGGGCAGCTTGCCGCCTTGGGCCATGGCGACCAGCGCGCGCAGCTCCTTCGGGCTGCCGACATAGCTGCCCTGGACGGTCAGCGCGCGCATGGCCATCAGCGGCAGCGGCAGCGTCATCTCGCCGCCGAACAGCCCGACCTGCACCAGCTTGCCGCCCTTGGTCAGCGCATCGAAGGCTAGCCGCGCCGTCGCCGAGCCGTTCACCAGGTCGATCACCGCTTCCACCGGGCCGCCGCAGGCCGCGATGATGCGCTGCGTCACATCCGCGCCGTTGCCATCCACCGTGTCGGTCGCGCCGGCCTGCTTCGCCGCGGCCAGCTTCTCCGCACTGAGGTCCACCGAGACGATGCGCCGATGGCCCATCGCCTTCAGCACCGCGATCGCCTGCAGCCCGAGACCGCCGGCGCCGACCAGCACGATGGGCGTGTCGGCCGGCAACGGCATCACCTTGTTGATGGCGGAGAAGACCGTGATGCCCGAACAGGCATAGGTCGCGGCCAAAGCGGGATCGAGGTCGCCCGGATCCACCAGATGCCGCGGCTCCGGCGCGATGACATGCGTCGCATAGCCGCCATTCTGGAAGACGCCGAGCGCCTTGCCCTGGAGGCACATATTGTCGTCGTCGCTGCGGCATTTCGCGCAAGTGCCGCACCCGACCCAGGGGAAGACGATGCGCGTCTGCCCGACGGCGAGGCCCTGCCCGCCTTGCGCCCCTGGGGCGTCCGGCCCCCATTTCACGACGCGGCCGACGATCTCATGCCCCATGGCCAGCGGCAGCTTCACGCCACGTTCCGACAGCCGCATCTTGCCGCGGCTGCCAAGGTCCCATTCGCCTTCCCAGATATGGATGTCGGAATGGCACACGCCGGCATGCGTGACTTCGAGCAGCACTTGGCTGCCGGTCGGCTCCGGCGTCGGCAGCTCGATCTCCTGCAGGGGCTTCTTCGCCTCCACAACGGCCCAGGCGCGCATCGCATCCTCCCCATGTCTTGTCGCGCCATCCAAGGCGCTGGCGACCCCTCGGTCAACTCAGCCGAAAGCCGGTCAATCCGGGCGGATATTGTTCTCCCGCACCACGCGCCCCCAGGTTGCGATCTGGGCCGAAAGGAAGCGCGCGAAGCCTGCCTCCCCCTGCGGATCAAGGTCGATGCCGAGCCCGACGACACGCGCGCGCAGCTCCGGCCGATCGAGGGCTGCGCGGATCTCGGCCTCCATCCGCTGCTTGATCGCGGCCGGCAGGTTGGCGGGGCCGAGGAAGCCCCAGAAGGCGCGCGCATCCACGCCCGGCACGCCGACCTCGGCGAGCGTCGGCACATCCGGGATGGAAGGCGAGCGCGTCGCGCCGGTCTGCGCCAGCGGGACCAGCGCGCTGGAATCGATATGCACGCCAATCGCCGGCCGCGTCGCGACGGGCAGGTCCACCTCGCCCGCGACGGCCGCGGTCGCCAGCGGCCCGCCGCCGCGATAGGGCACATGCACCAGCTGCAGGTTCGCCGCCTTCGCCACCAGCGCCATGGTCAGATGCGCCAGCGAGCCGTTGCCGATCGTGCCATAGGTTACGGTGTCGGGCCGCGCGCGGGCGGCCGCCGCCATCTCGGCGAAATTCGTCCAGGGGCGCGTGCGGTGGCGCGTCACCAGCATCGGCGCGGTGCCGAACAGCAGCAGCGGCGTCAGGTCGCGCTCGGTGTCGAAGCCGATATTCGGGATCAGCGCCGGGTTCACCGCATGGGTGTCGAAGACCAGCACCCAGGTGTTGCCGTCCGGCGCGCTGCGCGCGACAGCGGCGGTGCCAAGCGCGCCCGAAGCGCCGGCGCGGTTCTCCACCACCACCGGCACGCCGAGGGCCTGGCTCAGCACCGGCTGCAGCAGCCGCGCGAGCGCATCCGTGGAGCCGCCCGGCGGAAAGGGTGCGACGATGCGGATCGGCCCCGAAGGCCAGGCCGGCTGGCCGAGCGCGGGTGCAGCGAGTGTCGCGGCGGCCGCGGCCAGCAGCGTGCGGCGGGCGATGGTCTCCATCGTCATTCCTCCCTTGGACGACACAGCTTTGCCGTCCGGGGGCGGATGCGCAACCCGATCAGCGCGGCGGGCCGGATCCGGCCTGCGGCGGCGCTGCTGTGGATTTCGCCTGCGTCAGCACGGTGCGGATATCCTGTTCGAGCTTCTCCAGCTCCTCCGCCGCCCGCGCCCGCTGGCCGCGGGCCTCGTCGGCGATCTTCAGGCTGTCCTCGATCGTCGCGACCAAGGCGGCGTTCGCCTTCTTCACCGCCTCCATGTCGAAGACGCCGCGCTCGAGCTCGGTCCGCGCTTCCTGGTTGCCGCGCCTGAGCGTCTCGGCATTCGCGGTCAGAAGCTGGTTCGTCAGGTCGGTGGCCTGCTTCACCGTCTGCCCGGCTTCCCGCATGCGATGGATGGCCAGC
>JBIKSZ010000133.1:0-10358 GCA_044348345.1 Roseomonas sp. | reverse complement strand
TCCTGACGATGCGATGGATGATCCGGAGAAGCGCGACAGATTGATGAGCGATCCCTTCGTCATGGCCGCGATCGCCGGGAGCCTTGGCGCCGCGCTGGCGTGCCTCGCGGCGCTCCTGATCTCACGTGAGGCGGCGCATCGCGATCTGATGCGCCGGGCCCAGCGTTTGATACGCGGAGACGCGCCCGAGAACACTGGGCCCGCGCGCACGGCTGGTAGTGTGCTGCTCGGGAGCATTGGGCGCTTGGGGGAGGCGCTGCGCGGCACAATTTTCTTCTCCCGGCGCGATGTGGAGATAATCGAGCGCGCGACGCAATCCGCGGGGCTTGATGGGCGCCGTCTGGGTGCGGCGGTCATCGGGTCAAAGACAATTTTGCTCATGCTGTGCCCAGTTGTGGCATACGCCATCTCTGGCATGCTCGGTTTCGGTCTGCGCGGGCAGTTGGTTTTCGTGCTGGCGGCGGCGTTGCTCGGCAGCATTGCGCCGAACTGGCTCCTGGCTTCGGTCCAGCGCTCCTATACTAGCGGCTTGCGCAGGGGCCTTCCCGATGCGATGGACCTGATGGTTGTTTGCACCGAGGCGGGCCTCGGCCTGGAGAGCGCGCTCGAGCGCGTCTCGGTCGAGCTGCGCGCCTCCGCGCCTGGCGTTGCTATGGAGTTCAGTCTTCTGGTGCAGGACCTCCGCCTAACCGTGGACCGTCGTGCGGCGCTCCAAAAGTTCGGTGAGCGGTCCGGGGTCGAGGGCTTCCAACGCCTCTCCGCAACACTCTCGCAAACGCTGAAATACGGCACGCCGATCGGCCAAGCGCTGCGCAGCCTTGCCGCGGAGATGCGTCAGGAGCGACTGATCCGTATCGAGGAGAAGGCGGCGCGGCTGCCCGCCCTGCTGAGTCTTGCCTTGGTCGCGTTTATCCTGCCCTGCCTGTTCATCGTGCTGGCCGGACCGGCCGCCATGCGCGTCCTAGATGCGGTTGCAGGGCACTAGGCACCCGTAGGGTAAATGATGGATAGGGCCCAATTCAGCCGCGGCACGCGATCCGCAATGGTCGGCGGCTGCCTGTCTCCGCATCCAACGTTCCCAATACTTCCCACCCACCGCCGTTCTCCCCAAAGGAGAGCGGCTTTTTTGTTGGTTGCGGGGATTGTCCACCTACCCGAGCCGTTGCCCCGTGCCGTCCAACAGGCACGGCCCGGCAGGCTCTACTCCGGCAAGGCCGTACGGGCCGCCATGAAGCGGCGGCGGTGGGCCGCGGCCGAGCCGAAAGCGTTGGCCAAAACCATCGCCTTCCGCATGCAGAGGCCGACATCGTATTCGTCGGTATAGCCGATCGCACCATGCAACTGCACGGCAGCGCGGGTGACGAGCAGCGCGGCTTCCGCCGCGCGCGCCTTCGCGCGGGATATGGCGGCCTGGCATTCGGCCGGCGCCTGTGCGCCGTCCAGCGTCATGGCCGCGGCTTCCACGCTCGCCCGGGTCAGCGCGATCGCGATGCGGAGGTCCACCGCGCGATGCTGCAACGCCTGGAAACTGCCGATGGGACGGCCGAATTGCTGGCGCGCGCGGAGATAGTCCAGCGTCATCGCGAAGGCCCGCTCCATCGTGCCGAGAAGATAGGCGGCGGTCGCGAGGCTGGCTTCGTCCAATGCGCGCGCCGCGGCATCGCCGATCGGGCCGATGCGGCGCGACAGGCCGGGGACAAGATGCGCCGCATGCCCACCATCCTGCAGGCCCAAGACCTCAAGGGATGCCGCCTCGGCCGGCAGGACATGAAGTGTCATCGCACCGGCCTCCCGGACGGGAAGCAGGAAGCCGCGGGCGGCGCGGGGCGCGGGGATGAAGAGCCGCGACGCCCCCGGCGATCCCGGCGTATCGAGCGCGTCGGGTACTTCCTGCCAGGCCGTGGCGATGTAGGTCTCGCCAGCGACCACCGCCTCCAGCAGCTCTGTCTCCCCGGCGGCGGCCAGCAAGGCCGCGGATAGCTGGGCCTGGATCAGCGGCTCGGGCACAAGGCCGCGGCCCATTTCCTCGGCCAGCGCGCAGCATTCGACCATGCCGAGACCGATCCCGCCCGCCTCCTCCGGCAAGCGCAGCCCGATCCAGCCAAGCTCGCCCATCTGGCGGAAGACCGCGGGGTCGTGGCCGGCTTCGGTGAAGCGCAGCGCGCGGATCCGGCGCAGGTCGCCGCCTGGCGGGCTGACCGCGGCGGCGCTGTCGCGGATCATGCGAACCGAACTGGCCCGCGCGGCGTGCAGCTCCGCCTCCGTCATGGCTCCCCTCCGATCCAGTCGCGGAGGACCTCCGCCGTGTGCTCGCCGAGCGCAGGGGGAGCCCTGCGGTAGCGCGGTGGCGTCTCGGATAGGCGTATCGGGTTGGCGATGGTGGGTGCGCCATCGCCGTCGATCTGCGCGAAGACGCCGCGATGTCGCACCTGCGGATCCTCCGCCATCGCGCCGAAATCGTTAAGCGGCCCGGACGCGACCCCGACCTCGTTCAGCGCATCCATCCATGCGCGTGCCGTCCGTGCGAGAAGCGCCTGTTGCAACAACGGCAGCAGGTCCTGCTTGTGCGCCATCCTGTCGCGATTCTTGCCGAAGCGCGGATCCGCGGGCAGGTCCGGCAGGCCCAGCACATGGCAGAACTGCGCGAACTGCCGGTCGTTGCCGATGGCGACCATCAGGGGGCGATCGGCGGTGTCGAAGGCTTGCCAGGGCGTGTTGATCTGGCTGGCGGCGCCGGCGCGCACCGGCATCTTGCCGGACACCAGCCAGTTCATCGCAATGTGCGACTGCGCGGCGATCTGCGCATCCAGCAGCGCCAGGTCGATATGCTGGCCTCGGCCGGACACGGTATCGCGGTGATGCAGCGCGGCCAGGATGGCGATGGTGGCGTAGAAACCGGCATTGATGTCGGAGATGCTGTAGCCCGCCAGCACCGGTCCCGCCCCCGGCTGGCCGTCGGGCTGGCCGGTGACGCTCATGAGCCCGCTCATCGCCTGGAAGATCGGATCGTAGCCCGGCAGTGGCGCATAGGGGCCATCCTGGCCGAAGCCGGTGATGGAGCAATAGACCAGCCGGGGGTTCAGCGCGGACAGCGCCGCATAGTCGAGCCCGTATTTGACGAGGCCGCCGGCCTTGAAATTCTCGATGAACACATCGGCCTTGGCGATCAGCGAGCGGAGCGTCGCCTGGCCATCGGGCGTTGCGATGTTCAGGGCGATGCTGCGCTTGTTGCGGTTCATCGCGAGGAAGGAGGAAGTCTCGCCCGTCTCCTTGCCCTCCGCATCGCGGGCGCGAAAGCCCATGTGGCGCACATCGTCGCCGCTGCCGGGCTGTTCCACCTTGACGACATCGGCGCCGAAGTCGCCGAGCATCTGCGCCGCCCAGGGACCGGCGAAGACGCGCGTCATGTCGAGCACGCGGATGCGTGGCAGCGCGCCGGTCCCGCTCATGCCGGCAGGTCCAGCAGGCTGCGGGCCAGCATGTTCCGCAGGATCTCGGATGAACCGCCGAAGATCGTGGTCGGACGGGCCTGCAGGAACTGCGCCGCAGGATGCAGCCTGCCCTCGATGGGATCGAGCAACCCGGCATGCCCGCCGGCGAGTTCGAGCATCGCATCGGTGATGCGCTGGTAGAGCTCGGTCTGCACGATCTTGAGGATGGATACGTCCGCGCCGAGCGGCTCGCCGCGTCGCAGTGCCGCGACGAAGCTCTCATACAGCGCCTTCAGGTCGTCGAGCTCCAGCGCGAAGCGGGCATATTGATCGAGGAAGACCGGATCCTCGGCCCTGCCCATGGTCTCCGCCAGACGCTTCAGCGCGGCAAGCCCGTTGGAGGACAGGCGGGGCGAGCCGATCGCCACACGTTCGAAGCCGAGCAGCGCCTTCGCATAGGTCCAGCCCTTGTTGACCTCGCCGACCAGCATGTCCTTCGGCACGCGGACATTGTCGAAGAAGACCTCGCAGAACTCGTCATGCAGATCGAGATTCAGGATCGGACGGATGGACAGGCCAGGGCTGTCCGTGGGCAGCAGCAGGAAGGAGATGCCTTCCTGCTTCTTCGCGGCCTTGTCGGTTCGGGCCAGCACGAAGATCCAATTCGCGTCATTGGCGAAGGTGACCCAGGTCTTCTGGCCATTGAGCACCCAGTGATCGCCCGCATCCGCGGCATCGAGGCGCAAGGAGGCGAGATCGGAGCCGGCGTTGGGCTCGGAATAGCCCTGCGCCCAGATGTCCTCGCCTGAGAGAATCCGAGGCAGGAAGCGGCGCTTCTGCGCCTCGCTGCCGTGCTTCAGCAGCATCGGGCCGAGCATGAGTACGCCCATGTCGCTGACGCGTGGGCAGCCCCAGCGCTCGAACTCCTCGATCATGATGAGCTGCCGGGCTGCGGAGAGGCCCATGCCCCCGAAGTCCCGCGGCCAAGCGGGTGCAAGCCAGCCCTGGTTCGACAGCGCGAGATACCAGGGGCGGTTTTCGCGCCAGTGCAGCCGGCGCGGGGGGAAGCGAATATCCGGTGGCGTATTCGCCTCGACCCAGGCGCGCACATGCGCGCGGAAGGCCGCATCATCGATAGCGTCAAGTTCGGCAAGCGTCATGCGGTGACGCTATCTTACCGCCGGTCTCGGGCACAATCGCAGCACCGCCGGAAATCCGTGCCGTGCCGCCTTATCCTTCAACGCGCGACGTGCGCATCGGCGGCCCGTCGCGCGGTCGCACATTGCGATGGATTGGCTGGTGTCCAGCACGATACCGGTGCGCACCCACGCCAGCCGGAAGGTGATCGCGCGGAAGCAAGGTGAAGCTGTCGAGGCGACAAACGGCACGGCCCCGCTGGTCAGCCGCTCCGGCTCATGCTGGGCCCGGTGACCGCGACGACCTGCCGCCCGTCGCCTGGAGCGCACTGCATGGGAAAACTCCGATTCAGGTTTGGGCGGCTGACGCTGCCGGCCGGGCCGTGGCCATGCGTCCCATCAAATTCGAAGAAGCTTGAAGTTTCGAAACTCCTGTGAGACCGTCGCTGTCATTGCAAGGCGACGCTCCCATGCAGGGCGGCCGCACGATGATCGGCCTCTGGGCCGTCATTGGCTCAGGGAGGACCACGAAGGTGAACACGCCTATCGCCGATCGCAGATCCGCGCCTGCGGCATCGCCCACCGCGCCAGGCGTGTCGCGCCGGTTGTTGCTGGGCGGGCTTGGCGCGCTGGCCGCCATGCCGGCGCTCGCGGCCTATCCGGACCGTCCGATCACCTTGATGCATGGCTTCGCGCCGGGTGGATCGGCGGATGCGCTGGCGCGCGTGCTCGCGCCCTCGCTCGGCAGCCTGCTTGGGCAGAGCGTGATGGTGGAGCCGCGGCCGGGCGCGGGCGGGATGGTGGCGTCCGGCGTGATCAGCCGCGCGCCGGCGGATGGCCACACCATTGGCCTGCTCACCGGCGGCCACGCCGTCGCGGCCGCCTTCGGCCGCAACATCACCTTCGACCCGGTCGGCGGCTTCACCTGGATCTCCCAGGTCGTGGAGTTCGGCTTCGTCATCGCCGTGCGGGCGGATCACCCGGCGCGCGATCTCGCCGCGCTGCTGCAGATGGCCAACACGCCCGCGGGTCTGACCTTTGGCTCCGCCGGCGCCGGCTCCACGCATCATCTGGCTGGCGAGCTGCTCGGCGCGATGTCCGGTGCGCGGCTGGTGCATGTGCCCTACCGCGGCGAGGCGGACGCGATCACCGGGCTGATGGGCGGTACCCTCGACTGCGCCGTCATCACCACGGTCACGGCAGGCCCCCAGATCCAGGGCGGGCGGCTGCGGGCGCTGGCGGTGACCGCGCCGGAACGGCTACCGGCCTTCCCCACCGTGCCGCCGGTCGCCGAGACGGTGCGCGGCTATGCGGTGACGACCTGGGCCGGGCTGGCCGCGCCAGCCGGGCTTCCCGCCCCGGTGCTGCAGCGCCTTCATCAGGCGGTGATCACGCTGGCGCAGCAGCCGGAGCATCGCAGCCGGCTCGCCGCGCTGGTGGATGGCCGCGTCCGCACCGGCTCGCCGGAGGAACTGCGCAGCCTGGTCGCCAGCGAGATCACGCGCTGGCGCGAACTGATCGCGAGCCGCAACCTGACGCCGGATTGAGGCCCGTAGCCGCCTACCCGGCCAGGGTGGGCGGCAGCGGCACATCCAGCGCCGCGGCCGCCGCCGCCAGGCGCTTCCAGGTGCCGGCGGGCAGCGCGATGCCCTCGTGCAGTCGGCGCGCCATCACCGCGCCGCCACGCTCGCCCGGCAGCAACACGGGCTCGTCGCCGCTGGCCGGCACGGCGGCGACCGCCGTCGCCAGCGCATCCACCTCCCGCGCGAAGCTCTCCCCATCGCCGAAGGCCACGACGTCGAGCGCGATGGCAAGGCCGTTCATCCGCGGCCCGTCCTTCGGCCCCTGACCGCTGAGCGCCGGGGCGATCAGCGGGTTGCCGGCGGCAAGGCTCGCCAGGCACTCGATCATCAGCGACAGCCCCGCGCCCTTCGGCCCGGCCATGGGCAGCAGCGTGGCGACGGCGGCGGGGTCTGTCGTCGCCTGGCCGCGCGCATCCACGCCCCAGCCTTGCGGGATCGGCGTGCCGGCATCCTTCGCCGCCATCACCTTCCCGAGCGCGACGGCGGCGGTGGACATGTCCAGCAGCAGCGGCGGGCGCGCGCCGGCCGGAATCGCGATGGCAAGCGGGTTGGTGGAGACGACCGCGCCCGCACTCCCAGGCCAAGCCATCAGCGGGCCGGAGGCGGTCATCACCAGCCCTGCAAACCCCTGCTCTGCGGCGCGCAGGGCGAAATGGCCGACCGCGCCGGCATGGGTGATGTCGCGGGCCACCACCCAGCCGAGATGCAGCCGGCGCGCGATGGCGATCGCCTCATCCATCGCGCGGTTCATCGCGACAGGGCCCGGGGCGAGGTCGGCTTCCAGCATCCCGATGGCGCCGGCTTGCATCCGCATCGCCATGCGCGGCCGCGGATTGATCGCGCCGGTGCCGATCAGTTCGAGATAGCGCGGGATGCGCAGCACGCCGTGGCTGTCCACGCCGCGCAGATTCGCCCAGACCAGCGTCTCCGCCCAACTCCGCGCATCGTCTGGTGCGACGCCCGCCGCGCAGAAGATCGCGGTGGCAAAGTCGCGCAGCGCGTCGGGGGCGATGCGGCTGCTCATGCGGCGGCCAGGGGGAAGTAGCGCTCCAGCCAGCCCTTCAGGATCTCGCGCCCGCGATTATCCTTGCCGAAGATCGGGAAATGATCGGTGCCCGTGATCAGCACCAGATCCTTCGGTTGCCCGGCGCGCTCCCACAGGCGGATAGACTGCTCCACGGGCGTCACCGTGTCGTCGGCGCCGTGCATGAACAGCACGGGGCGCGGCGCGAGCTGGCCGATCACCTCCTCGGCCTTGAAGTCGAACATGCTCTGCGCGGTGTCCGCCGCGACCACGGTCTGTGCGAGGTGCGAGAGGTTCTTGCGCAGGTGTTCGGCCATCGGCACCACGTCCCAGCGGCTGACCATCAGCGTCTCGCCGGTGCGCTGCTTGTGGGTGCGGCCTTCTTCCAGCATCGCGGTGAATTTCGCCCAGGCCTCCGGCGTCGGATGCTGGCCGCGGAACTTGCGCTCACCATGGCCCCAGCCGCAGGAGATGATGGCGGCAGCGAAGCGCGTGTCGGTGCTGGCAGTGTAGGCCGCGATGGCGGCGCCGAAGGAATGGCCGAGCACGGCGATCCGCGCGGGGTCCACTTCCGGCCGCTGCGCCAGCCAGGTCATGGCGTTGCGCGTATCCGCCACCTGGTCGTGGCAGAGCACATAGCCGCGCCTCCCCTCGCTCTTGCCGCAGCCGCGGAAGTCAATGCGGAGCACGACATAGCCCCAGCTTTCCATCAGCCGGCTGACGACCTCGGAATAGGAGTTGTCCTTGGCGCCGATGAAGCCGTGCAGGACGATCAGGGCGGGCAGCTTCTGGTCGGGGCCGCGCGTGTCGGGCACATGCAGGCTGCCGGCCAGCGTCAGCCCGTCCGAGGTGAAGGTGATCTCGCTGTCCATGTCCTGGCTCCCCTCGTCGCGGCGTTCCCGCACGGAGGGGACAGGATGCCTGGATTTTCGAAACTATCAATATATTCGATGATGCGGGGCTGGCGGCCAGGGGGTTTCGGCCGCGAGTGCTATTTTGGCTGCCGGATGAACTGGGGCGCGTAGCGGCGGACATTATCCACCGTCCATTGCAACTGCCGCCGGAGCAGCTCCGCCGCTTCCTCCCCGCGGCGGGCCAGGGCCGCTTCCTTGATCGCCTCATGCTCCGCGAGGCGGCCTGGGCCTTGCGGGCGGTGGCGCTGCGACAGCAGCCGGTAGCGTTCCATATGGTCGTAGAGCAGGGCCCGCATGTGCAGCAGCCAGCGGGAGTCGCAGGCGGAGACCAGCGCATGATGGAAGGCGCGGTGCAGCGCCACCCATTCGTGGAAGCGCGCGGCGCGTTCGGCGCGCGGGCGGGATTCGATGGCGGACAGGCGGTGGAAGGTCAGCACCACCGCGTCTTCCCACGCCCTGTCGCCATGCGCGACGGAGGAGAGGATCGCGCGCTGCTCGAATTCGATCAGCAGGGAGGAGACATCGTGCAGATCAGCCTCCGACACCGGGGCGACGCGGAAGCCCCGATTGGCATCCACCTCGACCATCCCGACCGAGGCGAGATGCGACAGCGCCTCCCGCAGCGTGCCGATGCCGACCTCATAGGCGGCCTGCAATTCCGCGAAGCGCAGCCGCGCCCCGGGCTCGTAGCGCCCATCGAGGATATCGGCGAGCAGCCGGTTCAGCACGGTCTGGCTGACGAGGACCGCTGGCGCCGCAGCGGCCTTCGGCGCGCCCGGCTTCAGGGCAGGGCGCTTCTGGGCGGCGGGTTTCGGCACGGTGGGTTTCGGGGCGGCCCTGGCGGGCATGGCTCGGGACATCTCCTGCGGAGGCGCGAGTTTGGCCTCGCGCCGCTGCCGCCTCAAGCGCCCGCCTTGTATCAGGGCGCGGGCGACTTGACCGAATGCCAGCCGAACAGACGCGGCGTCGGCGCATTGCGGTAGATGGCGGTGTAGGTCATCCGCGTGCGGATGCCGCCACCAGGGCGCTCGATCTCGGCATCGGCCTCGCCGAAGACGAAGCTGAAGCCACCTTCCTGCCGCACCTCTCGGGCCAGCGCACGATAGGCGAGGTAGCGCCGCTCGCCCGCCCGAAGCTTGCGGAGGAACTCCGCCTTGTCTTCCACTGTGCCGTTCGAATGGACGAAGCGCAAATCATCGGCGATCAGCCGGTCGAGAGCGCCCAAGTCATTCGCGGTCATGGCCGCGAAGCGCAGATCCTCCAGGCGAAGGATCTCGGCGGCGGTCGGCTCGGCCGTCATCGACATGCTCTCGCAGCCATCAGCTCAGCTCCGCCCTTCCGGCAACTGCAGACGGTGCATCTCAAGGAAGGCCTGGGAGGGCGGCAGACCCCAGACGTCGCGCGGCAGTCCGACCCAGACCTTGGGGCGCTGCGGCCGGTCGCGGTGCCAGGGGCGCGGATCCCAGAAGCCCAGCGCTTCGTCCGTCATGCAATCAAGTCCGTAGAACAGCTCGATCGCGTTGCCCTCGGGGTCGCGGTGATACATGGCCACGTTGTGCCCCGGCCCGTGCCGCACCGGTCCCCAGAGGATCGGGACCTTCTGGCCGCCGAGAATATCCGCCGCGCGATGCATATGCGCGGCGTCGCGCAACTCGAAGGCCATGTGGTGCATCCGCGCATCCGGGCCGCGCGTGAAATTCACCGTGTGGTGTTCGTGGCTGCAGCGCAGGAAGACGAAGCGGTCCTCGATCCAGTCGGAGATTCGGAAGCCGAGCCTGTCAGTGTAGAACCCCGCGATCGCCGCCGGGTCGGGCGCATGGCAGGCGACATGGCCGAGCTTCAGCGGCGCGATGCCGGGCAGGGGCTGGCGGTTGTCGTGGCAATGCAGGGCGAGGTGCAGCTCGATCGCCCGCCCGTCGAGGTCCCGGGAACGCAGCGCGACGGGGCAGCCTGGGGCGGGGTCCGAGCAGCGCTCCGCGGGCAGCCCGGCGTCGCGCAGCGCACGTTCGACATCGGCGATGTCGCGGTCCGGCGGCAGGTCGAAGGCCAGGCGTGCGAGGCCAGGCGTCGCCCCCTGCTCGAGCACAATGGACAGCTGCCCCGCCTCGCTGGCCAGGAAGATGCGGCCCGCCTCGCGCCCGACTTCGGCGAGGCCGATGACGTCGCGGTAGTAGGCGAGCTGTCGCTCAAGGTCCGATGCGAAAAGGGCGAGATGCCGGAGGCGCTTCACGGGGATCATGGGCGAACTCTCTGGTCGCGGCGCGGCGGAT
>JBIKSZ010000350.1:0-3111 GCA_044348345.1 Roseomonas sp. | reverse complement strand
TCAGGCGCTCGACCCACATGAAGAGGTCGGTCCACACCGTCTGCGGGCAGGCGAAGCCGCACCAGACGCGGCCGAACAGGCTGGTCGCCGCGAAGAGCCCGATGGCGCCGAGCACCAGCAGGCCGGTGAGGAAGTAGACCTCCTGCGGCCAGATCTCGAAGAAGAAGAAGTAGAGCCGCCCCGCGCCGATATCGACGAGCACGGCCTGCGAGGGATGGTCCGGCCCGCGGTCCCAGCGGATCCAGGGCACTACATAATACAGCGCCAGGCAGAGGATCAGCACCGCCCACTTCGCCTGCCGCACCGTGCCGGAGACCGCCCTGGGATAGACCTTCTGGCGGTTCACGTAGAGCGGCTGGTCGGCCGCAGGGGTCAGCGTCCCCGGCGCCTTCAGCCTCTCCTTCGCGGTCACGTCCTTCATCGTGGCGGTTTCCCCGACCGGTGCGCTGTGCTCTGTGAAGGGATTTCCCCCTCCCCGTGTCAGTTCTCTCCGCCGCCGAGGGCGTGGACGTAGACGGCGAGCATGTTGACGGTCGCGGGATCGAGCCTGTTGCCCCACGAAGGCATCACGCCCAGCCGCGGATTGGCGATGTAGCGGGCGATCGCGGCGCGATCGCCGCCATAGAGCCAGACCCGGTCGTTCAGACGCGGTGCGCCGACATCGCGATTCCCCTCGCCTGTGTCGCCGTGGCAGGCGGCGCAGTTGTCGGCATAGAGCGCCTTGCCGCGCTCCACGGCCGCGGCATCGGTCGCGCGGCCCGTGAAGGACAGCACGAACTCCGCCGTGTCGGACGCCTGTGCGTGGGTCAGCACGCCGTCGGCGACGAAGCGGGGCATCATGCTGGTCCGCTCCTCCTCGCTCTCGCCGGCACGGATGCCGTGGACGATTGCGTGACGGATCGCGTCATGCGTGCCGCCCCAGATCCACTCGTCATCGGCGAGGCTGGGGAAGCCGCCCGGCGCGCCCTGCCCGCCCGCGCCGTGGCAGCCGGCGCAATTGTTGGCGAAGGCGATGCGCCCGCCGGCTATCGCGAAGGCGCGCAGCTGCGGATCATCGGCGATCTGCTGCGGCGTCGCGTCCCGGATGCGGGTCATCATCGGCGCCATCCGCGCATTCGCCGCGGCAACGTCCTGCATCACCGCCTCCCGCGCGACCCAACCGGTGACGCCGGTCCAGCCCTTGAAGGGAAAGGCCGGGTAGAGCACGACCCAGACCGCCGAGAAGGCAATGGTCGCGTAGAGCAGATAGAGCCACCACTTCGGCAGCGGCGTGTTCAGCTCCTTCAGCCCGTCCCATTCGTGGCCGGTTGTGTCGGTGCCGGTGAGCGTGTCTTTCTCGATCTCCGTCGGCATCTCAGCGGCCTCCGCGGGACCTGGCGTGGGGCGGCTCGTCACGCAGCGGGATGTCGCCCGCCTGCTCGTAGCGGCGCTTCCGCCAGGGGGACATCACGTAGAGGATGATCCCGGTGAACAGGACGAAGAACCACACCACCCACAGCGTGGAGAGCGTGGATTGGAGGGAGCCGAGAATGTCGAGCATCGCGCCCTCCCTCACTGCTGCCGCAGCTGCTCGGGCGTCACGTCGCGGAAATCCACGAGCGTGCCGAGCATCTGCATATAGGCGATCAGCGCATCCATCTCCGTGATGACGCGGGGATCGCCGTCGAAGGCGGCCTGCCGGGCGCGGGCGTAGCGGCCCTGGAAGCCCGACGGTTCGTTGTCCGGCCGCGCCTGCGCCTCGAGGTCGGCGCGCGCATTGGCGATCATCTCGTCGGTGTAGGGCACGCCGATCGCCTGCTTGGCGCGCAGGTGCTGCTGGATGTCGCGGTAGTTCAGTGGCCGGTCGAGGAAGGCGTAGGGCGGCATGATGCTGTCCGGCACCACGGCGCGCGGGGAGCGCAGATGCGCCGCGTGCCAGTCATCCGAATAGCGCCCGCCGACGCGCGCGAGGTCGGGCCCCGTGCGCTTCGAGCCCCATTGGAAGGGATGGTCGTACATGCTCTCCGCCGCCAGGCTGAAATGGCCGTAGCGCTCCAGCTCGTCGCGGAAGGGGCGGATCATCTGGCTGTGGCAGGTGTAGCAGCCCTCGCGGATATAGATGTTGCGGCCCGCCAGCTCGAGCGGCGTGTAGGGACGGATGCCCTGCACGCGCTCGATGGTGGACGCCACGGTGAACAGCGGCACGATCTGCGCGAGACCCCCGATCGAGACCGTGATGAGCGTGAGCACGCCCATCAGGATCAGGTTCTTCTCGATGACGGCGTGATTGAACCACTTCATCGTCCTGCCCTCCTCACTCGGCGGCAGCCGTCACGGCGGCGGCGGGGGCAGGCGATGCGACCGCCTCCTCCTGCTCGCCGCGGGTGACGGTCATCCACACATTCCAGACCATGATCAGCGCGCCCGCGAGATACAGCACGCCGCCCATCACGCGGATCACGTAGTAGGGGTACATGGCGGCGACGGTCTCGATGAAGGCGTATTGCAGGAAGCCGTTCTCGTCGTAGGCGCGCCACATCAGGCCCTGCAGGATGCCCGAGACCCACATCGCGGTGATGTAGAGAACGATGCCGAGCGTCGCGATCCAGAAGTGCCAGGAGATCAGCCGCTCGCTGTACATCCCCCTCTTCGCCCAGAGCTTGGGGATCAGCCAGTAGAGCGCGCCGAAGGTGACGAAGCCGACCCAGCCCATCGCGCCAGAATGCACGTGGCCGATCGTCCAGTCGGTGTAATGGCTGAGGGAATTGACCGCCTTGATGGACATGACCGGCCCCTCGAAGGTGGACATCCCGTAGAAGCCAAGCGAGGCGACGGAGAAGCGAAGCCCAGGATTGGTGCGCAGCTTGTCCCACGCACCCGAGAGCGTCATCACGCCGTTGATCATGCCGCCCCAGGACGGCATCCACAGCATGATCGAGAACACCATGCCGAGCGTCTGCGCCCAATCCGGCAGCGCGGTGTAGTGCAGGTGGTGCGGGCCCGCCCAGATATAGAGAAAGATCAGCGACCAGAAATGTACGATGGACAGGCGATAGGAATAGACCGGCCGGTCCGCCTGCTTCGGGATGAAGTAGTACATCATCCCGAGGAAGCCCGCGGTCAGGAAGAAGC
>JBIKSZ010000349.1:0-3114 GCA_044348345.1 Roseomonas sp. | reverse complement strand
ACACCCCGACCTGGCGCGAGCCATCGGCGCCGAGCGCCGCGTAGAGATGCCGCAGCGTGTCCCCATCGGCGAAGCTGCCCGCTTCCGTCAGCACATCCGCCGCCGGCGCGGAGATCGAGCCCGGGATGTGACCACGCCGCGGCTCGCCCGGGCCGCCGATGTAGTTGACCCGCACCCGGCTATCGAGCAGCAGGCCACTGCGGGCGAGGGCGGCGGCGCCGTCCGCGTCCAGCACCGGCAGGTGCCCGGGGCTCGCCGACACGTCGCCGGGCGTGGGCCTGCCCGGCTCCGACGCGACCGGCAGCCCCGCCGCCTGCCAGGCCGCGAAGCCGCCATCGAGCAGCCGCACATCGGCGAGCCCGGCCCAGCGCAGCACCCACCAGCCGCGCGCCGCGACAAGGCCACGATCGTGGTCGTAGACGACGACCGGCACGTCGCGTCGCAGGCCCCAGCGCCGGGCGGTTTGCGTCAGGTCCTGGATCGCCGGCAGCGGGCGGCTGCCGCGCGTCCCGCCGCCTGGGGAGGCAAGCTCCGTCGGCAGGTCCACATCCACTGCGCCCGGAATGCGCGGGGCGGAAGCCCAGGCGCCCGGGCCGTTGCGGATGGCAAGCACCGAGATCGGTGCGCCCCGCGCCAGCAGGTCGCCGAGCGCGGATGCGGTGATGAGGACGTTCGCGCGGTGATCCATGATCGGTCCTTCAGGCCAGTCGGAGCACGCCCCGATGATCGAGCGCGAGCGGAGGCGCGCCCGGGACGGCGGCGTAGGCATCGATGGGATGGAACAGGTAGAGCCAGGGCGGGTTGTCGCGGAGATGCGCGAGGCATCGCCCATAGGCCGCGTCGCGCGCAGCCGGATCTGAGGTGGCGGCCGCAGCGCGGAACATCGCTTCGAGCGCCGGGTCGTCGCTGCCCTGCCACCACGGCCCGCGGGAGCGGGCCGAGATCTTGTCGTCCAGCACACGGAAGGTGCTGTGGGGCGAGGAATCGAACAGCGCGATGTCGCCGATGCGCCGCGCCGAGACCTGCCGCGCATAGGCTGGGCGGTCGGCGACCACCTCGACCGTCGCCGGGCAGCCGCAGGCGGAGAGATCGCGGGCGATCATCGCCGCGATCTCCGGCGCGCGTTCCGGCATGTGGGCGGGCGCCCGGATCAGCACTGGCGCACCCGCGCCCGCTTCGGCGAACAGCGCGCGCGCGCGGGCGGGATCATGCGGCAGGGGCGGCGGCCGGGTGGCGCGCATGCCCAGGTGGAAGGGGCTGACGATGCTGGACGCGGGCTGGCCGAGGCCGTGGAACAGCCGCGCGACGATCGCATCGCGATCCACCGCGAGATTGGCGGCGATCCGCGCGCGCGGATCGCGGAACAGCCCCTCGGCGCAGTTGAGATAGGCCATGACGGACAGCGTGTTCGGCGCCTGTCCCCATAGCAGCCCGTGCCCCCCCGCCGGGCCCTGGCGCCGTTCCAGGTTGAGCGCGACGTCCGCCCCGCCATCGCGGAGCGCGGCGAGGCGGGCCTCCGCGTCCGGGATCGCGATCGCGCGGATCGCGCCGGGACTGCGCGCGGGATCGGTCGCGACCAGCAGCGCTTCCTTGTCCGGCTGGTAGCGCGCGATGCGATAGGGCCCGGTGCCGATCGTCGCCTCGCCTGCGGCGTCGGCGCGGGCGCAGACGAATTCGGCCAGGATCTCCGGCAGGTCCGCGAAGGGGGCGGGGGTGGCGATGCGGATCGCATCCTCGCCCTCGGCGGAGATCTCGGCCCCGGCCAGGTAGCGCGCATAGGACCAGGGCATGCCGAACATGTCGCGCCCATCGAGCGCGGCGCGGATCGTGGCCAGCACATGCTCGGCGGTGCAGCGCAGCCCGTCATGGAACGTGGTGCCCGGCCGGATCGCGAAGCGCCAGGAGCAGCCATCCGCCCGCATGTGCCAATGGCTGAACAGGCCGGGCAGCACCTCCCCGTCCTGCCAGTGGCACAGAGGCTCGAAGGCGAAGGAGCGGAGCGTGAGGACCGACGTGTCGTCGGTGACGCGCCCAAGAGGGGGCAGATGGACGCGTTCGAGAGCGAGGCGGATCATCCGCCGCCCATCCCCGCCGCGGTGGAATCGGGGCGCGCCGATTGCCGCCCGGCGCGTTGCAGGCGATCCTGTCCCTCCCAACGCCGACCGGAGGCCCCATGCCGCGCCCCTTCATCGAACAGAACGTGACCTGGCTCTACAGCGACGCTCTCGATACTCATGCCGCATTCTATCGCGACGTGCTGGAATTGCCGCAAGTGCTGGACCAGGGCGTGTGCCGCGTATTCCAGGTGAGCCCGACGGGCTTCCTCGGCGTCTGCAACAAGGAAGGACGGCCGCGTGGCACCAAGGGCATGATGGTCACCTTCCTGGTCGAGAATGTGGAGGAGACCTACCGGTATCTCCTCGGCAAGGGGGTGGAGTTCGACGGTCCGCCGAACATGCTCGGGGGGCGCACGGTGTATTCCGCCTTCTTCAAGGATCCGATCGGCTACTGGCTTGAGATCCAGGAGTTCAACGATCCGCGCTGGCCCTATCCGCCGGGCCGTGGCCCGCGCCGAGGCTGATCAGGCCCGGCCCACCTGTCCAGTTGCCGCCCGGCGCGCCGGGCGGCAGTCTTCGTAGCGTAATATGATCGGAGTGACACCGCATGCCGAGCCGCCGTTCGCTTCTCGCCCTCGGCACCACGGCGCTGGCATTGCCCGCGCTCGCGCAGGGCGTCTTTCCGACGCGGCCGATCCGCTTCGTCGTGCCCTGGGCGCCTGGGGGCGCCACGTCCAACATCAGCCGGATCGTGGCCGACGCGATGATGCCGATGCTGGGTCAGCCTGTCGTGCTGGATCACCGGGCGGGCGCGGGCGGTGCAATCGGTTCGGCCGAGGTCGCGCGCGCGGCCCCGGATGGCTACACGATCCTGATCGCGGGCGCGGGAACCTTCTACCGACCGCTCATCGAGCGCGACGTGCCGTTCAACCCGGACCGTGACTTCGGCTTCATCGGGCCTGTGGGCGACGGGCCATTCGCGTTCGTTGTCCGCAACGGTCTGCCGAACACGCTGCGCGGCTTCATCGACCATGCGCGGTCGAACCCAGAGAGGCTG
>JBIKSZ010000348.1:0-3131 GCA_044348345.1 Roseomonas sp. | reverse complement strand
GGTGAAGCAGAAGTTCGGCAAGGAACCTGCCCGCAACGTCAACCCCGATGAGGTCGTGGCGATCGGCGCCGCCATCCAGGGCGGCGTGCTGAAGGGCGACGTCAAGGACGTGCTGCTGCTGGACGTGACCCCGCTGTCGCTCGGCATCGAGACGCTGGGCGGCGTGTTCACGCGCCTGATCGACCGCAACACGACGATCCCGACCAAGAAGGCCAACACCTTCTCGACCGCCGATGACAACCAGTCCGCCGTGACCATCAAGGTCTTCCAGGGCGAGCGCGAGATGGCGGCCGACAACAAGCTGCTCGGCCAGTTCGACCTGCAGGGCATCCCCCCCGCGCCGCGCGGCGTGCCGCAGATCGAGGTGACCTTCGACATCGACGCCAACGGCATCGTCAGCGTGTCCGCGAAGGACAAGGCGACCGGCAAGGAGCAGCAGATCCGCATCCAGGCCAAGTCCGGCCTGTCGGATTCCGACATCGAGCGCATGGTCAAGGACGCCGAGGCGCACGCGGAAGAAGACCGCAAGCGGCGCGAGGCGGTGGAAGCGCGCAACCAGCTGGATGCGCTGGTGCACTCCACCGACAAGACGCTGAAGGAGAATGGCGACAAGGTCGGCCCGGGCGAGAAGTCGGACGTGGAGGCCGCGCTGGCCGAAGCCCGCACCGCGATGGAAGGCCAGGACGCGGACGCCATCCGCAGCGCGTCCGAGAAGCTCTCCCAGGCGGCGATGAAGATGGGCGAGGCGCTCTACAAGGCGCAGCAGGCGCAGGAGCAGGCCGCCCAGGCCGGCCCCGGGGCGAACGCCGGCCCGAACGCCGGCGGCAACCCGAACGAGAAGGTCGTGGACGCCGAGTTCGAGGAAGTGGACCCGAAGAAGAAGAAGCCCCAGTAATCCGGGCTTCGGATCGGTGTAGGATCGGCGCGCCCGGCTTCCGCAAGGAGGTCGGGCGCCGCCATGTTGAGACACGATACCACGCTGCTCAGCGAGGACCCCGGCCCCCATGGCCAAGCGCGACTACTACCAGGTTCTGGGCGTGGCCCGGGACGCGAGCGAGGAGGACCTGAAGAAGGCCTACCGCAAGCTCGCCATGCAATATCACCCGGACCGCAACCAGGGCGACGCCTCGGCCGAGGCGAAGTTCAAGGAGCTGAACGAGGCCTATGACGTCCTGAAGGACGCCGAGAAGCGCGCCGCCTATGACCGCTTCGGCCACGCCGCCTTCGAGGGCGGCATGGGCGGCGGCGGCGGCCAGGGCGGGTTCGGTGGCGGCAACCCCTTCGGCGGTGCCTTCGAGGACATCTTCGAGGAGATGTTCGGCGGCATGGGCCGGCGCGGCGGCCGGGGCGGCCCCGTGGGCCGCGGCTCGGACCTCCGCACCGCGGTCGAGGTCACGCTGGAGGAAGCCTTCGCCGGCGCCAAGAAGACGATCCGGGTCGGGACCTCGGTCGTCTGCGAAGCCTGCAAGGGCTCCGGCTCCGAGGGTCCGGCGGCGCAGGCGGCCGCCACCTGCGGCACCTGCGGCGGCTCGGGCAAGGTCCGCGCCCAGCAGGGCTTCTTCCTGATCGAGCGCACCTGCCCCACCTGCAGCGGCGCGGGGCGGGTGGTGAAGAATCCCTGCAAGGTCTGCGCCGGCCAGGGCCGCGTGCAGCGCGACCGCACGCTGTCCGTCGCCGTGCCCGCAGGCGTCGAGGACGGCACGCGCATCCGCCTGTCGGGCGAAGGCGAGGCTGGCCTGCGCGGGGCGCCGGCGGGCGACCTTTATGTGGATGTCGCGGTCAAGTCGCACCCGATCTTCCAGCGGGATGGTGCCAACATCTTCGTCCGCGTGCCGCTGCGCATGACGCAGGCAGCCCTCGGCGCGGCGGTGGAGGTGCCGACGGTGGATGGCGGCCGCGCCAAGGTGACGATCCCGGCCGGCACCCAGACCGGCGACCAGTTCCGCCTGCGCGGCAAGGGGTTTTCGGTGCTGCGCAGCGCCGCGCGCGGCGACATGTATGTCCAGGTCGCGGTGGAGACGCCGCAGAACCTCTCGAAGCGCCAGCAGGAGCTGTTGGCGGAGTTCGAGCGCGAGGCCGAGAAATCCGGCAAATCGAGCCCCGAAAGCGAGGGCTTCTTCGCCAAGGTGAAGGAGTTCTGGGACGGCCTCGGTCGCTAGGACCAGCCGTTAGACCCCCCGCCGCCGATCGCCGTTTCCCCCCAACAGGCAATAGCCCTCTCCCCCCAACGGGGGGAGAGCGCCGGCGCAGTGCGCCGTCGGGGTGAGGGGGGGGCGGCGCAAACGCGCGCGTGTCTTCACCACCCTGCGCGCCCCCCCGAAACCCGCCCCAGCCGCCCGCGTTCGCGCTGCACCCGTCGCATCCCCCCCAGCGGCGGCCCCGGTGGGCGGCGGCGCGAAGACGGTCCCACCCGCGCTGCCGCCCGCCCCCCCCTGCCCCGCCTTGACCCCTTCGCCCCCGCGCGCGAAAGCCTCCCTCACTCACACGGGAGGGCACGGATGCGCATCGGCATCACCGGCATTGCCGGCCGCATGGGACATCTGCTGGCCGAGGAAGTGACGGCTGCCGGGGCGACGCTCGCCGGCGGCACCACCCGCCCCGGCTCCGCCAAGGCCCTGCCCGCCGGCGGTGCGCTGCTGCCGGATGCGGCCGCCCTCTTTGCTGCCGCCGATGTCGTGATCGACTTCACCCATGCCGACAATGCCACGGCCCATGCAGCCGCCGCGGTCGCGGCCGGCAAGCCGCTCGTGCTCGGCTCCTCCGGCCTCTCGGCGGCGCAGGAAGCCGCAGTGGCCGAGGCCGCGACCCATGTGCCCATCGTCTATGCCGCCAATTTCTCCCCCGGCGTGAACATCGTGCTCGCCATCGCCGAGCGCATGGCCGCCGCCCTCCCGCCCGCGCAATACGACGCCGAGATCGTGGAGATGCACCACCGCCAGAAGGTGGATGCGCCCTCCGGCACGGCGATCGCGCTCGGCCGCGCGGTCGCGGCTGGCCGCGGCACGACGCTCGATGCCGCTGGGATGGAAAGCGGCCGCCACGGCCACACCGGCGCGCGCGGCACGGGCACCATCGGCTTCGCGACGCTCCGCGGCGGCCAGGTGATCGGCGACCACACGCTGCTCTTCGCG
>JBIKSZ010000132.1:0-10494 GCA_044348345.1 Roseomonas sp. | reverse complement strand
AGTTTTCAACGCCGAATGGGGTGGGGGCACTTCGGCCCCCACCCCATTCGGCGTTAAACTGACGAGGTCCAGGAGCCCTCGGCTCCTGGCGGGAGGGATCTGGGGAGGGCAGCGCCCTCCCCAGAGCGCCCTACCAAGCAGCCGCCAGCCCCAGCAGCGCGGCGGCGGCGACGCCCATCATCGCGAAGGTCAGGCTCATTCCCGCGACGCGCCAGCGGAAATCCTCGGGCTCGCGCGCGATGCCGGTGGCGTGCAGCACGCGGCCGATCAGCAGCGTGACGCCCAGCGCATGCAGCGCCCAGGCAGGCAGGCCATTCGCCTCGCACAGCGCCAGCAGCAGCAGCGCGAAGGGCGCGTATTCGGCAAAGTTGCCATGCGCGCGCGCGGCGCGCTGCACCGCAGGGTGATCGGTGCCGAGCGCGACGCGGTGCAGCCGCCGCGCCTTGATCACCCGCGTCGCCAGCCAGATGAAATAGAGGCCGAGCAGCCCCGCATACAGCGCCGTGACAGGCAGCATCATGCGCTCTCCTTCACATCCACCTTCGTGCCGCCGGAGATCCGCAGCAGCTCCTCGGGCGTCGTCGCGAAAACATGCATGGGCGAGCCCGCTGCGGCCCAGACGCGGTCGAAGGCAAACAAATCCTCATCCACCAGCACCACGGGTGGCGACAGATGCCCGAGCGGCGCGACGCCGCCGATGGCGAAGCCCGTGACATCGCGCACCCAGCCGCCATCGGCGCGCTTCACCTGAAGGCCCGTGGCCGCCGCGACCTTGCCCATATCCACCCGGTTCGCGCCGGAGGCGATGACCAGCACCGCGCGCTCACCCGCGCGGAAGATGATGGATTTGGCGATCTGCGCCACCTCGCACCCCACCGCCGCGGCGGCATCGGCCGCGGATCGCGTGCCCTCGGGGAAGGCAGCGATGCTGTCCGCATGCACCGCCGCGGCCAGCGCCGCCCGCACACGTTCGACAGACCCCCCGGCGACAGAACCCCCCGACATCCCTATCTCCCCAGGCGATGGAACCGCTCGCCCTCTACATCCATTGGCCGTTCTGCGCTGCCAAGTGCCCGTATTGCGACTTCAACAGCCATGTGCGGGACCGCGTGGACCACGCCGCCTTCGCCGCCGCACTGCGGGCGGAGCTGGTGCGGGAAGCCGCGCGCGCCAATGGCAGCGGCCCGCGTCGCAAGCTGGCCTCCATCTTCTTCGGCGGCGGCACGCCGAGCCTGATGCAGCCCGCCACCGCCGCCGCGCTGATCGAGGATGCGACGCGGCTCTTCGACGCGCGGCCCGATCTCGAAATCACGCTCGAAGCCAACCCGACCAGCGTCGAACGCGCGAAGCTGCGCGATTTCCGCGCGGCGGGGGTCAACCGCGTCTCGCTCGGCGTCCAGGCTCTCGACCCGGCGGCACTCGATTTCCTCGGCCGCAAGCATGATGTGGACGACGCCATCCGGGCGCTCGGCTTCGCGCGCGAGACATTTCCACGCGTTTCCTTCGACCTGATCTATGCCCGTCCCGGCCAGCCGGAAGCGGCCTGGCGTGCGGAGCTGCGCCAGGCGCTGGCGCTCGCGGCCGATCATCTCTCGCTCTACCAGCTCACGGTGGAGCCGGGCACGCAATTCGCCACCCTCCATGCCCGCGGCGCCTTCGCCCTGCCGGAAGGTGACGAAGCCGCGCGACTTTACACCGCGACGGCCGAGGAAGCGGCGCGCTTCGGCCTGCTGCCCTACGAAGTCTCGAACTATGCGCAGCCCGGCGCCGAAAGCCGCCATAACCTCGCCTATTGGCGCTATGGCGACTACATCGGCATCGGTGCCGGCGCGCATCAGCGCCTGACGATCGGCGGCGACATCCTCGCCGCGCGGCGCCATCGCGCGCCGGAGGAATGGCTCGCCCGCGTGCAGCGCGACGGCCACGCCGTGACCGAGGAAGAAGCCCTAAGCCCCCGCGACCGCGCGCGGGAAGCGCTGCTGATGGGCCTGCGCCTGACGGAAGGCGTGGACCCCGCCCGCATCGCCGCGCGCAGCACCCTGCCCTTCGAGGCAACGGTGGACCTCCGCATGCTGGACACGCTGGCGGAGGAAGGCCTGCTGGCCTGGCGCGACGGCCGGCTGGCGGCGACACCGGACGGGCTGCTCCGCCTCGATGCCATCCTGCCGCTGCTGGTGCAGTAAGGGATCAATCCTCGGCGGGCAGCGCCAGGGCGCGGGCATAGACCTGCTTGCGCGGCAGCCCCGTCGCGGCGGCGACCATCGCCGCGGCGTCGCGCAGGCTCGCGCCGCTGCGCATCGCCTCCCGCAGCTGCGCATCCAGGTCGGCTTCGCCGGTCGTCTCCTCCGGCGCGGGGCCGATGACGATGCAGATCTCGCCCAGCGCCTCATGGCCAGCGTAATGCGCGGCCAACTCGGCCAGCGTGCCGCGGCGCACCTCCTCGAAGCGCTTGGTCAGTTCGCGCGCGACCGCCGCCGGGCGGTCGGGGCCAAGCCCTTCGGCCAGCGCGGCAAGCGCCTCTGCCAGGCGGTGCGGCGCCTCATACAGCACCAGGCTGGCCGAAAGCCCCGCCCGTTCCGCCGCGCGCAGCTTCGCCACAGCCGCGCTGCGCGGCCCGGCCTTGGGCGGCAGGAAGCCCAGGAACAGGAAGGGGTGCGGCGGCAGGCCCGACAGCGTCAGCGCCATCACCGCCGCATTCGGGCCCGGAATTGCCGACAGCGGCAGCCCCGCCGCGATCACCGCCCGCACCAGCCGGTAGCCGGGGTCCGAGACCAGCGGCGTGCCAGCATCCGAGACCAGCGCGAGCCGCTGCCCCGCCTGCAGCCGCTCCAGCACGCGGGGCACTATCTCGGCCTCGTTATGATCATGGAGTGGCAGGAGCGGCGCGGACATGCCATGACGCGACAGCATCTGGCCGGTCACCCGCGTATCCTCGCACAGCACGGCATCCGCCGCGCCGAGCATCTCGAGGGCCCGCGGTGACAGGTCGCCGAGATTGCCGATCGGCGTTGCTACCAGGGTCAGCCCGGCCGGCACCGCCGGTCGCCGGGCCCGTTCAGGAGGATTGTCGCTTGTCATCTTCCCCCTCCGTGCTGCGTGGCCTGCCGGCGGCGGCCCGCCGTCGCGGCCTGATGGGCCTCGCCGCTGCCGCCCTTCTGGGGCTCGCGGCCTGTGCTCCGCAATCCCCCGCGCCCAGCGTGGTCGGCATCGCCCCGCCCCTGGGCACGGCGGCGCCGCAGCCGGCCCCGATGGCGCGCGCGGCGCTGTTGCTGCCGCTTTCGGGCCAGACCGCGCCGCTGGGTCAGGCGATGCTGAACGCCGCCACCATGGCGCTGTTCGACGAAGCGCCGAGCGGCGTCGAATTCCTGCCGCGCGACACGGCGGGCTCGCCGGCCGGTGCGGCGGCCGCCGCGCGCCAGGCGATCGCCGATGGCGCACGCGCCATCATCGGCCCGCTGACCAGCGCGGAAGCCGCCGCCGTCGTACCGGTGGCGCGCGCGGCGGGCGTGCCGGTGCTGGCCTTCACCAATGACGCGCAGCGCGCCGGGGAGAATGCCTGGGTGCTGGGCATCACGCCGCAGCAGCAGGTCCGGCGCATCGTCAGCGCCACCGCACAGGAAGGCGCGCAGCGCTTCGTGCTGGCCGCGCCAAACACCGAATTTGGCCGCGCACTGGTCGAGGGGATCCGTAGCGCGGCAGCCGATCTGCGGCTGCCGCTGCCCGCCATCGCGCTGCATCCGGCCGGCGCCGATCCGGCGATGGCAGCCGGCGCCGCCCGCGCCGCCGCGCCGCAGGCCGATGCGCTGCTGCTGGGCGAGACGGGGGACCGCGCGCGCCGCTTCGTCACCGCCTACGCCGCCGAGGCCCGTGCCGCGCTGGCCGAAGGCGCCGCACCCAGCCAGGGGCCGGAGCTGCTCGGCACCGCGCTCTGGCTCAACGATCCGGCGCTGCGCGCGGATGGCGCGCTGGCCGGGGCGCGCTTCCCAGGGCCGGATGCGGCCGCGCGCGCACGGTTCGAACAGCGCTACGTCGAAGCCTTCGGCGACGCGCCGCCGCGGGTGGCCGCCACGGCCTATGACGCCGCGGCGCTGACCGCGCGGGCGCTGCGCAGCGGCACGCCGATCGGCACCGTCACGGCCACCCGTGCCTTCGACGGGGCGGATGGCCCGGTGCGTCTGCTGCCGGGCGGGCAGACGCAGCGGGGGCTCGCCATCTTCACCCTGTCGGCCACGGGCGATGCGGTGGTGCTCGAAGACGCACCCGCGCCGGCCGGCGCGGGCTTCTAGCGCGCGATGCCCCTGCCCCCGCCGCCCACGGGACGGGTGCTGGCCGCCGCCGGGCTGATCAGCGGCGTGCCCGCCGCGCTGCTGCTGGTGCTGCTGGCGGCTGGCGGGGTCGCGCCACTGCCCGGGCTGCTGGTGCTGGCCGCCACCATCGTCGCGGCGCTGTGGCTCGCGCGGATCTGGCTTGGGAATCTCGCGCAGCTGAAGGACGCGCTGCGGCGCGCCGAAGCCGGCGAGAGCGATGAAGCCTCCAGCCCCGGCACGGCTCTGCTGCCGGCGGTCGAGGAGATCGCGGACGGCATGCGGCGCCTGGCGCGCAGCGTGAACGAGCGGGCGGAGCTGGTGCTGCGCCTGCGCCGTGCGGATGAGGCGATTGTCGAACGCCTGCCCGACCCGCTGGTGGTGCTGGATGCGCGCGGCGCCGCGCTCCGCGCCAATGCCGCGGCGCGGGCGCTGTTCGGCGGCGGGGCGGCCGGCACCGGCGATGTCGCGGCACTGCTGCGGCATCCGTCACTGGCCGATGCACTCGACCAGGCGCTGCTGGGCGCCCCGGCACGCGAAGTGGACATCGCGCTGCCCGTGCCCGTGCCGCGCGACCTCAAGATTCATGTCATCCCGATGGATCCGCCACTGGCCGATGGCGGGCGCGTGGTTCTGCTGCTGTCCGACCGCACGCGCGAACGCGCGGTGGAACGGATGCGCGCCGATTTCGTGGCCAATGCCAGCCATGAGCTGCGCACGCCGCTCGCCTCCGTCATCGGCTTTATCGAGACGCTGCGCGGGCCGGCCCAGGACGACGCCGAAGCGCGGGCCAGGTTCCTGGCCATCATGGCCGAACAGTCGGAGCGGATGCGGCGGCTGATCGAGGACCTGCTCGGCCTGTCGCGCATCGAGGTGACCGAGCACGAACCGCCGGCGGGGCGGGTGGATCTGGCCGCGCTGGCCCGGTCGGAGGCGGAGGCGATGGCCCCGCTGCTGGCCGAACGGCGCGTGAAGCTGGACGCGGCGCTGGAGCCCGGGGCAGAGGCCGCGCCGGCGGATGCGGGGCAGCTTGGCCAGGTGGTGCGCAACCTGCTCGAGAATGCGCTGCGCTATGGGCCGGCCGGCGGCACGGTGCGGCTGTCGGTCGCGCCGGCCCGGCCGGGGGCGGATGGCGCCGGACCGCGCTGGCCGGCGCAGCCCGGCGTGGTGCTGAGCGTGGCCGATGACGGGCCGGGCATCGCGCGTGAGCACATCCCGCGCCTGACGGAGCGCTTCTACCGGGTGGATCGGGGCCGGGCGCGGCATGCCGGCGGCACCGGGCTTGGCCTTGCCATCGTCAAGCACATCGTCAATCGGCACCGCGGCCAGTTGGTGATCGAGAGCGAGGAGGGGGTCGGCTCCACCTTCCATGTCTGGCTGCCCGCGGCGGCGCGCTGAGGAGTGCTTGCCCGTTTACAAATGGCATACAATAGGCAATTGAGTGGCCGTCCGCTCACGCCCGCGTGACGCCAGGCCGGGAAGCCTTCCGCCGGCGCGGCGTTACCGCTGCGGACCAGCCTGCCGCCCCCTGCCGACGGAGTTCCGCGTGACCCCGCCCGAGACCGCCTTTGCCCCGCTCTTCCGCTCCTTCTTCATGGCCGGCTTCGAATGCTCGACCCATCGCAACATGCGGCGGAAGCGGCTCGACATGATCGCCGCCACGCATCACGACATGCTGGCCGCCGAGGATTACGCGCAGCTCGCCGAACACGGCATCCGCACCGCGCGGGACGGCGTGCGCTGGCATTTGGTGGAGACCACGCCCGGGCGTTACGACTGGTCCTCGGTCCTGCCGATGCTCCGGGCCGCGGAGCGGACGGGCACGCAGATCCTGTGGGATGTCTGCCACTACGGCTGGCCGGACGACCTTGATGTGTTCTCGCCCGCCTTCGTGGACCGCTTCGCGCGCTATGCGGCCGCTTTCGCGCGGCTGCACCTGGAGGAGACGGGCCGCCCCGCCTTCCTCTGCCCGGTCAATGAGATCAGCTTCCTGGCCTATGCGGGCGGGGATATGGAACGCTGCAGCCCGCACGCCACGGGGCGGGGCATGGACCTCAAGCGCAACCTGGTGCGCGCGGCCATCGCCGGCACGCGGGCGGTGCGGGACGCCGTCCCCGGCACGCGCTGCGCGGCCATCGACCCCGTGATCCACATCGTCCCCCGCCACCCCGGGGAGGCCGAGGAGGTCCGGCTGCACAATGGCAGCCAATGGCAGGCCTGGGACATGCTGGCCGGGCGGGAGGAGCCGGCGCTCGGCGGCAGCGAGGACATCCTCGACCTGGTCGGGATCAACTACTACTGGAACAACCAATGGCTCCATCACGCGGAGCCGCTGAGCGTCTTCGACGCCGCCCGTTTCCGCCCGTTCCGCGACCTGATCGCCGATGCCGCCGCGCGCTATGCCGGGCGGGAGCTCTTCATCGCCGAGACCTCGATCGAAGGCTGGCCGCGCCCGCAATGGCTTCGCTACGTGACGGAAGAAGCGCTGGCCGCGATCGAGGGCGGCGTCCGGCTGCATGGCATCTGCCTCTACCCGGTCATCTCCCATATCGGCTGGGACGAGGAGCGCTACTGCCCGAACGGTCTGTTCGAACTGCAGCCCCGCCACGGCCGGCGGGAGGTATACTGCCCGCTGGCGGAGGAACTGGCCCGGCTGCAAGCGCTGGTGGCGGAGCGCGGCGCGGGGCGTCGCGTGACCGCGGCCGAATAGAGGCACGCGGGCATCAGGCCGGAGGGCACGGCGCAAGAATCCGGCGCGCGCCGCGCCGCCGGGCCTTGACCCTGTCCCCTGGCGTGTCATTTCCCCCCTCGCCATGGATCTCCCGACCCACCCGCCCGCTTCCGCCCCTTCCTCCGCCGCGCCCGCGGCCGGCCGGCCGCGCGTGGCGGTGGTGCTGTTCAACCTGGGCGGCCCCGACGCGCCTGAGAGCGTGCGGCCCTTCCTGGTCAACCTCTTCACCGATCCGGCGATCCTGCGCGTGCCGGGCTTCGTCCGGCCTTGGCTCGGGCGGATCATCGCCTGGGCGCGCACCAAGCCGGCCTCGGAGAACTACGCGATCATCGGCGGCAAATCCCCGCTGCTGGAACTGACGGTGGAGCAGGGCGCCTCGCTCGAAGCCGCGCTGAACGCCCCGGGCGACATCGAGGCCAAGTCCTTCGTCGCCATGCGCTACTGGCACCCGATGAGCGACGAGACGGCCGCGGCGGTGAAGGCCTGGGGCCCGGACGAGATCCTGCTGGTGCCGCTCTATCCGCAATTCTCCACCACCACGACCGGCAGCTCCATGCTGGCCTGGGACAAGGCGGCGGCGAAGGCCGGGCTCAAGGTGCCGACCACCACGCTCTGCTGCTTCCATTCCGACCCGGGCTTTTCGGCGGCCACCGCGGCGATCGTCCGCGGCGCCTGGGACAAGGCGCGGGCGGAACTCGACCCGGCGGTGAAGCTCCGCATCCTGTTCAGCGCACACGGCCTGCCGGAGACCATCGTCAAGGATGGCGATCCCTATCAATGGCAGGTCGAGCAATCGGTCGCGCAGGTGGTGGAGCGGCTCGCCATCCCCGATCTCGACCACATCGTCTGCTACCAGTCGCGCGTGACGCCGCAGAAGTGGATCGGCCCCTCGACCGAGGATGAGCTGGAGCGCGCGGGGCATGAGAAGGTGGCGGTGCTGATCGTGCCGATCGCCTTCACCTCGGAGCATTCCGAAACGCTGGTCGAGCTCGATGTCGAATATCGGGAGGAAGCGGAGAAGTTCGGCGTGCCCGGCTATTTCCGCGCGCCCGCGCAGAATTCGGACCCGGCCTTCATCGCAGCCCTCGCCGATCTCACACGCGCCGCGCGCGGCTCCGGCCGCAGCCTCTGTTCCTTCGCCGGCGCGCGGCAATGCCCGAAGCAGCATGGCGATTGCCCGCACGCCAAGGCCAATGCCGAGCGCCGCGTGAAGGAAGCGGCGTGACCGCGGCTACCCGGCCGGCGCGCCCGCAGGCCGTCCTGTTCGACTGCGACGGGGTGCTGGCCGACACCGAGGCGCTGCACGACCGGCTGGTGGCGGAGGAAATCTCCACGCTCGGCTGGGAGATCACGCCGGCGGAATGCGCAAAGCGTTTTCGTGGCCTGGCTTGGGAGGCGATGCGCCCGATCATCGAGGCGCGGCTTGGGCCGGATTCGGTGCCCGCCAGCTTCCACCGCGATATCATCCGCCGCGTTCTACACGCGCTGGAGCATGAGACCATCCCGATGCCGGGCTCGCAGGCCGCGATCGCGGCGATCCAGGCGGCCGGCATCCCGATCGCGGTGGCCAGCAACTCCTCCCGCGCGGAGCTAGCGACAAAGCTGCGCCGGATGGGGCTGGCGGAAGCCTTCCGGGGGCGGACGTTCTCGGTCGACGACGTGGAGAACCCGAAGCCCGCGCCCGACATGTACCGCGCCGCCGCCGCCGCCTGCGGCGCCGACCCGCATCACTGCGTGGTGGTGGAGGACAGCGTCGCCGGCGCGCGCGCAGGCATCGCCGCCGGCTGCCGCGTTCTCGGCTTCGCGCATGCGACCCCGCGCGAGGCGCTGGCCGCCATCGGCGCGGAGCCTTTCGGCGCCATGTCCGAATTGCCCGCGCTGCTCGGGCTGACGCCAGCGCTGCCGGGCTGATAGGCTTCCCCCACAGAAGTGGGGAGCAGCGCGATGCGGATGCGCGCGATGGGGGACAAGTCGTGACGCTCGATTTTCTCGCGCCGCTCTATCCCTGGACCAAGTCACTGCATGTGATCTCGGTCTTCGCCTGGATGGCGGGGCTGTTCTACCTGCCGCGGCTCTATGTCTATCACTCGCAGGTCGCACCCGGAGACCAGCGCTCCGAGCTGTTCAAGGTGATGGAGCGGCGGTTGCTGAAGGCGATCATGAACCCGGCCATGATCGCGTCCTACATCTTCGGCGTGCTGGTGGTGCTGACGCCGGGCGTCGTGGATTGGACCGCCGGCTGGTGGCACCTGAAGATGGCCGGCATCGCGGCACTCACCTGGTGCCACATGGACCTTGCGAAGGCGCTGAAGGGCTTCGCCCGGGACGAGCGGCCACGCAGCGAGCGCGGCTGGCGCATCCTGAACGAGGTCCCGACGCTGGCGCTGATCGTGATCGTGGTGATGGTGATCGCGAAGCCGTTCTGATCGGCGCGCGGCACAAGGCGGGGCGGGCCGCGCGGGCAAGCGCTCGCGCGGTCCTGTCAAGCCGATCTTCACGATTGTGTGCATTCTGTAGTTTGTATACCGATCAAGGCTCCGCCGCGCAGGAGCCTGCATGCCCGCACCCGCCACGCCTGAGACCGAGACCGTCGCAACCGGCGCGATCCGCGATGCCTGGCGGCTGGCGCGCGGCTGGGCGCGGGCGGAGCCGCGGGCCGCGGCGGGGCTGACGGCGGCCGCCCTCGCTTTGGTCGGGCTGCAGCTGGCGCTGGATTGGGGCTTCGCGCTGTGGCACCGCGCCGCCTTCGACGCGCTGGAAGCACGCGACGGGGCGCAATTCCTTCTGCAGATGGGCGTCTTCGCGGCGCTGATCGGCGGGCTGATGGCCTGTTCCGTCGGCCGGCTCTGGTCGAAGCAGGCGATCGGCCTGCGTTGGCGGCGCTGGCTGGTGCTGAAGCTGCAGGGCGCGATGCTCGCCGATGGCCGCCACCACCGCCTGGCCAACGACGCCGCCGGCACCGACAACCCGGACCAGCGCATCGGCGAGAACACACGCTGGGCCACCGCGATCGCCGTGGATCTGGCGCTGGGGCTGATCTACGCGGTCGTGCTGCTGCTCTCCTTCGCGGGCCTGCTCTGGCATCTCTCGGCTGGGTTTTTCGTGCCGCTGCCGACCGGGCCGCTGCACATCCCGGGCGGGTTGCTCTGGGCCGCGCTGCTCTATGCGGGCGGTTGCGCCGCGGTGACATGGCGGCTCGGCCGGCGCCTCGCCGCGATCCACCAGGAGCGTAACGCCGCCGAAGCCGACCACCGCTTCGCGCTGGTGCGTCTGCGCGAGAACAGCGAGGCCATCGCCCTGATCGGCGGCGAGGCCGATGAGCAGCGCGGGCTCGGCGCGGCTTATGCGAAGCTCGAAGCCGCGATGCTCCGGATGTTCGGCACCGAGCGGAAGCTGATGTGGCTCGGCTGCTGCTACATGCCCGCAGCGGGCGTGCTGCCGCTGCTGCTGGGCGCGCCG
>JBIKSZ010000010.1:0-32683 GCA_044348345.1 Roseomonas sp. | reverse complement strand
GCCGCCTGCGCCTGCTCGAGCGCCAGGGGACGATCCGCGGCTACACCGTGGTGGTGGAGGAACCGGCCGCGCGCGACACCGTCACCGTCATCGTGCAGATCACGCTGGAACGGCAGACGGATGAGCATCTGCGCCGCTTCGAGGATGCGGTGCGCAAATGCCCCGAGGTGCGCGAATGCCACCTGATGACCGGCATGTCCGACTACCTGCTGCGCGTCGAGGCGCGCGATGCCGCCGACTACGAGCGCATCCACAAGGATGGGTTGTCGCGCATGCCGGGCGTCGCGCGCATCCAGTCGAGCTTCGCGATCCGCACGGTGATCCGCAGCTGACGCCTGGCCAGCGCAAGACTGTTGCGCCCTACCCCTCCCTGCGTGAGACTGCCCGCAACGCAGGGAGACGAAGATGACAATCACCTCGACCCGCCGTGGCCTGCTGGCCGCCGCCGCTTTGCTGCCGCTGCCGGCACTCGCCCAAGGCTCGCCCGGCGCCTGGCCCGACCGGCCGATCCGGCTGATCATGCCCTTCCCCGCCGGCGGCTCCTCCGACACGCATGCGCGGGCCTTCGCCGATGCGATGAGCCGCGAACTGCCCCAGCGCATTGTGGTGGACAACCGATCGGGCGCGGGCGGGAATATCGGCGTGGATGCGGCGGCGAAGAGCGCGGCGGATGGCTACACGCTGCTGGCCACAGGCCCGAACATCATCAACACGCGCTTCCTGATCCGCGACACGCCCTTCCGCTGGGAACGCGATTTCGAGCCGCTCGGGCTGATGTTCTCCGCGCCCAATGTTCTGGTCGTGCACCCCTCCGTCCCGGCGCGGAACGTGACGGAGTTCATCGCCCATGTCCGCGCCAATCCGGGGCGGCTCAACTTCGGCTCCGCGGGGGCTGGTGGCTCGATCCATCTCTCGGCCGAGATGTTCATGAACATGACGGGCACCGAGATGGTGCACGTCCCCTATCGCGGCGACGCCTTGCTGCGCACCGACCTGACGGTCGGCGCGATCCAGGTGTTGTTCGGCGGCGTCACCACGGCGCTGGAGCCGATCCGCGCGGGGCAGTGGCGCGCGCTTGGCGTGACGGGGCTCACGCGCTGGCCGGCGCTGCCCGACCTGCCGACCATCGCCGAGACGGTGCCGGGCTTCGACGTGACCAGCTGGATGGGGCTCTTCGCGCCGAAGGGCATCCCCACCCCGGCGGTCGCGCGGCTGCGGGAGGCCTTCGACAAGGTCATGGCGAACCCGCAGAACCGCGCGGCCTTCGAGCAGCTCGGCGTGCAGGTCACGCCCTCCTCCGCGGCGCAGCATCTGGCGTTCATGCAGAACGAGCAGCGGCGCTGGGAGCCCATCCTCTCGCGCTTTGAGCCGCAATAACCCTTTCCACCCCACGCGCCTCTCCCGGAACCGGGGGAGGCCGCACATCCCGAGAGACAGGCCTTGCGCCATCTGCGCCTGGCGGCCGAGACCTGCCGCTTCCTGCCCCCCGCCCGCGTCAGCGACGCCTGCGCGACCCTGACGCTACAGGCGCTGGTCTTCGAGCCGCTGCTGCGCTGGACCGATGGCGGGCGCGTGGTCCCCGCCCTCTTCTCCAATTGGCAGATGGAGGATGGCGGCCGGCGCTGGGATTTTCGGATCCGCGACGGCGCGCGCTTCCATGACGGCGCCGCGGTCGACGCCGCGCATGTGCTGGCGACAATCGAGGGCATCCTCGGCTCGCTCGACATGTTCGGGATGAAGTGGTCCTACAGCCGCTACCTGCGCGACGCCCGCATCACCGCGCCGACCCGCACGACGATCCGCGTCGAGAACCCGGAACCCTTCGCCGACATCCTGGATGTCTTCGCTGAATTCACCCTGGTGCGGGAGGATGCGGCCGGCGCGCCGATCCTCGGCACCGGGCCCTATCGGGTGGAGTCCTTCATCCCCGAAACCTCGGCCGAGCTGCGCCGCGTGGCCGACACGCCGGGGCCGGAGCGCATCACCTTCCTGGCGATCCAGGGTGCCGAGGCGCGGATCGCCGCGCTGATGGAAGGCCGCGCCGATTGCGCCATGCAGCTGGAACGCGAAGCGGCGGATGCGCGCGAAGCGGCCACACTGGAATGGCATCGCGGGCTGAACGGCCTGTCGGCGATGCACTACCTCAATGCCTTCGAGGGTGCCTTCACCCACCCCGCCGCGCGGTTGGCCATCAACCTGGCGGTGGATCGCAACGCCATCATGCAGGAGCTGTTCCACGGCCTCGGCGTGCTCTCGGCCAGCGTCGTCAGCCCGGTGCATATGGGGTTCCGCGCCGCCGGCGTGGCCCCGATCCCGCATGATCCGGCCCGCGCGCAGCGCCTGTTCGAGGAAGCGCGCATCGGCGGCCCGCTGCTGCTGCGCACGCCGCGCACCCTGCCGGAGAAGGCGCTGGAGGTGACGCAGGCTGTCGCCGCCGACCTCGCGCGCTGCGGCGTTGCGACCCGCATCGAGATCGAGGAGGACCGGCCCGAATATGCGCGGCAGGTCGGGCGGAAGGAAATCGGCGATGTCGCGATCTTCGACAGTTCGCCGCGTTCGACCTTCCGCGTGCTGGACGACAAGGTGTCCTCCGCCAACCGCGCCGTGTGGTGGCAGGGTTTCCACGACGACGAGACCCAGCGCCTGATCCAGGCCGCGAACCGCACCATCGGCGACGATGCCCGGGAGGTGGCTTATGGCGCCGTGCTGCGGCGGCTGAACGCGGCGCCGCCCTGGCTCTACCTGTTCCATCCCGTAGAGGTCTTCGCGCATCGCCCCGGCGCGGGCCGTTTCGCGCTGGAGGGGACGGGGATTCTCCGCATCCTGGGCTGACAGCGCGCCCCGGCTTGGGCAGGCTCCATTCCGCAAAAGGGAGACCACCCCATGTCCGTCGAAGCCCGCCTCAAGGAACTCGGCCTCACGCTGCCGCCGCCGCCCGCGCCGTCGGCGAATTACGTCCCGTGGCGCATCGGCGGCGGGCTGCTGTTCCTCTCGGGCGTCGGGCCGAACCGGCCGGATGGCACCTCCATCATCGGCACGGTCGGCAGCGAGCTTTCGGTCGAGCAGGGCTATGAGGCGGCGCGGATCTGCGGCCTCAACCTGCTGGCGAATATGCGCGCGGCACTCGGCTCGCTCGATCGCGTGGACACGGTGCTGAAGGTGCTCGGCATGGTGCGCGGCGCGCCGGATTTCGGCCGGCACCCGGAGGTCATCAACGGCTGCACCGACCTCTTCGTGCAGGTCTTCGGCGATGCGGGCCGCCCCGCGCGCTCGGCCGTTGGCATGGGCAGCCTGCCCCGCGGCATCGCCGTCGAGGTCGAGGCCGTCGTCTTGATCAGGGACTGAGCTTCAGCGCCCCCTGGTCCGGCGCCGCCGCCCAGGCGCGAAAAGCGTCGGAAGCCGGAATGCGCCCGGCGCGGATCAGGCCAAGCCAGCATTCTGCAGCGCGGACGAAGGGGTTCACGCCGCGCGGCCAGATGGTCAGGGACAGCGCCTCGGCCAGCTCCGCCTCTGCCACGCCGAGTGCGAGCGCCGCCTCGATCTCCGCGGCCAGCCCCCAGGGCTGGTCGCAGGCAGTGTGGATCGCCGCGAGGCAGATGCGCCCGAGCGGCTCCGCCAGCGCGCCATCGGCCAGCAGCGCGCGGGCGCCGTCCAGATAAGCATCGCACAAGGGCGCCGCGGGGAAATGCCCGCCCCATGCGGCATCGAGCGTCGCATAGCGAGAGGCTCCGCCGGCCCAGGCGGCCAGCCGGAAAATCGCCAGTGCCTGCGCATCCGTGCCCCCCGCCGCGCGGAATTTCTGGAGGTGATGCGTGCCGACCGGCTCCTCGCAGGCCGAGAGGATCGCGAGCCACACGCTCTCCCGCGCCAGCGGCGCCAGATGGCGCGGGTCGAGCGTCAGCGCGCGGTACATCGCCTCATAGGTCGCGTGCAGTTCGGGCAAGGCCGCGGCCATCAACCCGTGATGCGGCAGCACATAGCCGCGGGCGGCGCGGATCGCCTCAAGGCGGGCGCGGACCTCGTCGGGGGCGGGAGCGGTCATGGGGGCAGACAAGCGGGCGCACGGAAGCACGTCAACACGGGCTTCCCGTCCGCGCGCCATGTGCGAGAATGCGCCCAACGACGCTTTCGGGGAGAACGACCATGCGCCGCCGCCAAGCCCTCACTCTGCTGACCGCGCCGCTGCTGCTGCCCGCCATCGCGCGCGCGCAAGGCGCCGCCGCCTGGGCGCCGAACCGGCCGGTGTCGCTGGTCGTGCCCTTCCCGCCGGGCGGTCCGACCGACCTCGCCGCCCGGGTGATGCAGGCGGGGATGCAGGCCGCGCTCGGCCAGCCGGTGGTGGTGGACAACCGCCCCGGCGCGACGGGCGCCATCGGCTCACGCTACGTCGCGCAGGCCGCGCCGGACGGGCACACGCTGCTGGTGGCCGCCAGCGGCACGCTGACCATCAACGAGGTGGTGATGCGCAGCGCCGGCTACGCCTCGGAGCGCGACTTCGCGCCGGTCACGCTCGTGATGAGCGTGCCGAACATGCTGGTCGTGCACCCCTCCATCCCCGCACGCACCGTGCCGGAGGTGGTGGCCTGGATGCGCGCGCAGCGCGGCGGCGTGAACTATGCCTCCTCCGGCGTCGGCTCCTCGGAGCAGCTGGGGATGGAGCTGTTCCGCCTGCGCACCCAGACCGAGGCACAGGCCGTGCCCTTCGCGGGCGGGCCCGCGGCGATGCAGGCGGTGATGCAGAACCAGGCGCCGATCGCGATCCTCAACGCCGCGACCGCCGGGCCGCAGGTGCTGGCCGGCGCGCTGCGCGGCATCGCGGTGGCCGGACCACGCCGCATGACGACGCTGCCCGACGTGCCGACCATGGCCGAGCAGGGCATGCCCGACATCGTCAGCGGCAGCTGGACCGCTGTCGTCGCCCCGGCCGCGACGCCGGCCCCGATCCTGGATCGGCTGAACGAGGTGATGGTGGCAGCGCTGCGCACGACAGAGGTGCAGGAACGCCTCGGCCGTGTCGGCTTCAGCGTGGATGCATCGAGCCGCGCCGACCTCGCCCGCCTGATCGCGAGCGACCTGGCGCGCTGGCGCGACGTGGTGCGGGATGCGCGGATCGAGCTGATCTGAGGCCTCGCGCCGGTCCAGGGGCCGAAAAGACCCCCTGGACCTGCGGCGCGCGCGCTGGAAGGATACCCCCATAACAACGCTGATGGGGAAGGCTCATGTCTGAGTTTGGGATGTCCCGCCGTGGCGTACTGGCCACGGGCGGTGGGCTGGCAGCGGCGTCGCTGATCGGGCTGCGGGCGCCGCGCGCGCAAGGCGCGCCGATCCGCATCGGGGAGCTCAATTCCTACAGCCGCATGGCCGCCTTCTCGGTGCCCTATCGCAACGCGATGATCCAGGCAGCGGACGCCATCAACCGCGCCGGCGGCGTGATGGGTGGCCGGCCGCTGGAATTCGTCTTCCGCGACGATGGCGCAACGCCCGGTGACGCCGTGCGCGTCGCCGAGGATTTGCTGACGCGCGAGAACTGCGCCTTCATCGCCGGCACCTTCCTGTCGAATGTCGGGCTGGCGGTCGCGGACCTCGCGAACCAGCGCCGGCGGCTGTTCTTCGCGACCGAGCCGCTGTCGGACGCGATCACCATGGCGCAGGGCAATCGCTACACCTGGCGGCTGCGCCCCAACACCTACATGCAGACGCGCATGCTGACCGAGGCCGCGCGCGGCCGCACGGCGCGGCGCTGGGCGATCGTCGCGCCGAACTACGAATACGGCCAGTCGGCAGCGGCGAATTTCAAGCGACTGATCACCGCCTCCATCCCGAATGCGGAGATCGTGGTGGAGCAGTATCCCGCGCTCGGCCGCGTGGATGCGGGTGCGACGGTCGGCGCGCTGGCCCAGGCGCGGCCGGATGCGATCTTCAACGTGTTGTTCGGCCCGGACCTCACGGCCTTCGTGCGCGAGGGCAATACCCGCGGCCTGTTCGAACGCCGCCTGGTGCTGAGCCTGCTGACGGGCGAGCCCGAATACATGATCCCGCTCGGCGATGAATGCCCGGAAGGCTGGATCGTGACCGGCTACCCGTGGGAGCAGGTGGAATGGCCGCGGCATCGCGCCTTCGCCGAGGCCTATCGTGCGCGCTTCAACGACACGCCGCGCAAGGGCAGCCTGCTCGGCTATGTCACGGTGGAGGTTCTGGCGAACCTGCTGAACCGCGCCAACAGCCTCGACAATGAGGCGCTGATCGAGGCGCTGCGGGATCTCCGCACCGACACGGTGACCGGCCCCGTCACCATGCGCGGCCTGGACCAGCAGGGCACGATGGGCACCTGGGTGGGCGAGACGGTGCTGCGCGGCCGCCAGGGCACGATGCGGAACGCCCGCTACGTGGACGGCGCCGAGGTGATGTTCCCCGAAGCCGAGGTGCGCGCCGCGCGGCGGTCTTGATCGTGCGCTCAGGCGCCGGGCGGCCGCATCCGCGGCCTTGGCTCGCCGGACTCCCGGCGGCGACCATTCGGTCGCTCGGCCGGCTTGCGCCGGCCGCCATCCCGAAGATGAGCGGATGATCTGAGTGGAAGCCGGTTTCATCGTCGTCCAGGCCCTGTCGGGCCTGGCCAGCGCCTCGTCGCTGTTCATCATCGCCTCCGGGCTGACGCTGGTCTTCGGCGTCACTCGGATCGTCAATTTCGCGCATGGCTCCTTCTATATGCTCGGGGCCTATATGGCGGTGACGATCGTGCCCTGGCTGCTCGAGATCGAGCGCAGCCCCTGGCTGTTCTTCACGGGCGTGCTGATCAGTGCGGCGGTGGTGGGCGTGCTGGGCGTGGCGATGGAGTTGCTGCTGCTGCGCCGCATCTACAAGGTGCCGGAGCTGTTCCAGCTGCTGGCGACCTTCGGCGTGGTGCTGATGGTGCAGGATGCGGTGCTGAAGATCTGGGGCCCGGTGGACATCACCGGCCCCCGCGCGCCCGGCCTGCGGCACGGCATCGAGATCATGGGCCAGCGCTTCCCGGCCTATGAGCTCTTCCTGATCTTCATCGGCCCCGCGGTGCTCGGGCTGCTGTGGCTGCTGATGCACCGCACGCGCTTCGGCATTCTGATCCGCGCCGCGACGCGCGACCGGGAGATGGTCGGCGCGCTCGGCGTGAACCAGGCGATGCTGTTCACGGGCACCCTGTTCCTCGGTGCCTTCCTCGCCGGGCTCGGTGGCGCGTTGCAGATCCCGCGCGTCAGCGCCTCCGCCCAGATGGACCTGTCCATCATCACAGAAGTCTTCGTGGTGACCGTGATCGGGGGCATGGGCAGCGTGACGGGCGCCTTCCTGGCAGCCGTGCTGATCGGCCAGTTGCAGGCCTTCGGCGTGCTGGTCTTCCCGAAGATCACGCTGGTGCTGGTCTTCCTGCTGATGGCGGTGGTGCTGGTGGTGAAGCCCTGGGGGCTGCTCGGCAAGCCCGAGCCCGCAGCGGGCCGCGCCGCACTGCCGGAGGGCATTCTGCATCCGCGGGGCTTCGGCGCGCTGGAAAAGGTGCTACTGGCGGCCGCCATCGGCGCGGCGCTGGCCTTGCCGGTGTTCGGCGACGCCTATGCGGTGAAGGTCGCGACCGAGGTTCTGGTCTTTGCACTCGCCGCCTTCTCGCTGAACTTCCTGGTCGGCAATGGCGGCATCGTCAGCTTCGGCCATGCTGCCTATTTCGGGCTCGGCGCCTATGCGGCGGGGCTGCTGGTGACCAAGGGCGGCGTGCCGATGGAGCCCGCGCTGATCGCCGCACCGCTGGCGGGCGGAGCCTTCGCCGCGCTGTTCGGCTTCTTCGTCGTGCGCCTCACGGGCATCTACCTGGCGATGCTGACGCTGGCCTTTGCGCAGATCGCCTATGCAGTGTGCTTCCAGTGGGTCGAGTTCACCGGCGGCGACAATGGCGTCGTCGGCGTCTGGCCCAGCGCTTGGGCAGCGTCGCGGCATGTCTATTTCTATGTCGTCGCGGCCTGCACCATCGCGGCGATCCTGGCGCTGCGCCACGTCATCTACGCGCCGTTCGGCGCGACGCTGCGCGCGGCGCGCGATTCAGAACAGCGCGCGGATGCGATCGGGGTGGATGTGCGCACGCATCGCTGGCTGGGCTTCACCCTGGCGGGCAGCGCGGCGGGGCTGGCGGGCGGGCTGTATGCCTTCTCCAAGGGCTCGATCGACCCGACCATGCTGTCGATCCCGATGTCGGTGGATTTCCTGGCGATGATCCTGCTGGGCGGGCTGCAGACCGTGATGGGCGCAGTGGTGGGTGCGGCGGCGTTCCATGCCATCAAGGACGTCTTCATGCCGCTGACTGATTTCTGGCGCTTCTTCCTCGGCGCCTCGATCATCGCGCTGGTGCTGATCTTCCCGCGCGGCCTCGCCGGCGCCTATGCCCGGTTGCGCGGCAGCGCGGGGGTCACACGCGCATGACGCTGCTGGCGGCAGAGGGCCTGAACAAGCGCTTCGGCGGCGTCGTAGCCGCGAAGAACGTCACCTTCGCGCTGGCCGCCGGCGAGATGCTGGCGATCATCGGCCCGAATGGCGCGGGGAAATCCACCACCTTCAACATGGTGGGCGGGCAGCTCCGCCCTGACACCGGCCGCGTGACGCTCGGCGGACAGGACATCACCGGCCTTCCGCCGCGCGCGGTGTGCCGGATGGGAGTGGGGCGCACCTTCCAGGTGGCGCAGACTTTCCTCTCCATGTCGGTCGTCGAGAATGTGCAGATGGCGCTGATCGCCCATGCAGGGCGCACGCGCGATGTCGTGGCGCGGACCAGCACGCTCTATCGGCCAGAGGCAGTTGCACTGCTCGACAAGGTCGGCATGGCGGCCGAGGCCGACCGCCCGATCGGCGAACTCGCCTATGGCGACGTGAAGCGCGTGGAGCTGGCCATCGCGCTGGCCGCCTCTCCGCGGCTTCTGCTGATGGATGAGCCAACGGCCGGCATGGCCCCGCGCGAACGCGCAGCGCTGATGGGCCTGACGGCCAACATCGCGCGCGAGGACGGCATCGGCGTGTTATTCACGGAACACGACATGGATGCGGTCTTCGCCCATGCCGACCGCATCTTGGTCCTCGTCCGCGGCGAGATCATCGCGCAAGGCACGCCCGAGGAGGTGCGCGCGGATGAGCAGGTGAAACGCGTCTATCTCGGCACCACCGGCCATAAAGCGGCGCTCCGCGCCCGGAAGGCCGCCCATGGCTGAGACGGTGCTCGAGGTCGAGGATCTGCACGCCGGCTACGGCCCGGCAGAGGTGCTATTCGGCGTCTCGCTCACGCTGCAACGCGGCGAGGTGGCGGCGCTGATGGGACGCAACGGCGCGGGCAAGTCAACCACGCTCAAGGCCATCATGGGGCTGCTGCCGCCGCGCAAGGGCCGCGTGCGTTTTCGGGGCCAGGAGATCGCGGGCGCTGCGCCCTTCCGTATCGCGCGCCTCGGCCTGGGTTACGTTCCGGAGGAGCGGCGGATTTTCACGGACCTGACGGTCTTCGAGAATCTTGAGGTCGGCCGCCGCCCCGCCGGCAAGGGCCGGGAGGCCTGGACGCCGGAGCGCCTCTTCGCCGTCTTCCCGAACCTCGCCGAGATGCGCAACCGCCGGGCGAGCGCGATGTCGGGCGGCGAGCAGCAGATGCTGACCATCGCGCGCACGCTGATGGGCAATCCTGACGCCGTGCTGCTGGACGAGCCCTCCGAGGGGCTTGCGCCAGTGATCGTGGAGCAAATGGCCGAGGCCGTGCTGCGCATGAAGGCCGAGGGCATCGCCGTGCTGCTGTCCGAGCAGAATCTGGATTTCGCAGCCGCCGTCTCGGACCGCGCCTATGTCATCGAGAAGGGCAGCATCCGCTATCAGGGCACGATGGAGGCGCTCGAGAATGACGAGCGCATCCGCGAAGCCTATCTGACGGTGTAGGTCATGCGACGTGTAGCAGGCATCGATGTGGGCGGCACCTTCACCGACCTGCTGCTGCAGGACGCGGATGGCAGCGTGCGCATCGCCAAGGTGCCGACCACCACGCCAAACCAAGCCGATGGCGTGCTGGCAGCGATCGCTGCGGCGGGCAGCGAGCCCGCGGCGCTCGACCTCATCATCCACGGCACCACGGCGACCACCAACGCCGTGCTGGAGCGCAAGCTCGCCAAGGTCGGCCTGATCACTACGGAAGGGTTCCGGGACGTGCTGGAGCTCGGCCGCCGCACGCGGCCGCAGCCCTATGGCATGACCGGCAGCTTCGAGCCGCTGGTCCCACGCGAGCTGCGCCGCGAGGTGCCGGAACGGATGGATGTGCGCGGCCAGGTCGTGACACCGCTCGACGAGGGCGCCGTCGCGCAGGAGGCGCGCACGCTGCTCGCCGCGGGCTGCGAGGCGGTGGTGATCCACTTCCTGCACGCCTATGCCAACCCAACGCATGAGAAGCGCGCCGGCGAGATTGTGCGCGCGCTCTGGCCCAACGCCTATGTGACGCTCGGCCACGAGCTTCTGTCGGAGTTCCGCGAATATGAACGCGGCACGACGGCCAGCGTGAACGCCGCCGTGCAGCCCGTGCTGGACCGCTATCTCCACCGGCTGCAGGACCAGCTGGCCGCGCGAGGCCACAAGCGCGACCTGCTGGTGATGAATGGCAATGGCGGCACGGTGCCGGCGCGGCTGGTGGCGCAGGAAGCCGCCAAGACCGTGATGTCCGGTCCCGCCTCCGGCGTCATGGCCGCGGCGGCGACGCTCACGCAGAGCGGGCTCACGAACGCCATCACCTATGACATGGGCGGCACCTCCACCGATGTCGCGTTGATCGCCGGCGGCGTGCCGGAGGTCTCGGCGGAGCTGTCCATCGCCTATGGCCTGCCGATCCACCTGCCGATGGTGGATGTGCGCACCGTCGGCGCGGGCGGCGGGTCCATCGCGGGGCTGGATCGCGCGGGCATGCTACGCGTCGGCCCGGAAAGCGCGGGCAGCCAGCCGGGGCCTATCTGCTATGGCCGCGGCGGCACGCGCCCGACCATCACCGATGCCAACATCGTCCTCGGCCGGCTGGACCCCGAGCGACTGCTGGCGGTGCGCGATCCGGTGCCGGTCGCGCGCATCCGCGACGCCTTCGCCCGGGATATCGGCGATCCGCTCGGCCTTTCCGTCGAGCAGGCGGCGGAGGCGGCCATCCGGCTGGCCAATGTGCATATGACAGGCGCGATCCGCATGGTCTCACTCTCGAAGGGGCATGACCCACGCGACTTCGTGCTGTTTGCCTTCGGCGGCGCAGGGCCGCTGCATGCGGTGGCGCTCGCGCGCGAGATCGGTATCCCCGAAGTGCTGGTGCCCGCGCGGCCGGGGCTGACCAACGCGCTGGGCTGCCTGGTCGCCGATCTGCGGCAGGATCTGGTGAACACGCTGAACCGCGGCCTCGACGACATACCGGAGTCGGAGATAGCGGCGACCCTCTCCGCCCAGCGCGAACGAGGCCTGGCCACCGTGCTCGCCGAGAAGGGCGAGGTCGAGGAAGCGGTGGTGCTGCATTCCGCAGAGATGCAGTTCCGCGGCCAGACGCATCTGATCCGCGTTGCCCTGCCCTCCCCCGCCGTCACGCGCGCCGAGGTGCAGGCGGCCTTCGAAGCCGCCTATTTCGCCCGTTTCCAGGTGCGGCTGCCGGAAATCCGCGCCGTGCTGGTCAACCTCAACACATCGGTCATCGGCAAGCGCCGGCCCTTCGACCTGCGCGCCCTGCTCCCGCCAGCCGAAGGCGATGCGCTGGTCGGCGAGCGCCAGCTCTATGCCGATGGCGCCTGGCATGTCGCGAAGGTCTGGCAGCGCGAACGCCTTGCGCCCGCCGCGCGCATCGCCGGCCCGGCCATCATCCAGCAGGCGGATGCGACGACCGTGCTGGAACCGGGGAGCGCTGCGGTGGTGGATGCGCTCGGCAACCTTCGCATCCGGGTGAGCACATGAACCCGCCCGATCGCCGCAGGGCGGAGGCGCAGCCGAGCACCGGAGGCGTGAATCGGCCGGGCCAAACCATGACCGATCCCCTGACGCTAGCGGTCATCCAGGCGGGGCTGCAGCAGGTCTGCAACGAGATGGACATCGCCTTCTCGCGCGCTGCCTTCTCGCCCGTGATCGCGGAGGCCAATGATCGCTCCGATGGCATCTACGGCGCGGATGACGGCGCACTGATCGCGCAAGGGGAACTCGGCCTGCCGGTCTTCGTGGGCACCATGGCCCATTCTGCGGCGCACATCGCGCGGCTGATCCGCGAAGGCGCGGTGGCACCGCCCGAACCGGGCGATATCTACGTCGTCAACGACCCCTATCTGGGCGGCACGCATCTGATGGATGTGCGCTTCGCCAAGCCGGTCTTTGTGGAAGGCAAGCTCTTCTGCTGGCTGCAGAACACAGGGCATTGGCCCGACATCGGCGGCATGGTGCCCGGCGGCTTCTCGGCTCATGCGACGGAGGTGGAGCAGGAAGGGCTGCGCCTTCCGCCGGTGAAACTGTTCAAGAAAGGCGAGCTGGACCGCGAGATCCTCTCGATCATCCAGTCCAATATCCGCGTCGCGGAGCAGCGCATCGGCGACATCAAGGCGCAGGCGGCCGCGCTGCTGGTGGGCGAGACGCGGCTGAAGGAGATGATCGCACGCTACGGCGCCGCGGGGCTGGCGGACGCCATCGCCGGCATCCGCGCCCGCGCGGCGGAGCGCATGCGCGCCGAGATCCGCCGTATCCCGGACGGCGTCTATCGCTCGGAAGCCTTCGTCGATTCCGACGGCGTGGTGAACCAGCCGCTGCGCATCGCACTCACGCTGACCAAGCGCGACGATAAGCTGATTTTCGACCTGTCGGAGAGCTCTCCGCCCTGCCAGGGGCCGATGAATTCCGTTTGGGCGACGACCTGCTCGGCCGTCTATCTCGGCGTGAAGCATGTCTTTCCGGATGTGCCGATCAACGCCGGCACCTTCGAGCCGCTGGAGGTGATCCGGCCGGAAGGCACCTTCCTCGATGCGCGCTATCCGCGGCCCGTCTCCGGCTGCGCAGCGGAGGTCAGCCAGCGTGTCGCGGAAGCGGTGTTCCTCGCGCTGGCCCAGGCAATCCCAGACGAGCTTTGGGCGGCGCCGGCCGGCACCTCGGGCAATTTCGCGCTCGGCGGCTTCGATCCGGCACGCAACGCCGGCTATGTGATGTACCAGATCACCGGCGGTGGCCATGGCGGCAATGCGCATGAGGACGGGCTGACCAATGCCTGCTCCACCATCGGCATCAGCAAGACGCCGCCCGTCGAGGTGATGGAGCAGTATTTCCCCATCCTGTTCCGCCGCTTCGCCATCCATGAAGGCTCGGGTGGCGCGGGGAAGCGCCGCGGCGGGTTTGGCGTGCATTACGAGATCGAGCTGCTGCGCGGCGAGGCGCGGGCGAGCTTCGTGATGGATCACGGGCGCTTCGGCCCGCCTGGCGTGCAGGGCGGCGAAGCAGGCGCGCCCAATGTGGTGCGGCTGCATCGCGGCGGCGTCACGTCCACGCCGGAGCATCTCTCGAAGGACCAGGGGCTGCGGCTTTCCGCGGGCGACCGAGTGGAGGTGATGACCCCGGGCGGCGGCGGCTATGGCGACCCGCGCACCCGCGACCGGGCCCTGGTCGCGCGCGACGTCGCGCGCGGCTACTACACGGCCGAGCAGGCCGAGCGCCTGTTCGGCCCCTCCGCATGACCGCGTATCTCCGCCCCCGCAGCCTGGAGGAGGCGATCGCGATCCGCGCCACGCGCGATGTCGCGGTGATCGCGGGGGGAACGGACATCTACCCCGCCCAAACCGCGCGCCGCGCCTGGGGCGAGCCGACGCACAAGGACGTGCTGGACATCACCGCGATCCCGGGCCTCCGTGCGATCGAGGAAACAGCGGCCGGCTGGCGCATCGGCTGCCTGGTCACCTGGTCGGCACTGGCCGAGGCGCCCCTGCCGGCACTGTTCGACGGGCTGAAGCGCGCGGCGCGCGAGGTGGGCGGGCGGCAGGTGCAGAACCGCGCGACGCTCATCGGCAATCTCTGCACCGCCTCACCGGCCGGCGACGGGATCCCGAACCTACTGGCGCTGGACGCAAGCGTTGAGATAGCCGGACCGCAGGAGCAGCGCATCGTGCCGCTCGGTGATTTTATCACCGGCTATCGCGCGACCGCCTTGCGCGCCGATGAGATTGCAACCGCGCTGCATGTCCCGCGGCTCGATGGCGCGCGCAGCGGCTTCGAGAAACTGGGCGCGCGGCGCTACCTGGTGATCTCCATCGCCATGGCGGCTGGCGTCGTTGCGACCGATGCGGCGGGCCGCATCAAATCCGCGCGGATCGCGGTTGGCGCCTGTTCCGCCGTGGCGCAGCGCCTGCCAGTGCTCGAGGCCGCGCTGCGGGGCGTTCCGCTGGCCGCGGCTGCGCAGGTGCCGGAAACGGCGCATCTGGCGGCACTCTCGCCCATCGACGATATCCGCGCCTCTGCCACCTATCGGCGGGAGGCGGCGCTGACGCTGTTGCGCGATCTGCTGCGGGGGCTGGCATGATCGCCTTCACGCTGAATGGCGCGCGAGTAGAGACGCAGGCGGCGCCCTTCGCGCCCCTGTCGGACACCCTGCGCGAGGGGCTGGGCCTCACCGGCACCAAGGTCGGCTGCGAGGCCGGCGATTGCGGCGCCTGCACCGTGCTGGTGGATGGCGCGCAGGCCTGCGCCTGCCTGATCCCGACCGCGCAGGTGCAGGACGCGCAGGTCACGACGATCGAAGCCGCGCATCCTGTGCTGGGCCGGCTGCGCGCCGCCTTCCTCGCCCATGGCGCGGCGCAATGCGGCATCTGCACGCCCGGCATGATCATGGCGGCCGCCGACCTTCTGCTGCGCAACGCCGCGCCCACGCGGGAGGAGGCAGCGGATGCGATCGGCGGCGTGCTCTGCCGCTGCACCGGCTATGCGAAGATCCTGGATGCGGTGCTGGATGCGGCGCCCTCTGCCGTGCCGATGCCCGCCGCTGGCGAGGCGGTCGGCGCGGCGATTGGGCGGCTGGATGGCGCGCCGAAGGTGCTCGGCACGGATTGCTTCGGCGCCGATGCCGCGCCGGTGGATGCGCTGTGGCTGCGCGTGGTGCGCTCGCCCCATGCCCGCGCGCGGTTCCGGCTCGGCGATGTCGAGGCGGCGTGCATAGCGCTCGGCCTCGATGCGATCCTGACGCATCGCGACGTGCCCGGCCTCAACGGCTTCGGCATCATGCCGAACCTCAAGGACCAGCCGGTGCTGGCAGAGGGCGAGGTGCGGTTCCGCGGGGAGGCTGTGCTGGCCCTGGTCGGCACGCGCGAAGCGGTGGAGGCCGTACGCGACGCCGACCTGCCCATCGCTTGGGAGCCCCTGCCCGCGCTGCATGGCGTTGAGGCCGCCAGCGCGCCCGATGCGCCGCAACTCCACGCCCATGCGCCGGGCAATGTGCTGGTCCGCGGGCGGCTGGTGCGCGGCGATGTCGCGCCCTTCTTCGCACCCCCACCCAACCCTCCCCCGCATGCGGGGGAGGGCTTTTCTTGTACAGCCGGCAGCTTCGAGACCGCCTTCGTCGAGCACGCCTATATCGAGCCTGAAGCCGGCTATGCAGCACCGGACGGTGACGGGATGACCGTCGTTGCCTGCACCCAGGCGCCCTATATGGACCGCGAGGAAACGGCGCGCGTCCTTGGCGTGCGGGAAGATGCGGTGCGCATCATCCCAACCGCCTGCGGCGGTGGCTTCGGTGGCAAGCTCGACGTCTCGATCCAGCCGCTGCTCGCCATCGCGGCACGCAAGGTGAACCGGCCCGTGCGTGTGATCTATTCGCGCACCGAGAGCATGGCGAGCACCACGAAGCGCCACCCCGCGCGCATCGCGGCACAGATGGCCGCCGATGCCGATGGGTGCTTCACGGCCTTCGGCATGACGGCGCGTTTCAACACCGGCGCCTATGCGTCCTGGGGCCCCACAGTCGCGAACCGCGTGCCGGTGCATGCCTCCGGCCCCTATCGCGTGCCGCATGTCAGCAACCACTCGGCGGCGATCTACACCAACGACACGCCCGCCGGCGCCTTCCGGGGCTTCGGTGTGCCGCAGGCGGCGATCGCCACAGAATGCCTGGTGGACGATCTCGCCGAACAGCTCGCCCTGGATCGCTGGGAGATCCGGCGGCGCAACGCGATCGGGCATGGCGACATGACGCCGTCCGGCCAGGTGCTGCACGCTTCCGCCGGCCTGCCGCAATGTCTCGACGCGCTGAAGCCGGAATGGGAGGCGATGCTCGCCCGTGTCGCAGCCCACAACGCCGCGACCACGCGCCACCGCCTAGGCGCCGGCATCGCCTGCATGTGGTATGGCTGCGGCAATACTTCGATGTCGAACCCGTCGCGGATGCGCGTCGTGCTGGGGCGCGATGGCACGCTCACGCTGTTCAACGGCGCGGTGGATATCGGCCAGGGCAGCACCACCGTCATCGCGCAGATCTGCGCCGATGCGCTCGGCCTGCCGCTCGGAGCCTTCCGCTTCGTTCTGGGCGACACGGCGCTGACGTATGACGCCGGCAAGACCTCCGCCTCCCGCCAGACTTTCGTGAGTGGCCGCGCCGCGCTGGAGGCCGGACGCGACCTGCGCCGCAAGCTGCTGGCGCTGGCCAATGCCGGAGAGGATGCGACGCTCGCGCTCGACGGCACGCAGCTCACCGTCACGGACCGCGCCGGCGCGTCGCGCACGCTCGACCTCGCTGCGCTGCCCGCCGATCTCGAAGGCGATGGACGCTATGACCCGCCGACCACGGCGCTCGACGCCAATGGCCAGGGCACTCCCTACGCTACCTATGGCTTCGCCGCGCAGATCGCACTGGTGCGCGTGGACACCCATCTCGGTACGGTGAAGGTCGAGGAGATCGTGGCCGCACAGGATGTCGGCCGCGCGGTCAACCCAGACCTCGTCATCGGCCAGATTCATGGCGGTATCGCGCAGGGCCTCGGCCTTGCGCTGATGGAGGAATTCATCCCCGGCCGCACCGAGAATCTGCACGACTACCTGATCCCAACCGCAGGCGACGTGCCGCCGATCCGCGTGCATCTGGTCGAGGACCCGGAGCCCGAAGGCCCCTTCGGCGCCAAGGGCGTGGGCGAGCCTGCCCTCGTCCCGACCGCGCCGGCGATCCTCGGCGCGATCCGCCACGCGACGGGCGTGCGGATCACCCGCGTGCCCGTCCTGCCGCACCGCCTGTGGGAGGCGCTGCATGGCAGATAAGGGCTTCGACGCAGCAGCGCGCTCGGAAAAATTCGGCCAGGCGGAGGGCGAGGGCATCATCCGCTGCGATGCCTGCCCCGTGCTCTGCCGCATCCGCGCCGGCCGCGCCGGCGCCTGCAGCCGCTACGCGAATGAGAACGGCCAGCTGGTCCGCACCGATCCGGCCATCGCGCTGGCGCACACGGTCGAAGCTGGCGGGCCGGTCGTCGCCTTCGCGGATGGCGCCTGGGACGGCACGCTGCTCGACCCCTCCCGCGCCTTTGTCACCGGCATAGGCGCTGGCACGACCTATCCGGACTACAAGCCCGCGCCCTTCATCGTCGGCGCGACGCATGCGGGCGTGGACACCGTCACCGTCGTGACGGAGGGAATCTTCAGCTATTGCGGCGTGAAGGTGAAGATCGACACCGACCGCCATCTCGGCCCCGAAGCCGCGCCCGTGCGCGCGAAGGGCGAGCAGGTCGGCCATGTCACCACCGCCGAATATGGCAGCCAGATGCTGAGCCTTGGCGGCGTGCGGCATCTGACGGGCGGCAGCAAGAAAGAGGGCACCGTCACCTGCGAGACGCTGCTCGCGCTCTGCGCCGGTGAGGCGGTGGAGCTCTCCATCGATGGCGGCCATGCGGTAGTGGTGCAGGCCGGCAAGGCGCCGATTGTGGACGGCACGCCGGAACGGCGCATGCGCGTCGGCTGCGGCAGCGCGACCGTTGGAATTTTCGCGCAGCAATGGCTCGGCCATGCGGATGAGGTGATCGTGGTGGACGACCACATCACCGGGGTCCTCAGCGAACACCAGGCCGGCAAGGTGCTGGGCATGCGCGCGACGGGCATCCGCGTGCGCGGCCGCCGCTCCACCCCCGGGCGCTACTTCCAGGTGGCCAATCCGGGCCTTGGCTGGGGCGGGACGGATATCACCGACCCGCTTGCGATCATCGAGAGCATCGACGCCAAGGCCGCCTGGCCCGGGCTGCGCCTGCTGCTGACCTCCACCACCGGGGAGGACGCGCTGTGGTGCGTGCTGGACGACCAACTGCGCCCCACGCCCGCCGAGATGCCGCAGCCTGTCCGCCAGGTGGTGGAGCGCATCGGGGAGAATTGCGAACCCTCGCTCTGCACCGTGCTGTTCATGGCCGGCGCCGGCGGCTCTCTGCGCGCGGGTGTGACGGAAAATCCTGTGCTGCTAACGCGCGCGGTGGCCGCCGGCGATGTGCGCGTCACCATGGGTGGCGCGCCCTGCTACCTCTGGCCCGGCGGTGGCATCACCGTCATGGCGGATGTGCTGCGCCTGCCGCGCAACGCCTTCGGCCATGTGCCGACGCCCGCGCTTGTCGCGCCGATCGAATTCACCCTGCCGCGCGATCTCTATGCGCGCCTGGGCGGCCATATGAACGAGATCGTGCCGGTCGCCGAGCTGCTGCGCGGCCTTGGCGACCAGCTCCGCGTCGAGGATTGGATCCCGGGCAATCCCTGGCCTTTCGCGAAGCCATGACCAGGCCGGTCGCGCAGCGCCTGGCCGGCGAGCGGCTGCATCTCAGCCACGGGCCGATCGAGTTGGTGCTGCGCGGCTTCGGACCGCCCGATGCCGTCGCCGCCGCCGAAGCCGCCGCCGCGCAGCGATTTCGCACCATCCTGGACGAGCTGGTCGCGGAGTTGCCGATGCTGCGCCGGCCCGTTGCTGCGGATCGCATCCCGCAGGGCGCCGTCGCGCGCCGCATGCACGCGGCCTGCGAGCCCTTCGCGGCCGAGGGCATCTTCGTCACCGCCATGGCCGCCGTCGCCGGCGCCGTCGCGGATGAGTTGCTGGCCGCGATGCGCGCCGCCGCGCCCGACCTCACGCGCGCTTATGTGAATGATGGCGGCGACATCGCGGTCTTCGTGGCTCCTGGGGAGCACATGACCATCGGCCTCGCCGCCGAGCCCTTCCCCGGCACCGTCTTCGACGGCGCTCTGTCCATCGAGGCGCAGCACGGTATCGGCGGGGTCGCGACCTCCGGCCGGCAGGGCCGGTCCTTCTCGCTCGGCATCGCCGATGCGGTGACGGTGCTCGCGCGCGATGCCGCGACGGCGGATGCCGCCGCGACGCTCATCGCCAATGAAGTGAACCTCGACAGCCCCGCCATCACCCGGCGCCCGGCACGCGACCTCGACCCAGACAGCGATCTCGGCGAGCGGCCCGTCACCGTCGCCGTCGGCCCGCTCGCCGCGGCCGAGATCGCTGCGGCGCTCGAGGCCGGCGCCGCGCGCGCCGAGGCGTGGTGCCGCGCTGGTCTCATTCGCGGTGCCGCGCTCAGGCTCACCGGCCAAGCTCGTCTCGCCGGAACCCCCTTCCCTGCCTTTGCGGAGCACGCCCCATGAGCCAGGACATCGCCATCCGAAAGACCGTTCTGCATGTCGAGGAGGTGCGCCACGATGGCGGCCCGCCGCGCGACATCCCGGTGCTGAAGGGCTGGTGCGCGGTGGTGCTGCGCAACCCCTTCGCCGGCCGCTACGAGCCCGAGCTGATGTGGATGATGGAAGCGATGAAGCCCATCGGGCTGATGGTCGCGGAGAAGCTGCTGGAAGGGCTCGGCGGCGATCCCGCGCGGATCGAGGCCTATGGCAAGGGCGGCCTGGTCGGCAGCGCGGGCGAGTTGGAGCATGGCGCGCTGTGGCATGTCGCGGGCGGCTATGCGATGCGCGGGCTGCTGGGCCAGGCGCTGGCCATCGTGCCCTCCATGACCAAGGTCGGGCCGATGGGCGCGGTGCTGGACCTGCCGATCCATCACCGCAACGCGGCCTATGTCCGCAGCCATTTCGACGGCATCACCTGCGTCGTGCCCGACGCGCCGCGCGCCGACGAAATCCTCTTCGCACTGGCCATGACCACCGGGCCCCGCCCCCACGCCCGCGTCGGCGGCCTGACGCAGGACGGGATCGCGGCCTGGGACGGGCAGCGCTGAGCGGACGCTTCCCGTTCGACCCGGAAACCCCCATACATCGGGCATGCCCATCCGTTCCGTCGCGATCGTCGGGGCCGGCCTTGCCGGTCTCGCTTGCGCCAAGATGCTCGCCGCGCATGGCATCGCCGCGCGGCTCTTCGACAAGGGCCGCGCCCCCGGCGGCCGGCTGGCCACACGCCGTGCCGAAGCAGCGGGGCGAGAGATCAGCTTCGATCATGGCGCCCAGTACCTGACCGCGAGCGGCAGCGCCTTCCGCGCAATGCTCGACGAGCTGGAAACCCGCCCCTGGCTCGACGAGGAGACGCGGGTCGGCGTGCCGCGCCTCTCCGCCATCCCCCGCACGCTCGCCGGCGGGCTCGACGTCACGCTCGGGCGGGAGGTGGTGGAGATCACCGGCCAGCCGCAGGCCTGGATGCTCCGCCACGCCACACCGCGCCGCCCCGGCGGCGCGCCCGGGGCGGACCTCACCGAGGCCGGCCCCTTCGACGCGGTGCTCGTCACCGCACCGGCGCCGCAGGCCGCAGCCCTGCTCGCTCACCCCGCCCCGCATCTGCGGCAGGCAGTGGAGCAGGCGCGCATGGCCCCGTGCTGGACGCTGATGGCCGCCTTCGCCGAGCGGCTGGACCTGCCCGATCGCATCCGGTCGGAGACGGGCGAGATCGCCTCCGCCGTGCGCGACAGTTCGAAGCCCGGCAGCGATCCGGCGACCGAATGCTGGGTGGTGCAGGCCGGCCCGGCCTGGACGCGCGCGCATCTGGAACTGGACGAAGCGGCCGCCAGCGCGGCGCTGCTCGCGGCCTTTGCGCATCTGGCGGGCCGCAACCTGCCGACGCCGCTCTACGCCGCCGCGCATCGCTGGCGCTACGCGCTGGTGGAGACGCCGCTGGGGACACCCTGCCTCTGGGATGCGGCGCTCGGCCTCGGCGCAGCCGGGGATTGGTGCCTCGGTGCCCGCGCGGAATCCGCCGCGGAGAGCGGCATGGCGCTTGCCGCCATGCTGGCCAGCGCGGCCGCCGCATGATGCTGGCCGAGGCCCTTGAGGATTGCCGCGCGGAGGCGTTTCGGCGCCTCGCCCGCGGCGTCGCGGATAGGCGCTGCCCCTTCCACACGCCAACCCTGGCCACCATCGGCGCCGATGGCGCGCCGGAATTGCGCACGCTGGTGCTACGCGGCTTCGAGGCTGGCTCGCGCACGCTGCGCCTGCACACCGATGCGCGCTCGGGCAAGGTGGCGGAGCTTGCGCGCGATCCGCGCTGCGCGCTGCATCTCTACGACCCCGCAGCCAAGCTGCAGCTGCGCCTCGCCGGGCGGGCGGCCGTGCATGGCGAGGATGCGATCGCCGACGCCGCCTGGGCCGCGAGCCGCGACTTCTCCCGCATGTGCTACGCCATCACGCCCGCGCCGGGCACGCCAGTGGACACCCCGCCCCCTGCCCCGCGCGATGCGGAGGCCGGCCGCGGCGTCTTCCGCGTACTCCTGCTGCGCTTCGACCAGCTGGAATGGCTGGAGCTGGCTGCCGAAGGCCATCGTCGCGCGCGCTTCGCCTGGAGTGCGGATGGTACGCTCGAATCCTGCTGGCTGGTGCCCTGAGAGATGCCGAACACTGACGCCATCGCCACCGAGATCCTGCGCCAGACCGCAGCGCGCGGCGCGGACAAATCCATCTGCCCGAGCGAGGTCGCCCGCGCCCTGGCGCCGGAGGACGACGCCTGGCGCCGCCTGATGGGCGCCGTGCGCGCCACCGCCATCCGCCTCGCGCGCGAGGGCCAGGTGGAGGTGCTGCGCAAGGGCAAGCCGGTGGACTCGGCGGCGGAGATCCGCGGCGTGATCCGGCTGCGAATCATCGCTTCGAAATCGTAATGGGCTAGCATGGGGCCGGGGCCTCGCCCGGTAGCGGGCGGAGCGGATAAAGGACATAGCGGATGCGCCGTCTTGGCTCCTTCCTCGGCGATGCCTGGGCACTGACGCGCCCCTATTGGACCAGCGCGGAGCGCGGGCGCGCGCTGCTGCTGCTCGGCACGGTCATCGTGCTGAACCTATCGCTGGTCGCGATGACGGTGGTGCTCACCTACTGGCAGCGCGCCTTCTACAACGCGCTGGAGCAGAAGGACGCCGCCACCTTCTGGTCCCTTCTGCTGCTGGGCGGAGAGGCTGAAGGCATCTGGTTCCCGGGCTTCTGCCTGGTCGCGGCCGCCTACATCCTGATCGCGGTCTATCAGCTCTATCTGCGCCAGGCGCTCGAGATCCGCTGGCGGCGCTGGCTGACGCAGGATTACCTCGATCGCTGGCTGTCCGACCGCGCCTATTACCGCATCGCGCTGACTGACCCGGCCACCGACAACCCCGACCAGCGCATCGCCGACGACATCCGCCTGTTCGTGGATGACACGCTCTCCCTCTCGCTCGGGCTGATGACCAGCGTCGTCACGCTGTCCTCCTTCGTCTTCGTGCTGTGGTCGCTCTCAGGCCCGCTCGAGGTGCTGGGGATCTCCATCCCCGGCTACATGGTCTGGGTGGCGATCCTCTACTCGCTGCTCGGCAGCTGGATCGCGCATCTGATCGGACGCCCTCTGATCCGGCTGAATTTTCTCCAACAGCGCGTCGAGGCGGATTTCCGCTATGCGCTGGTGCGCATGCGCGACAATGTGGAAGGCGTCGCGCTGCATGGCGGCGAGGCCGATGAGAAGCGCGGCCTAACGGACCGCTTCAAGGCGCTGATGGAGAATTGGTGGGGCATCATGGTTGCGACCAAGCGGCTCACCTTCTTCACCGCCGGCTTCACCCAGGTGGCCAGTATCTTCCCCATCATCGTCGCCGCCCCCGCCTATTTCGCGGGCCGCATCCCGCTGGGCGGGCTGATGCAGACCGCCTCGGCCTTCGGCCAGGTGCAGGGTGCGCTGTCCTGGTTCGTGGACAATTACGCGAGGCTCACCGAATGGCGCGCGACGGTGGAGCGGCTGACCGGTTTCACCCGCGCCATCGCCGCCGCGCGCGCGGCCGATGATGGCGTGCGCGCCGCGCCCGGCGCCGATCCGGCGCTGACGATGGATGGCGTCAGCCTCTCGCTCCGCGATGGCCGCGTGCTGATGACGGATGCCGCGATGCGCCTTGAGAAGGGCGAGGCTGTGCTGCTCACCGGTGCCTCGGGCAGCGGTAAATCCACGCTGTTCCGCGCGATCGCGGGCATCTGGCCCTTCGGCCGCGGCGCGGTCTCCATCCCCGCCGGCAGCCGGCTGCTGTTCCTGCCCCAGCGCCCCTATTTGCCGCTCGGCACGCTCCGGCGCGTGGTGTGCTACCCGCTGGATGCCACCCAGGTGCCGGAGGCGGAGATCCGCGCCACACTGGCAGCCGCCGGCCTGCCCCAACTGGCGGATCGTCTCGACGAGGAGGATGCCTGGGACCGGCGCCTGTCGGGCGGGGAGCAGCAGCGCCTGGCCTTTGCGCGCGCTTTGCTGGTGCGGCCCGACTTCCTGTTCCTGGACGAGGCGACAGCGAGCCTCGACCCACCGGCGGAAGCCGCGCTCTATGGGATGCTGCGCGAGAGGCTGCCGGGCACGGCGATCCTGTCCATCGCGCATCGCGACGCGGTGGCGCGCTTCCACGACCGCGGGCTGCGCCTGGAGGACGGGCACCTGAAGGATGGAAGGCCGGCGGCGGCCGGATGATGCGCGTGCTGTTGAACTGGATCGCGCTTGGCCTGCTCGCAGCGCTTGCCGCGGCGCTGTGGTGGCTCTGGACGCCGGATGCGGATCGCGCGGCGCTGGAAGCGCGCCACGCCGCGCCGCCCAGCCGCTTCGTTACGGTGGAGGGCGTGCGCCTGCACATCCGCGACACCGGGCGGGGGGACGCCACGCCCGTGCTGCTGCTGCACGGCTTCGGCTCCTCCATCCATACCTGGGAAGATTGGGCGCGGCTGATGGAGCCCGTGCGGCGGGTGATCCGCCTCGACCTGCCGGGCTTCGGCCTGACCGGCGCGGACCCCAGCGGCGATTACTCGGACCTCCGCGCAGTGGCGCTGCTGGATGCGCTGCTCAGCCAGCTTGGCGTCGCGCGGGTGGATGTTGTCGGCAGTTCAATGGGCGGGCGCATCGCCTGGCGCTTCGCCGCCGAGCGCCCCGATCGCGTGCGGCGCCTGGTGCTGATGGCGCCCGACGGCTTCGCAAGCCGCGGCTTCACCTATGATAAGCCGGCCGGCGTGCCGCTCATGATGCGCGCCCTGCCCTACACCCTGCCGATGCCGCTGCTGCGCGGGGGCATCGAGCCCGCCTATGCCGATCCACGCGCCCTGACGCCCGAGGCGCTGGAGCGCTACCGCGACATGATGCTCGCCCCCGGCGTGCGACGCGCGATCCTCGACCGGATGGCGACGCAGGTGCTTGTGCCGCCCGAGCCGATCCTGCGTCGGATCGAAGCGCCGGTTCTGCTGCTCTGGGGCGAGGCGGACCGAATGGTGCCGGCTCAGCACGCAGCCGATTACGCGCGCGAGCTGAGCGTGAGCCGCACCGTGGTCCTGCCCGGCCTGGGCCATGTGCCGATGGAGGAAGACCCGGCGCGCTCGCTGGCGCCGGTGCTCGAGTTCCTCAGCGCGGAATGACCGGCGCGTCCACCGGCGTCAGCGCGCGCCCCGGGCCGAGCGCCCATTCGGCGATCTCGTCGCGGCGCGCGAACCACACGCCCGGATGCCCCGCCGCCCAGCGCAGGAACCGCTCGACGGAGGGCACCACCGCGGGCCGGCCGGCGACGAAATCATGCAGCGGCACGCTCATCATGCGCCGGCGCGTCGCACCTTCCTCGTACAGCACCTCGAATTCCTGGCGCAGCATCTGCTCGTAATCCGACAGGCTCCGCTGCTGGTTCTGGAAGAAGTTCAGGTCGTTGACGTGGCCCATATAGGGCACGAGGCAGAAATCGCGGTCGCCATTGACCTTCTGGATCCAGGGCTCGTCAAGCGTGCGGTCGTCGATCGAATAGATCAGGCCGAGTTCCTGCAGCAGGTCATTGGTGTTCACGCTGCCCTGCAGCCCCTGCGCGTTGAAGCCCTTCGGCCAGAGCCCGGTCGCAGCCTGCAGCGCCGCGAAGCCTTCGCGCAGGAAGGCGCGCTCGGCCTCCTTCGGCAGATGGAATTGCGGCGCGTGGCGGATGGCGCGCCCGCCCGCCTCATGCCCGCGCGTCACGATCTCCCGCGCGAGGTCCGGGTAACGCTGGATGCTCTCGCCGATCATGAAGGAGGAGACGCGGCAGTTCACGCGGTCCAGCATGTCGAGCAGGCGCGGGATGCCTTCCTTCGCGCCATAGGTCCGGCCCTGGATCATCGGCAGGTTCGGGAAGCGCTGGGTGGCCTGGGGCGTGCCCGCCGGGCCGTTCTGCCACATGGCCGGCTGGCCGCCATCGGCCTCGAACATCAGGCAGACGCCGACCGCAAGCCGCGCGCCGCCGGGCCAGAACGGCCCGCGCGGCCGCGCCGGTTGCGCGCCCGCCACCAGGGGTGCCGCGAGCAGGCCCATCCCCGCCCCCATCACGGCTCGCCGTCCGATCATGCCCATGCTCCCCGCCAATCGGATGGGGAGCGTCGGGCTCGCGACGGGGCGGGTCAACCGCCGCGCCGTGCCAGCGAAACCGGCGCTGGCACGGCGCTGGCAAGGCACCGGGAAGCCGAAGGCCAGCGCTGGGATTCTGCCTGGCGATCAGGCACATTCGGCCGATAACTGCTGCCGGAATGATCAGATGAACCGCCGTCGCCTACTGGCCTCTGCCACCGCCCTGGCCCTGCCCACCCTTCTGCCCACGGGGGTGCTGGCCCAGGGTACCTTCCCCAACAGGCCGATCCGCATCGTCAGCCCCTTCTCCCCGGGCGGCACCTCGGATGGCGTGGTGCGGCTTCTGAGCCCGACGCTGGAACGGATGCTCGGCCAGCCGGTCGTGCTCGACAACCGCCCCGGGGCGGGCGGCACGGTGGGCACGGCGCACATCGCCGCGGAGCGGCCGGATGGCTATTCGCTGGTGCTGGCCAATGCCGGGCCGATGGCGATCGCGCAGACGCTGTTCCCGAACCTGCCCTATGACGTCCGCCGCAGCTTCTCCTACGTCATGATGGTGGGCGGGGCGCCGATGGTGGTGGGCGTGCGCCCCAACGGCCCGATCCGCAACATGGCCGACTACCTTGCCGCCGCCCGCGCTCGGCCGGAGGCGATGAGCTATGGCTCCGCCGGCATCGGCTCGGTCGGGCATCTCGCGGGCATGCTCTGGGCGCAGGAGACGGGGGTGCAGCTGCTGCACGTGCCCTTCCGCGGCGGTGGAGAGGCGGAACAGCAGGTGCTGGGCGGCAGCCTGGCGTCGCTTTGGAACACGCTCGGCGCGCATGCCGGTAGCGTGCGCGGCGGCACGCTGCGGGCGCTGGCCATCACCAGCGGCGAGCGCATGTCCACCTTCCCCGACGTGCCGACCATCGTGGAGGCCGGCTTCCCCGGCGCGACCGCCATCAACTGGTTCGTGCTCGCCGGCCCGCTCGGCATGCCCGAGCCCATCGTGAACCGCATCCGCGAGGCCTTCACCGTCGCGATCAATGAGCCTGGGATGAAGGAGCGCATCGCCGGTCTCGGCGTGCTGACCATGACGGATAATGGCCCGGCCGATGTGCAGGCCTTCGTGAACCGCGAGGTGGATCGCTGGGCGCCGATCGTGCGCGCCAGCGGCGCGACCCCGAGCTAACGCGCAGCCAGTGGGACGCCGGGCAGTTCAGCGCTGCCCGGCGACCAGCTGCAGCACCTCAGCCCCGTAGCGCTCGAGCTTGGTGCGCCCGACGCCCGGGATGGCGCCGAGCTGATCCAGCGTGCGCGGCCGCGCGGCGGCAATCTCGGCCAGCGTCTTGTCCTGGAAGATGACATAGGCCGGCACGGCCTGCGCCTGCGCCTCCGCCCGGCGCCAGTCGCGCAGCGCGTCGAACAGCGCATCGCCCACAGGTGCGGCACCTGGTGCGCGGGGGCTGCGCGCGGCGGCACCCGGGCGGGCCACCTCCTCGCGCAGCAGCACCTTTTCCTCGCCCTTCAGGATCGGGCGCGCGGCATCCGTCGGCACCAGCTCGCCATGGTTCTCCACCACCACGTCGAGCGCGCCGCGCGCGACCAGCTGCCGCGCGACGGACCGCCAGGTGGCATCGGGCAGATCCTTGCCGACGCCGAAGGTCGGCAGCTGGTCATGCGCGAATTGCGCGACCTTCTCCGTCATGCGCCCGCGCAGCACATCCACCACATGCGCAACACCGAAGCGCCGCCCTGTGCGCAGCACGGCGGAGAGCAGCTTCTGCGCCGGCACCGTGCCGTCGAAGAGCTTCGGCGGCGCCAGGCACACATCGCAATTGCCGCAATCCTCTGCCGCCGTGTCTTCCCCGAAGCAGCGCAGCAGCAGCTTGCGGCGGCAGGTGGCGGCCTCGGCGATGGCAACCATGGCGTCCAGCCGCTGGCGCTCGATCCGCTTCTGCTCCTCGCCAGCCGGGCTTTCGGCGATGCGGTGGCGGGCGAGCGCGATGTCGCCCGCGCCATACAGAAGCAACGCGCGCGCCGGCAGCGCATCGCGCCCCGCACGGCCGATCTCCTGGTACCAACTCTCCGGGCTGCGCGGCAGATCGAGATGGCAGACCCAGCGCACATCCGGCCGGTCGATGCCCATGCCGAAGGCGATGGTCGCGCACATCACAACCGCATCGCCGCGGGAGAAGCGGCGATGCGCGTCCTTCTTGGCAGACGCGTCCATGCCGGCATGGAAGGCCAGCGCGTCATGCCCGTCGGCGCGGAGCCATTCTGCCGTCTGCTCGGTCTTGGCGCGGCTGCCGCAATAGACGATGCCCGCGCCGGCGGTGCCCGCATGCTCCTTCAGCAGGGCACGCAACTGCGTGCGTTCGCTCTCGCGCGGCGCGGCCTCGATGCGGATGTTCGGGCGGTCGAAGCCGCCGCGGAAGACAGGGTCGTCCTGCAGGCCAAGCTGGGCGCGGATATCCTCGACCGTGCGCGGATCGGCGGTCGCGGTCAGCGCCAGCCGCGGCGTGCGCGCGAAGCGCTGCGACAGCACGCCGAGGCCGCGGTATTCGGGGCGGAAATGATGCCCCCACTGGCTGACGCAATGCGCCTCGTCCACCGCGAACAGCGCGACGGGCAGCTGCTCCAGCCGGTTCAGCATCCCTTCCAGCACCAGCCGCTCCGGCGAGACGTAGAGCAGCTTCAGCGTGCCGTCATGCAGGTCGCGGAAGATGGCCCGCGCCTCGCCCTCCGGCAGGTCGGAATGCAGCGCCGCGGCGGCCACGCCCTGCTGGCGGAGCGCCGCGACCTGGTCCTCCATCAACGCGATCAGCGGGGAGACAACGACGCCCACCCCTTCCCGGCAGAGTGCGGGCACCTGATAGCAGAGCGACTTGCCCCCGCCCGTCGGCATGAGCACGAGGCCCGAGCCGCCATCCGCGACGTGGCGGACGATCTCCTCCTGGCGGCCGCGGAAGCCGGGATGGCCGAAGACGCGGTCAAGGACCTGCAGCGGGTCGCCTGCGAATCGGCCGTCATAAGGCATGTCGCCCGATGCCACGGCCAGCGCCCCGCGTCAGCCCGGGTTGCGTCTGCGGAACGCGGGGGCTGGACGGGCCAGGCAGCGATGCCGCTGCCCGCCGCCCGGAGGCATCTCAGTTCGCTCCGATATGGATCTCGACCCGCCGCGCTTCGACCGCGGCCTCGGCAACCGGCGCCTGGCCGCGGCCGAGCACCTGGATGCGATCCGCCGGGATGTCGAGGTTCATGAGCTCGGCCACGACACGGTCGGCCCGCCGGCGCGACAGCAACCGCGCCTGCAGGACCGTGGGGGCATCCTGCGGATCGGGGGCGATGAAGCCCAGCACGCGGATCGGGGCCTGCGGGTTGGCGCGCGCGGCGCGGGCCGCGTCCTGGATCACATCCATCGCCGCGGGCGGGACCGTCAGGCTGTCATCCTCGAAGAAGACGAGGCGCACCGGCTGCGACGGCCGCCCGCCGGCAGCAGGACGCTCGGCGGCGCAGCCGGCCAGCAACATGGCCGGCAGCGTGGCCAGGCCGGCGAGCGCGGCACGGCGCCGGAGGGGAAACGAGGCTGCGGCAAAAGACATCGGATTCGCTCCGGAACGGGAATGGCGCATAGGTCGCCCGGCGGGGTGGGTTGCGTCAATCAGAACGGGCGATCGCGCGGCGGCCATCATGCCCGAAAGCCCCGCGCCGCAGCGATGGCAGGCCCTGGGCGCCGGCGCGGAGCCGCCCAAGCACGGTATCCACGCCGGACTCACCGCCACAGCGCGACCCGGCCTTGTGGGGAGTTTTTAACCCCTTGGCGTCCAGTGTCGCGCCGTGACCAGCCGCGCAGCCAATCACGATCCTGGCGCCTTCATGGCGCCTGCCAGCGCCGAGAGGCTGCCGGACCCGCGGCGGTTCGACCCGGTGCGCTTCCCCGGCGTGCCGGCCGGCGAGGCCTGGCCACCGCCGCGCTTCGACTTCGCCGCCCCCTGGATGCGCGAACCCGGCCTGGCCTTCGAGCGGGATGCCGGCGGTGGCATCGGCGTGGTCCGCGCCTTCGCCCATCTGCGCATGGTGGTGGACATCGAGAGCGCGCATCTGCTGTTCGACATCGCGCCCGGCACCCGCGACTTCCGGCTGCTGCGGCTGATCCCCACGGCACTGCGCTGCGTGGACCGGATCGAGCCGGGCGATCCCGTACCCGGGGCGCTGCTCGGGAATGACAGCGAATTGCCGGAGGACCACCACCTCTTCGCCGCCACCAGCGCGCTGGTGGAACGGCTGGCCGAGACCGCCGGAGACGAAGGCCTTGCGCTGGCCGAGGCGATGCGCCGCGTGCCGCCGGGCCCCGGCATGTTCGAACAGGCCGTGGCGCGCTGCATCACCCTGGATGGCTTCGCCATCGGCACCATGGCCCCGCTGGCGCGGCGGCTGCAGCGGCTGGCGAATGCCCATGCCCGGGTGCTGGCCGCCGCCGCGGCACAGCCCGACTATGCGGCCATGGAGCGGATGCTGCGCCGCACGCGGGAGACGCTCGGCACCGATCGCCGCTGGGCCGGCGACCTGCTCACCTGCGCGCTCGACACGCTGCAGCCGCAGATCGCGCGCCCACGACGCACCGCCGAGACGCTCCTGGCCCAAGCCGAGGCGGCCATGCGCCGCCAGAGCCCGATCGAGGCGCCGACGCGGCTGATCCACGAGCAGGATCGCTACCGCGACCGGCTGTTGGACCTGGCCGTATTCTGGCGCCGCCTGACCGCGGCCTGGATGGTCGTGGACCCCGACACCACCGACCGGCGCGAGATCGAGGCGCTCGCGCGCAACGCGTTGCAGCGCCTTAGCCTCACGCAGCTCTACCAGCCGGAGGAGCCGGCTCGCTGAGCGGCCATTACTGCTCGACGTCGAGTGCGTAGCCGGCGGAACGGACGGTGCGGATCACATCCACCTCCCCCTCGCCATTCACGGCCTTGCGCAGGCGGCGGATATGGACGTCCACCGTGCGCGGCTCGACATGGATGTCGCGGCCCCAGACCGCGTCCAGCACCTGCTCGCGCGAGAAGACGCGGCCGGGGTGCTGGAGGAAGAACTCCAGCAGCCGGTATTCGGTCGGGCCAAGATGCAGCGAGCGACCGGCGCGGGTCACGCGATGCGCATCCTGGTCCATGACGATATCCTGCCAGGTGAGCCGCCCCTTCACCGGCGCAGCGCCGGAGCGGCGCAGCAGGGCCCGGATCCGCGCCAGCAGCGCATCCATCGCGAAGGGCTTGGCGATGTAGTCATCCGCCCCGATGTCGAGCGCACGCACCGCGTCCTGGTCCTCAGTGCGGGCGGTGACCATGATGATCGGCAGGTCGCGCGTGGCTGGACGGCGGCGGATCTGGCGGCAGACCTCGATCCCAGAAAGGCTGGGCAGCATCCAGTCCAGTAGGATCAGATCGGGCTTGGTTTCCGCGACGCGGAGCAGGGCTTCCTGCCCGTCGGCCGCCTCCTCCACCCGGAAGCCCTGCTTTTCCAGATTGTAGCGCAGCAGCGTCAGCAGCGACGCCTCGTCTTCGACGACGAGGATCACCGGCTTGGCGAGGTTGCCCGTGCGGTCCGACATGGCGTGCCTTGCCTCACCCAGGCGGCTGCGCGACAGCGGAGGCAGAGGCATCCGCCTTCGGGCGGTCCTCCGGCAGCGCCGCCCCACGGACGGCGAAATGCACGGTCTCGGCGATGTTGGTCGCGTGGTCGCCGATGCGCTCCAGGTTCTTGGCGATGAACAGCAGATGGGTCGCCGCGGTGATGTTGCGCGGATCCTCCATCATGTGGGTCAGCATCTCGCGGAAGATGCCGTTGTAGATGTCATCCACCGGCTCATCCGCCGCCCAGACGCGCTCCGCCGCCTCAGCATCGTCGCCGGCCAGCGCGTCGATGGCGAGCTTCAGATTTTCCTGCACCAACTGGGACATCCGCAGGAAGCCGTTCAGGCTGCCCATCTGCGGCTGCTGCGCGACGACGATGCTGCGCTTCGCGCCATTCCGGGCGTAGTCGCCGATCCGCTCCAGGTCGTGACTGACCTTCATCGCCGCCACGATGAAGCGCAGATCGCCGGCCATGGGCTGGCGGGTGGCCAGGATGCGGATGCAGAAGGTCTCGATCTCGCGCTCCAGCGCGTCGAGCGCGGCGTCGCGCGCGACGACCTGGGCCGCGAGTTGGACATCGCGCCGCACCAGGGCGGAGGTCGCGTCATGCACCTGGCGTTCCGCGAGCCCGCCCATGCGCGCGACCATCTCGCGCAACTTGCGCAGCTGCTCGTCGTAGGAGCGGACAATGTGCTCGGGCTGGTCCTGCGGCATGATCTTCCTCATTTTCGGTTGCTGGCCGATTCAGACCTTCGGGCCTTCCGGCCCTCCGGTCATCGGACCGCGTCAGCCGAACCGGCCAGTGATGTATTCCTGGGTGCGCTTCTCGCGCGGGGCGGTGAACATCTGCGCGGCTGGCGCGACCTCCACCAACTCGCCCAGGTAGAAGAACGCCACCTGGTCGGCGCAGCGCGCTGCCTGCTGCATATTGTGCGTGACGATGCAGATGGTGAAGTCGCGCTTCAGCTCGTCGATCAGCTCCTCGATCTTCAGCGTGCTGATCGGGTCGAGCGCCGATGTCGGCTCGTCGAACAGGATCACCTCCGGCCGCACCGCGATGGTGCGTGCGATGCACAGCCGCTGCTGCTGCCCGCCCGACAGGCCGAGGGCCGAGCTGTTCAGCCGGTCCTTCACCTCGCCCCAGATGGCCGCGCGCGAGAGCGCCCATTCCACCCGATCGTCCATCTGCGCCTTGGAGAGCTTCTCATGCAGGCGCACGCCGAAGGCGATGTTCTCGTAGATCGTCATCGGGAAGGGGGTGGGCTTCTGGAACACCATGCCGACCTTCGCGCGCAGCTCGTTCAGGTCCACGTCGGGGTCGAGCATGTTGCGCCCGTCC
>JBIKSZ010000131.1:0-10577 GCA_044348345.1 Roseomonas sp. | reverse complement strand
GCCGAGCGACACGGTGTTCGAATTCGTCGCCTCCGTGGACTTCGCCTGGGACGTGGTGCACCACCTCGTCACCGACCCCTTCGAGGCGATGACGGTGATCGACGCCTCCGCGCGCGTCGCGTTCATCCCGCCAGTGCATGAGGCGTTCTTCGGTCTCGGCCATGGCGAGGGTGCCGGCCGCCCGGTGCGCGAAGTCATTGAGAATACGCGCCTGCCCGACGTGCTGCGCTCAGGCAAGTCGGAGATCGGCCATATCCAGCGCATGCGTGGGCAGGAACGCGTGGTCTCCCGCGTGCCGATCAAGCGCGGCGGCAAGGTCATCGGCGCGATCGGCCGCGTGATGTTCCGCGGCCCCGAGCAGGTCGAAGAACTGTCCTGCCGCATCAACGCGCTGGAGCGCGAGGTCGACTTCTACCGCAAGCAGGCCGATGTTCTGCGTCGGGGCCAGGGGGGAGCCGGGCAGGGGATCGAGGAGATCATCGGCGAGAGCCCGGCCATGGTCGTGTTGCGCGACCGCATCCGCAAGGTCGCGCCGCTTGACGTCCCAGTCCTTGTCACGGGGGACAGCGGCACGGGCAAGGAACTGGTCGCGCGCGCGCTACATCGGCTTGGGCCCCGCCGCGCCGGGCCGCTGGTCGCCGTCAATGCCGCGGCGCTCCCCGCGACGCTGGTGGAGAGCGAGCTCTTCGGCTACGCGCCCGGCGCCTTCACCGGTGCCGACCGCAAGGGCCGAAAGGGCAGGTTCGAGCAGGCCGAGGGCGGCACCATCTTCCTCGACGAGATTGGCGACATGCCGCTCGAGACGCAGGCGAAGCTGCTGCGCGTCCTGCAGGAACGCGCAGTGGAGCCGGTTGGCGGCAACCGTGTCGTTCCCGTGGATTTCCGCCTGATCACCGCGACGCACCATGACCTGCCAAGCCTGGTTGAGCAGGGGCGCTTTCGCCTCGACCTCTACTATCGCATCAGCGCCGTGAGCCTCAATGTGCCGCGGCTCTCCGAGCGTCCTGGCGATCTGCCGCTGCTGGTGCGCCAGTTCCTGGCACAACTCGCGGAGACGCATGGCCGTCGCTCGCTGGAACCTACGCCGGAAGCCGAGGCCTTCCTCTCGCGCCTGCCCTGGCCCGGCAATGTCCGCCAGCTGCGCCATGCGGTCGAACGTGCGCTGATCTTCGCCGAGGGCGACCGGCTGACACCGGCCGACTTCGCGCATCTCGCGGTGGCGCAGCCCGCGACGACGATGGCGGCAGCGCCGATCGTGTCGGTCCCCTCGGAGCCGCCGCCTGCGCTCCTGCCGGCAGACGTGTCGGTGCCGGCTGTCGCGCCACGTCTGCGAGAGGCGCAGCAAGAGATGGAGGTCGGCCTGATCCGGGATGCCCTGCATCGCGCCGGAGGCAACAAGAAGCGCGCGGCGGCGGAACTCGGCATTTCGCGCTCGCATCTCTACAAGCGGCTCTCAACCTTCGACTTGGCATGAGGCGGCTGCGCGATGGGGGCCTCCTGCGGCCGACCCAACGCTGGCAGGACCGAGGGCCGGCGATCACCTACCCCGGCCCTCTGCCATTGTGCCGATCACGAAGCACCACCAGCCGTCTGGCATGTTGCTTGCTGAGATCCGCAGCAACGACATCGTCGTGGGGTCGAAGTCCGCTTGCGCCGCAGGGCGACACGGAAGGTAGGAGCGAAGCCATGGACATCTCGCGCCGCGCAGCCCTTAGCGCTGTCGCACTTGCCCTCCCCTCATTGGCCCGGGCGGATGCGGTGTTCAGCCGGCCCGTCCGCCTGATCGTCACCTTCGCCCCAGGCGGCGGCAGCGACGTGACGGCGCGCCTCCTCGCCCCCGGAATCTCCGAGGCGCTCGGCGTGCCGGTCGTGGTGGAAAACCGGGCGGGCGCCGGTGGCTCGGTCGGAACGGTGGAGCTGGCTCGCGCGGCACCGGACGGCCACACCATTGCCGTTGTCAGCAGCAGCCACGTCACGAACCCCATCCTCATGTCGCCGCCGCCCTACCATGCGACGCGCGACATCACCGCGATCACCAACGTAATCTCCGCACCCAACAGCATCACGGTGGCCGGCCGATCACCCTTCCGCACACTGCCCGATCTGATCGCGGCTGCGCGGGCACGGCCCGGGACGATGAGCTATGCCACCTCCGGCGTCGGCACCGCGCAGCACATCGGCGGCGCACGGCTGTCCCTGCTCACCCAGTCCGATCTCGTCCATGTGCCCTATCGCGGCGGCGGGCCCGCCAATGCCGCGACACTCGCCGGCGAGACCGATTTCGGCCTGTCCAACTTCGCCTCCATGATGCCGCATGTGGCCAGTGGCGGCGTGCGCATGCTGGCGGTGGCCGCGCCGCGGCGGGTCGCCCTCGCGCCGGATGTGCCGACGGTCGCCGAGGCGCTGAACCTGCCGGGTTATGACTCGGTCGAGTGGTATGGCGTCATCGCACCAGCTGGCCTCCCGCGCGCCTATGTGGAGCGCATCGATGCGGCGGTGCGCGGGACGGCACGGCGGCCCGAGGTCGCGCAACGCTTCGAGACGCTCGGCACGACGCCGATCCTCGATGGGCCGGAAGCCTTCCTCGCCTTCCTGCAGGAACAGAACACGGTGACCTCCGACATCGTCCGCGCCGCGAACATCCGCATCCAGTGACGACGTCACCCGAAGGCGCCACCGCGCAGGTCGAGCCCCCGCTGCTGGAGGAGCGTGCGCTTGAGGTCGGTGCCGCGATGGGGCTGCCCGCCATCCCGCTCCAGGCGCTGACGCAGGCCGGGCCGTGGCGGCGCCACTTCACCTATGACGAGACGCTGGCCTGCCTCTATGCGCTGTGCTGCGGCGCCGCGGAGGACGCGGCGACGCGGCCCTTGGCGCTTGGCACCGCGCCGGCGCCACTGCCGTCGCTCGCCACGCTGCTCGCCTGGGACTACCGCCACATCCTGCAGGGCGTCACGCGCGAGGAGCTGGTGCTGCACGGTGCGCACAGCTTCGAGCTGCACCGCGACCTGCCCTGGCATGGGCGCTGCGCCTCGACCCTCCGCATCGAGGAGTTGACCGACAAGGGGCCCGGCCGCCCGGCCATCATCACCGCCGCGATGACGGTGCATGACGCGGCGGACGGCGCCCTGCTGGCGACGCTGCGCTGGACGTCGGTGGCGCGCGGCGCGGGTGGCTTCGGCGGGCAGGACCGCCCCACCACGCGGCCACCCGAACTGCCCGCGCGAGCGCCGGATGTGACCGCGACATTCCGAACGATGCAGGGCCAGCCGCTGTTCTACCGCCTGCTCGGTGACCGCAACCCGCTGCACGCGGACCCAGAGGCAGCGCGTCGCGCGGGCTTTCAGGCCCCCATCCTGCACGGCATGAACACCTTCGGCATCGCCTGCAACGCGCTGGTACAGCGCCTCGCAGCGGGCGACCCGCGGCTGGTCCGCGCGATGTCGTGCAGCTTCACCGCACCCGCCCTGCCCGGCGATACGCTGCGCACCGAGGCGTGGCGGGACGGCGCGGCGGCGATCTTCCGCGTGGTCGCGGTGGAGCGCGGCGATCTGCCAGTCGCGATCGGTAAGGCAAGGCTCTCAGCATGAATAGCTTCTCGCTTGAGGGCCGCGTCGCCCTCGTCACCGGCGGCAGCCGCGGCATTGGCCGCGCCATCGCCCTCGCCCTCGCATCGGCCGGCGCCGCTGTCGCGGTGCTCGGCCGCGACGCGGCGGCGCTTGCGGAAACGCGCGACGCGCTGGCCGCGACCGGCGCGCGGCACCTGGTGCTCTCTGGCGATGTGACGAGCCGTCAGGACATCGATGCGGCGGTGGAGACCTGCGAGGACAAGCTGGGGCCGATCCACACACTCGTCTGCTCGGCGGGCATCCATCAGCTCAAGCCGTTCACCGAGCTGGCGCCCGACGAGTGGCAACGGCTGATGGCGGTGAATATCGGCGGCGTGCTCTCCGCTTGCCATGCGGTCGGGCCGCGCATGATCGCCCGGGGCGCTGGCAGCGTCATCCTGCTCTCCTCAATCTATGCCCTGGTCGGCGCGCCGGGCAACTCGGTCTACTGCATGACCAAGGGCGCGGTGCTGAGCTTCGCGCGCGCGCTAGCGATCGACTGGGCGCCGCAGGGCGTGCGTGTGAACGCGATCTGCCCAGGCTGGATCAACACGGACCTCAACGCCGGCTACCGCGAGGATCCGAAGGCGGCCGCGGCGAGCCTGCGGCAGATCCCGATCGGCCGCTTCGGCGCGCCGGAGGATATCGGTCCCCTCGCCGTATTCCTTGCCTCTGACGCGGCTTCCTTCGCGACGGGGCAGCATTACGTGCTCGACGGCGGCCAGACGGCGCGCTGAGCGCCGCCCCCGTCCCCTTCCCCGTCAGGGCGCGCGCACCTCAACGCCGCCCCAGGCTTCCATCATGCGGATAAGGGTTGTGAAATCCTCCTCCGCATGGTCGGCCATCCACATCCGGTAGAGCTGCTCCGTCGCCGCGCCGAGCGGCATCGGAAGGCCGAGCCGATCCGCCTCGGCGAGGCACAGCGCGATGTCCTTGGCCGCGATCGTGGTCGGGGCGCCCCAGTCGAAGCGACGCGTCAGCACGGCGGAGGGGAACTTGCCGTCGGTCGAAGAATTGCGCCCGCTGCCATGACTGATCGCTGCCATCATCTGCGCTGGGTCGAGACCGGCCTTCACGCCGAGCACCGCCGCCTCGCAGGTCGCGGCAAAGGCGACGAAATTCAGGAGATTGTTCACCACCTTCAGCATCTGCCCCAGCCCGGGCTCCGCCCCAACGACGAAGATACGGTCGCCCAGCACGTCCAGCACTGGCCGAGCCGCTGCAACCGCTTCGGGTGCGCCGGCGACATAGAGAGCGAGCGAGCGCCCGTGCCCCTGAGAGACTGGCGCGTCCAACGCGGCGATGCCGCGCGCCGCCAGAGCGGCAGCAACCTCGCGCGCAATGGCGGGGCCGGTCGTCGAGCAGTCGATCCAGATGCGGTTGGTACCTGGCGCCGGGCCAGGCAGCGCGGCGGCAACCTCGCGCACCGCATAGGGCGTCGGCAGGCAGGCGCAGACGATCTCCGCCGGCGCGAGCGCATCGAGCGTGTCAGCCACTTCCGCGCCAAGCGCGCCAAGCGCCGCAGCGGCCGCAGCATCGCGATCATGCACCAGGGTGCGGACGCCCGCACCGAGCAGACGGCGCGCCAGCGGCCCACCCATCGCCCCGACACCCACGAAGCCGACGATGCGCGACACGCGTTCCTCCTCCGCCAGCTGCGCGCGAGCCTTCCGCCGCCAGCCTTGTCCAACGGGACCTAGACCGCGCGCACCCAGCCGCCATCCACGTCGAGTAGCGCACCCTGGATGTAGCCTGCAGCGTCGCTCGCCAGGAAGGCGACGACGCGCGCGATCTCCTCCGGCGCGCCGAAGCGGGCAACGCCGGTCTCAGCGGCAAGCCGCACAGCGGCGGCTGCCTCGTCCAGGCCGAGCTCCTCCCCACGCACCCGTATCCGCGTGGTGAGGCGGTCGGTCGCCACGCTGCCCGGGTTGATCGCGTTCACCCGCACACCGTCCACGACGCCACGGTCCGCCAGTGCCTTGGTGAGGTTCATCATGCCGGCATTGACCGCGCCGCCGATGGTGAACTCGGCACTCGCCACACGGCCGCCGACACCCGCGATATTCACGATCGCACCACGCTGCTCACGCAGCGCCGGCCAGGCCGCGCGGCAGAGCCGCACCGCGCCGAACAGCTTGAGGCCAAAGCCGTCGGCCCAGTCCGCGTCGGTGAGGGCGAGGAAGTCGCCGCGCTTCGTCGCGCCTGCATTGTTCACGACCAGGTCGAGCCGTCCGAAGCGGTCGAGCGCGGTGGCAACGCAGCGCTCCGCCGCGCCTGGCGCGGACAGATCCGCGACCTCGATCGCCGCCTCGCCACCCGCCGCGGCGATGCTCTCGGCAACCTCCGCCATTGCATCGGCGGAGCGGGCCGCGAGCACGACGCGCATGCCCTCCGCAGCCAGGATTCGGGCGGTGGCGGCGCCGATGCCACGGCTCGCGCCGGTGATGATGCCGACCCTACCGGCGAGACCGAACGTCATCATCGTCACTCGATCCGCACGCCGATTTCGCGGATGAGCGGCCCCCAGAACTCGCGCTCACGGCCGAGGAACGCCGCGAAATCCTCCGGCGAGCCCTCACCGATCTCGGCACCGAGGCCAGTGAGGCGGGAGCGGAGCTCGGGCACGAGGAGAGCGCGCGCTGTCTCCGCATGCCAGTAGCGTACGATCGGCTCCGGCGTGCCGGCCGCAGCAAAAAGCCCGTACCACTCATAGGTCTGGACATCCCGGTGCCCAGCCTCAGCCAGCGTCGGCAGGTCGGGGAAGGCGTCGGACCGGCGGCTGCCGGTGGTGGCCAGGGCACGAATGCGCCCGCCATCGGCGTGCTGCTTGCTCGAGGCGGGGCTGTTGATCATCACCTGGATATGGCCGGCGATCAGGTCGTTGAGCGCCGGGCCGCCGCCGCGATAGGACACGCCGACGATGTCGAGGCCGGCGCGCCGCTTCAGCAGTTCCATGGTGAGATGGCCGGACGTGCCGGGGCCCGGCATGCCGTAGCTCAGCCGGCCTGGATTCGCCCGCGCGAAGGCGATGAATTCCGCGACGTTGCGCACCGGCACGCTCGGGTGGACCGTGAGCACGCCGGGGAAGTTCGCGAGATGCGCGATCGGCGTGAAATCCCTGACAGAATCGTAGGGCAGGTTCGGGACAGCGACGGCGTTCACCGTGTGCGTGCTGAGCAGCACCCCCAGCGTGTGGCCGTCCGGTGCCGACTTCGCCACCATGTCGGTGCCGACCACCATCGCGCCGCCGGCGCGGTTCTCAACCACCGCGGACTGCCCGACCGTGTCGGTGAAGCGCTGGCCGAGCATCCGCCCGAGCAGGTCGGTCGTGCCGCCAGGCGCCACGGGAACGATGATCCGCACCTGCCGGCTTGGCGCCCAGCCCTGCGCATGGGCGGGCAGCGCGCCAGCTGCCATCGCGCCCAACATGAGATGCGTGACCGAACGACGACCCAGCATGTTCCTTCCTCCCGGCGGTGCGCGGGCCGGCCGCGTTCGGCCGGTCCGTCCCGCCGGGGCAGGTGAGCAAGGCGCGTGCCAGGGCGGGCTCAACCGCGCCTCCAAGCAGACGTGCTCGAGCTGCCCCAGTTGACCGGCGTTCCACGTGCCAGGCGGCGCGGAGCAACTCTTCGCAGTGGTGGACGCCGTCAGCTCCGTGTCGCCGTGTCCTCGCCAAGGACACGGTTGCGCCGTGTGTTCCAAAGCGTAGCGTCCACCGCCCCCCGACCCAGGGCCCACGCTCAGGGTCGCGCCCCTACTCGGGCTGGCATGCACCTTGCTGCCGGCCTTCCTGGAGGTATCCATGTCGCAGAACGCCAGCGCCGATGAGCCATGCCAGCGCCTGGCGGGTGGGAGCATGGCATGAGCGGGATCGTCCTCGACCCCCCGACCTCCGCCCTCGCCGGCTTCGCCTCCGGCCTCGGCTGGGCGGATCTTCCGCAGGAGTTGCGCCACGCCGCGCGGCGCAACCTGCTCAACGTGGCAGGCTGCGCGCTCGGCGGCCGCGCCGACCCGATGATCGCTTCCTTTTCCGCGGTGCTGCGCGGCCTGTCCGGCGGACCGGCTGCAAGCGAAATCGGCGGCGGCCGGACCGACCCTGCCACGGCAGCGTTCATGAACGCGGCTGCAGCAAATGTGCAGGACTATGACGACCAGCACCTGCCGACCGTGATGCATCCCGGCCCGGTTGTCGTCGGCGCCGCGCTGGCCGCCGCCGAGATGGCGGGCGCCGATGGCCGCACGCTACTGACGGCCATCATCGCCGGCCTGGAAGGCGCGTGCCGGATCGGCAACGCAACGCATCCCGGGCATTATGCGGGGGGGTTCCACATCACCGCGACCTGCGGCGTGTTCGGGGCGGCGCTGGCCAGCGCGCGTATCCTCGGCCTGCCTCCGGAGCGCATCGGCTGGGCGATCGGCCACGCGGCCGCGCAATCCGCGGGCCTGGTCGAAACCCTCGCTGGGCCCGCCAAGAGCACCGGTGTCGGTGCGGCCGCCCGCGCCGGGCTGCACGCCGCCCTCTACGCCCAGGCCGGGATCGCCGCCCCTGCAGCACCGCTCACCGGCCGCTTCGGCTTCCTGTCCGTGATGGCCGCCGGCGCGGAGCCAGCGCGCATCACCGACGGCCTCGGCAGCGCGTGGGAGACGCTGCGCAGTTCGCCGAAGGCCTATCCGGTCGGCGTCGTGCTGCACCCGGTCGTGGATGCCTGCCTTGCGCTGCGGGAGGAGCCTGGCTTCGACGCGGCCGCACTGCTCCGCCTGGAGGTGCGCGGCCATCCCTTGCTCCGCATCCGCGCCGACCGGCCCGACATCACGACGGGCAGGGAGGCGACGGTCTCGGCGCAGCACGTCTGCGCCGCGGCGCTGCTGCGCGGCCGCATCGGCCCGGGGGAGTTGACCGATGCGGCCGTGATGGACCCAGCCATTCTCGCGCTCCGCACCCGCGTCGTCGTGGTGGAGGATTCCGCCATCTCGGTGGAGGGCGCGACGCTTGTGGCGGACTTCGTCGGCGGCCAGCGCGAGCTGCATGTGCCGATGGGTCGCAGCCTGCCCGATCGGCCGATGACGGATGCCGAGTTGGAGGCGAAGGTGGGCGCGCAGGCGGCATGGGGATCGCCCTGGTGCGACGCCGACGCTGTGATCGCGCGCTGCTGGTCGGCGGAGGACCTGCCGCATCCGGAGCCGCTGATGGCGCTGCTACGCCGAAACGCAGGCGCGACGGCGTGACGGTGAACCGCAGGCCTGAAAGTGCTGGCTTGTAGGACGCTCGCGAGAGCTTCCAGGCTGCGCGGGCGAAGCCCGGGCTTGCCATTGAGGAGGTCGGCTGCTCGCGCGCGACTGGACTGCGCTTCAACATGTTGCTGGCCGGCGCCGGCCACAGCCTGAGCGTCGCTTTGTGTCGGGCGATAAGGGTTCGGGACGATACCGCCTGATCGTTCGGATGCAGATGACCGCGATCGCCGTTCGGTACAGGCGGCTCCAGGCTCCCCGGCCCCGTGCCATCACATCGTCAGCGGCCGCGCCAGACCGGTTTGCGCTTCTCGATGAAGGCGCGCGTCGCCTCGCGGAAATCCTCGGTACCTGCGAAGTCGCCGACACCGGCGAGATCAGCCTCGGTCAGCGGCAACTCGCCGCGCAGCTTCTGCAGCATTGCCTTGTGGAAGCGGTTCGACAGCGGCGCGCCCTGCGCGATGCGCTGCGCGAGCGCCATGGCCTCCGCCTGCACGGACTCATCGGGCACCAGGCGCGTCAGCAAGCCCTTCTGGAAGGCTTCCTCGCCGGTGAAGACGCGGCCTTCGATCAGCAGCTCGCAGGTGACCGCATAGCCGACCGACTGCAGCAGCGGATCGAGCTCGGCGGGATGGTAGAACAGGCTGAGGTTACGCGCCGGGATGGCCATGCGCGTGCCCGGGCCGCCGACGCGGAAATCGGACATGGTCGCGATGCCGCAGCCCCCGCCCATCGTCCAGCCGCGGCAGGCCGCGACCACCGGATGCACGCAGCGCCGCACGGATTGGAAGGAGCGCGACAATTCGCGCGCATAGACCGCCTCGCGCTCGGGCGTGCCGCGCTCGCGTTCGAAGGCGGTGATGTCGGCGCCGGCGCTGAACGCCTCCTCCCCCGCGCCGCGGATCACGACGCAGCGCAGCGTGTCGTCGGCAGACGCCGCCTCCATCGCCTCGGCAAGCGCGATCCACATCGGCAGGTCGAGCGCGTTGCGCTTCGCCGGGCGGTCAATCGTGACAAGGGCGATGTCGCCCTCGCGGCTGGTACGGATCATCGGGTGCGGCATGGGCGCGAACCTAGCGACCTGTGCCGCCTGCCGCCAGACGGCCCAGTTCCAGCGACTGATTCACCGCTCCGGCGAGTCCGCCTTCGCGGATCAGGCGCTAGGGCTTCCGCGCCGCCAGGATGCGGTAGCGGACGAAGCCCTCGGTCTGCAGCGTTTCCAGCAGCAGGCCGCCGATCTCCGCCTCCCGCCGCAGGCCAAGGCCAAGCAGCCGCGGCAGGCGGGCGCGGCGTTCCAGCGCGGCAAGCCGCGGCGCCAGTTCCTCCATGCCGCGCACCTGCAGCAGCGGGTTGAGATCGCGCTCCGCCACGGGCTCAAGCCCCGCGGCGCGGCAGGCAGCGATCCAGCCGGCGCGCGTCGGTGCGACCGGGCAGCGCCAGAAGCGCCGGAACCGGTCGAGGCGCGCGGCGGCCTCGTCTGGCAGCCGTTCCTCCGGCATGTCGTCCACGATCACCAGATGCCCGCCAGGGGCGAGCGCCGCAGCGAGGTTGGCGACGGTGCGCGCGGGATCGGCGCTGTGGATCAGGCTTTCGATGCCATAGGCCAGGTCGAAGCGCCCTTCGATCGGCGCGTCATAGGATCGCACGGCGATCCGCACACGGCCCACCAGGCCGCGCGTGGCGACCTCGGCCATGCCGCGCGCGGCCTGTACGGGTGACAGCGTAATGATACGGCGACCACCG
>JBIKSZ010000347.1:0-3179 GCA_044348345.1 Roseomonas sp. | reverse complement strand
GGCGTTGGGCGGGCCTGGTCGTCGGCGTGCTGTGGGGCGTATGGCACCTGCCGCTGTTCTTCATGGCGGACACGGTGCAATCTGACATGCCGCTCGCGCTGTTCCTGCTCAGTTCGGTGGTGCTGTCGGTGCTGTTTGCGTGGCTGGCCTGCATGACCTGCCAGTCTGTCCTGCCAGCGCTGGTGCTGCATACCGCGATCAATGCCTGGGCCGGCATCATCCCGGTGATGCCCACCGCCGAGACGGCGCGACCCTTCGCGTTGCTCGTCGGCATCCTGGGCCTTATCGCTGCAGTGCTGCTGTGGCGCGGCGATCCCTGGGTGGTTGCTGATCGCGGTCGTGTCGCACCTCGGGGCGCCGGACCGTGCTGACGCTCTATGCGCTCCAGACGCTTGCGCCTCTCCTCTGCGTCGCCTGGATTGCCATTTGGCCGCCACGCAGCCTCCTTGGCTTCTGGACCATGGCCATCGGCACCGGAGTTGGGATCATTGCCCTCGGCTATGCCGGCCTCTGGCTCTTTCCGGCATGGTGGACGCCGCACGTCCTGGGCGCGCTGCTGATGACCGCGGTGGCCACGAGCCTGCTGCGGAGGAAGCGCGCAACGATCTGGCCGGCAGGCATCCTCGGCTGGGTGGTCGCGGCGGGTTTCGCGACACTCGGCCTGGTCGCGGCGAACACGACCCGCCAAGCCCTGTCCGAGGCCGCCATGCCGGATGGGCCGTCGATGCATCTCGCTTCGCCGCTGGGTCCCGGGCGCTATCTTGTCGCAAATGGCGGGGCCGGGACGACGCGCAACGCCCATGCCGATGCGCTCGACCAGAGCATCCCCGCGCATCGGGCCTGGCGTGGCACGGCCTATGGCGTGGATTTGGTCGCCATCGGTGGCTGGGGCTCGCGTGCCGACGGCGTGATGCCGGCAAACCCGGAGCGGTATCGCATCTTCGGCATGCCTGTTCTGGCGCCCTGCGCCGGCGAGGTGGTGGTCGCTGTCGATGGCCTGCCGGACATGCAGGTGCCTGAGCAGGATGACCGTCACCTGGCCGGCAATCACATCATTCTGCGCTGCGCAGGGGCGGACATCGTGCTCGGTCACTTTCGCCGCGGCTCGCTCAGCGTTCGCGTGGGGACCAGGGTCGAACCGGGCGCGGTGATCGGCGAGGTGGGCAATTCCGGCGCCAGCAGCGAACCGCATCTGCATATCCACGCACAGGCGCCGGGCACGTCCGAAGCGCCATTCTCGGGTGCACCGATCCCGATCCGCATCGCGGGGAGGTTCCTGCTTCGGAACACGCGCCTGGACGTTCCGTAGGGTAGACGCGCCGGATTGGCTCCACGAGGCGGACGCGGTTCCCGGAGCCTCGTTCTGACGGGAATGTTGCCTGTCTGCTCTATCACCTGGTCTCGACCGACGCGGCGTCAGCAACGTCCATCGGTGCGTGGCAGATCGCGTTCCGGACCTTCGGAACAAGAATCAATCTGCGGGATCCAGCCGATCGGCGACCTCCAGCAGCAGCGCGTTCATCTGCTCCTGCAGGATGGTCTGCACGAGATGCGGATCGCGGCCGATTTCGGCAGCGATCTGTCCCGAAACTCGCGCCGGCCAGTTCAGCACCGCGTCGCGCATGCCGGCGGCGACTTCATCGACGCGGTGGTTGGCGGCCGTGATGTCCATGAGGCGGCCCTTCTTCTCATCCATGGCCAGCCGCTGCGCCTCAACGCCGAGGGCAAGCCGCGCCAGCGTCAGTCGCCCCAGCGGCGTCTCATCACCCGGCGTCGCCAGGGGCGAGCGTCCCGGCACGGCTGATGCGATCATATCGCGGCGGACACGCTCGACGTCCCAGGAGCCGTCCGCCTCGCGGCGGATGCGGCCTACTTGCTCAGCCTTCTGGATCGCCGTGTGCGAAAGCCCCAGGTGACGGGCGACCTCACGGGCGGAGGTGATGCGCTCTGGCACCGGCATCTCCTACCATGGCTGAGGCCTGGCAATCGGTTTGCACCTGGCATCGGATCAAAATTGAGTCGCATGAATCGTTTACGCGACGATCCTCATGACTTGGCAACCTCGATTATCCCCTACCGCTAGCGACCTTGCGCGCGATGGCCCCCCGCATACGACAGGCCCAGGAAGGAACCATGGCCTCGAAGCCGAGGCCGGCGTCGCGGCCGGGCTAGGTGAGCCGCCGCAAGCTCATGCGCCGATCGTTGCGGTGCTGCGACCGCAGTTCCTTGACGTATCGAGAAACTACCCCAGACGGATTCCACACCGCAACGCACTGCCGCGGCGGACTCGCGGCGTCGTCCTGGCACTGTCTGCTGTGTCGCATTTGTCGCTTGTGCGCGCGAGCAGGGAGATGGGGACTGTCGGTCAGAATGAGTGAGAGAGGGGCCGAAATGCCTTTCCCTTCTCGCACGCGCGCAAGCGACAAAATCGACATCGCGGGCCGTGTGCTGTCGCCCCCGTCTCACCGGCGCTATGGTCAGCGACCCCCAGCATATGCTTGCGACAGCAAGGACCATGCCCCCAGCCGAATCGTCACCTGCCGCACCCTCCATACCGCCGCCCGAAGGGTGGACGCTCCTCGAGGCCGCGGCGGCGCTGTTTCCGGTCGCCTGGACGGAGGCGCAGTTCCCGGACGACGACAACGCGGCGAAGGATCTCCCGGGCATGCAGCCGCAGCCCTCGCCATGGACGCGCGTGCCCGCCGATGCGGTGCATCCCGTCGCCGCCGCGGTGTTCGGCGGTCTGCCTCCGCCGCCCGAGCTGAAAGCGCTGGTGTCGGAGTGCCGCGCGCACGAGGCTGAGACCGCCCAGCGGATCGCGGCCGCGCGGACCCGGCGTGCCGAGCGGCGGGCTGCGCTGCCGGGGATGCTGGCCGCCCGACTGGCCCGCGGCGATGTCGTGGCACGGGGTGTCGATTCGCGTGCGCCGTTGACGACGGTCGAGATCCCGCCGGCCGGCTGGGGCGCGGCGAGGATCGCCCTGGGATGGGAGGGGCCGAGCACGCTACCGGGCAGGCGGCCGCACTCGGGTCTCCGCGTTCAACCGCCGCCCGCTGGATCGGTACGCTTGCCGGGCAACGTGACGCTCCTGGGCGTCCGCGTCTTCGCAATGGCGTCGGCCCGCGACACCAAGACGGCCGGCCCTGCTGAACCCGAGGTCGAGCCGCATGCCGGAGAGC
>JBIKSZ010000346.1:0-3182 GCA_044348345.1 Roseomonas sp. | reverse complement strand
GGTTTCAGCAGGTACGAGCGGGCCTTCCCACCCCGCGGCGACCGGAGAGGCCAGTCGGGCCGCGGGGGCTAGGGATCCGGATATCCGCTTCTGGGCAGATATGCCTTCGGGTCAGAATGATACTGGCTCCAACGACGCCATCCTTCCTGTCAGGTCGCAGCCACGGCCAAGCGGTGCAAGGCCGCCCGGGCGCGCTTGCGGGACGGCTCCGTCCCTGCGCAACACGCGGCATCATATCGGACACCAGCGGTCACAATCCGGGCCAGGGAATCGGGTGGCTTGTGCTCATCCCCGGGAAATGGGGCCGGCGCGAAGCACCCAGCGGCGCGATGCGCTCGGCACGGATATCGCGATTGGCAACGTTGAACTTGGCCGGCTCTAGCAAGCGGAAACGGTCCGCGCCGAGCCGAAGGGTGACAGCGATTCAAAAGCGCCCATCCTTGCCATGGAAGCTTCATGTCGATGCCAACGCTCTGACACGCGCCCGGGCCAATTCTTGTCTAGCAGCGCGTGCGTTCAATTTGTCCGCCACCGCGCTTCGGTCCTTGGCGTCGTTGAGCCGTCACGCATCGCAATTCGAGGTTGGCCATGACGGTTCGGATTATTCAGATCTCCGATACCCACCTCTCCGAGAGGCGTCCGCAGTTCCAGGACAATTTCGAGACCCTGTGCGCTTGGCTCCACAGAAATCCGCCGGATCTCCTCATCTGTACGGGCGACATCTCGCTCGATGGCGCTGACAGCGAGGACGACCTCCGCTTTGCCGCCGAGCAATTGGCACGCCTGCCCACGCGCTGCCTCGTCATCCCCGGCAACCACGATGTCGGGGACTTCGCTGAACTGGACTCCCCGCAGGTGACCAGCGCCGAAAGGCTGGCGCGCTGGCGCGCTGTCCTCGGCCCGGACCACTTCGTCGAAGACGTGCCGGGCTGGCGCCTGATCGGGCTCAATACGCAGACCATGGGCAGTGGCTTGGCGGAGGAAGCAGCGCAGGCCGATGCCTTGGCCAATGCGGTCGTCGGCGCCGATGGACGAGCCGTTGCCCTCTTTCTCCACAAACCGCTCTGCCGGGATCGCCTCGACGATGCCGAGATGAATTACTGGTCCGTCCTGGCGCCAGCCCGGGACAAGGTGTTGCGCGCCTTCGGCTCCACGGCGCCGCGCTTCGTCGCGTCCGGCCATATCCATCAGTGGCGCGACCACGCGCCCGCGGGCCTGCGCCAGATCTGGGGCCCCGCCATCTCCTTCATCGTGGGTGAGGAGCAGCAGCCGAGCCTCGGCAGCAAGCTGCTCGGCGCGGTCGAGCATCTGCTGCATCCGGATGGCACGCATGCCAGCCGGCTGCTGACGCTCGATGGCCTCGCGCTGCACGACATCACCAAGATCCCCGGCCTCTACGCCCCAACCGAGGTCGAGAGCTGACCCGCAGCCGATCGGAGATACGACCATGAATCGTCGCCAAATGATGCTGTCCGGCCTTGCCGCCGGTCTGGCCGCCAGCCCGGCCGCCGCTCAGGCCGCCCGCGCCACCTGCTACAACTGCCCCCCGGAATGGGCGGATTGGGGCGGGATGCTGCGGCTGCTGCAAAGCCGGATCGGCCTGACCGTGCCGCCCGACAACAAGAATTCCGGCCAGGCCCTGGCGGCGCTGATCGCCGAACGCGCGCGCCCTGTGGCCGATGTCGTCTATCTCGGCGGCCAGGTGGGCCCTCAGGCGCGCGAGGCGGGCGTGCTCGCCCCCTACAAGCCGGCGCGCTTCGATCGTATCCCGGCCGGGCTGAAGGATGAGGACGGCCACTGGTTCACCATCCACTCCGGCACGCTGGGCCTGTTCGTGAACACCCGCGCGCTCGGCAATCGCCCGGTACCGCAGAGCTGGAACGACCTCCTGAACCCGGCCTATCGCGGGATGGTCGGCTATCTCGACCCGACCTCCGCCGCCGTCGGCCAGGTGGGCGTGGTCGCGGTCAACCTGGCGCTGGGCGGGACTTACGAGAATTTCGACCCGGCGATGGCCTTCTTCCGCCGCCTGCAGGCCAATCAGCCCATCGTGCCGAAGCAGACCGCCTATGCGCGCGTCCTGTCGGGGGAGATCCCGATCCTGCTCGATTACGATTTCAACGCCTATCGCGCGCAATACAGCGATGGCGCGCCGACGCGCTTCGTCATCCCGGCGGAGGGCACGCAGACGCTGCCCTATGTCATGGGCCTCGTCGCCAATGGCCCGAACCCGGATCATGGCCGCCGGATGCTGGACTTCCTGCTGTCCGACGAAGGCCAGCGGCATTGGGCCGGCGCGTATCTTCGTCCGGTCTTCCCGGAACTGATGCCGGACGCCGCCCAGGCCCGCTTCCTGCCGGCGGCGGATTATGCCCGCGCCACGCCGCTCGATGTCCGGCGCCTGGCCGGCGCGGTGCGCTCGCTCGCGGACCGCTACCAGCGCGAGATCGGCTGATGCCGGACCGCCTGCGCGCGGCGCTGCTCATCGCGCCCGCGCTGGCGGTCTTCCTGACCTTCTTCCTGGTGCCGCTCGGCCAGCTTGCGGTGGCCGGCGGCGCCGGGGGCTATGCCACGATCCTGGCTGAGCCCCGCTATCTGCGCAGCCTCGGCTCCACACTTCTGGTCGCGGCGGCCACCACGGCGATCACCCTCGGCATCGCGACCACGGTCGGGTTGTTCCTGGCGCGGGCGCGATTTCGCGGGCGGTCCACGCTGCTCGCGCTGCTGACCCTGCCGCTGGCCTTCCCAGGCGTGGTCGTCGGCTACCTCGTCATCATGCTCGCCGGGCGACAGGGGCTGGTGGCGGAGATCTCGATGGCCTTGGGCGGCGAGCGGATCGTCTTCGCCTATTCGCTGGCCGGGCTGCTGCTCGGCTATGTGTATTTCTCGATCCCCCGCACGCTGCTGACAGTCATGGCCGCGGCCGAGAAGCTCGACCCGAAGCTGGAAGAGGCTGCGCGGTCGCTCGGCGCATCCTCCTTTGGTGTCCTGCGGGATGTGCTGCTGCCCGGGCTCGCACCGGCGCTGACGGCAGCCGGCGCGATCTGCTTCGCCACCGCCACGGGGGCCTTCGGCACCGCCTTCGCGCTGGCCTCGCGCATCGATGTGCTGCCGATGGTGATCTATACGGAGTTCACCCTGCAGGCGAACCTCGCCGTGGCGGCGGCGCTGTCCTTCATCCT
>JBIKSZ010000130.1:0-10611 GCA_044348345.1 Roseomonas sp. | reverse complement strand
ATCGAGCGCGGCTTCGCCGAACTTGTGCAGGTCTGGGGCGCGGATCATGGCGGCTACGTCAAGCGCATGCAGGCCGCCGTCGCGGCGCTGTCGGAGAAGCGCGTCACGCTCGACGTCGTGCTGACGCAGATCGTGCATGTGATGAAGAACGGCGAGCCGGTGCGCATGTCGAAGCGCGCGGGCACCTATGTGACGCTGCGCGACCTGATCGAGGAAGTCGGCAAAGACGCGGTGCGCTTCACCATGCTGACGCGCAAGGCCGATGCGCAGATGGAGTTCGACCTCGACAAGGTGATCGAGCAGTCGCGCGACAACCCGGTCTTCTACGTCCAGTACGCCCATGCCCGCTGCCGGTCTGTGCTGCGCCAGGCGGGCGACCCGGCGCCGGTGGCGCTGGCCGCCGCGCCGCTCGCCGCCCTGTCCGACCCGGCGGAGATGGCGCTGATCCGGCGCATGGCTGCCTTTCCGCGCACGGTGGAAGCCGCGGCCGCGGCGCGGGAGCCGCACCGAATCGCGTTTTTCCTCCAAGACTTGGCGGCCGATTTTCATGTATTGTGGAACAGGGGTCGCGACGATTCGACGCTCCGGTTCATCCGCGCGGATGAGCCGGAGGCGACCCAGGCTCGCCTGGCGCTGGTGGCCGCCACCGCGGCCGTTCTGCGTGCGGGCCTCGGCGTGATGGGGGTTGAGCCGGTCGAGGAGATGCGATGAGCGACGCGGTCATCCAAAGGCCGTCCTATCGGGTGGAGCGCGAGCCCTCGAAGCTGCCTTGGCGCATGCTCGTCATCGCTGGCGGGCTGCTCGGGGCGGTGGCGGTGGCCGGCATCGGCTGGTGGGCCATCCGCAGCATCGGCGGGGGCAGCTCCGTCCCGGTGGTCGAGGCTGATCCTCGCCCCTTCAAGGTCCGTCCCGATGATCCCGGCGGGCTGCGCGTTCCGAACCAGAGCGAGCTGATCCTGGAACGCCCGGCCCAGCGCGCGCAGGGCAATCAGTCCGGCCGCCCGGCGAATGTGGCGCCGGGTGCGGAGGCGCCCGACCTCGGCGGGCTGCGCGCCGCGGCGCGCCCCGCGCCGGCCGCAGCACCCGCACCCGCTCCCGCGCCTGCGGCGCCGGCCAGCGCCCTGGCCCAGGCCCAGCCCCTGCCAGCGCCCCAGCCGGCCCAGCCGGCGGCGGCCCCCGCCGCGCAGCCGGCGCGCCCCGCTGGGCGAGTCCAAGTCCAGCTCGGGGCGCTGCCGACCGAGGACGCCGCCCGCGCCGAATGGGAGCGCCTGACGCGCCGCGCGCCGGAGCTTTTCGCCGGGCGTTCGCCGCAGATCGTCCGCCTCGACCGCGGGGAAGGGCAGGCGCCGCTCTTCCGCCTCAGGACCGGCGGCCTGGCGGATCAGGACGCCGCAGCGGCCTTCTGCGAGCAGGTCCGCGCCCGCGGTGGCGTCTGCGCGCCGGTGCGGAGCTGACATGCCCGCGCCCATGCCCACCCCGCGCGCCGCGATCGTCGGCATCGCCGGCACGGAACTGACGGCGGAGGAAGCGGCGCTGTTCCGCCGCCTCCGGCCGGTCGGCGCCATCCTGTTCCGCCGCAACGTGGACAATCCCGGCCAGCTTGCGGCGCTCACCGCCGCGCTGCGCGAAGAACTGGGCGCGGAGGCGCCGATCCTGGTGGACCAGGAAGGCGGCCGCGTCGCCCGGCTGCGCCCGCCGCACTGGACCGAATTCCCGCCTCCCGCCCGCTTCGAGAACGGGCCGGAGGCCGCGGCCGAGGCCAATGCCGCGCTGCTCGGCGCCGAGTGCGCCGCCGTCGGGCTCGATGTGGTCTGCGCGCCTTGCCTCGACCTCCGCCTGCCTGGCCAGCATGCGGTGATCGGCGACCGCGCTTTCTCCGCCGATCCCGGCGAGGTCGCCCGGCTTGGCGCAGCCTGGGCGCGCGGGCTGCAGGCGGCGGGGTGCATCCCGGTCATCAAGCATATCCCCGGCCATGGCCGCGCGCTGGTGGACAGCCATGAAAGCCTGCCGCGGGTCGAGGCCAGCGCGGCGGAACTCGCCGCCGACATCGCCCCCTTCCGCGCCCTGGCCGATAGCGGTGCCTGGGCCATGACGGCGCATATCCTCTACGCCGCCTGGGATGCGGCGCGGCCGGCGACCCTCTCGCCGCGCATCGTGGGCGAGGTGATTCGCGGCGAGATCGGCTTCGACGGCGTGCTGGTCTCGGACGACCTCGCCATGGGGGCGATGCAGGGGCTGTCGAACGATCTGGCCGGGGCGGCGATCGGCGCGGGCTGCGACGTGGTGCTGCATTGTACTGGCGTGCTGGAGGAGACGGCGGCGATCCTGGCCGACTGCCCGGCACTGCCCGAGGCTGCGGCGCGGCGCCTGGCGGCGTCGCGCGAAGCCGTCCGCCGCGCCCAGCGCCCCGCCGCGGCGGTGGTTTGATTGTCGCTGGCCGCTGAGATCGCGGCGGTCGCACTCGCCGCGATCCTCGCCATCACCCTGCATGAGGCGGCGCATGGCTATGCGGCGCGGGCTCTCGGCGATGACACTGCCGCCCGGCTCGGGCGGGTCAGCCTCAATCCGCTGCGGCATGTGGATCTGGTGGGCACGCTGCTGGTGCCGGGGATGCTGCTGGCCAGCCAGTTGCTGACCATCGGCCGGGTCGAGGTGATGTTCGGCTGGGCCAAGCCCGTGCCAGTCGACATCTGGCGGCTGCGCAACCCTCGCTGGGGAATGGTGCTGGTGGCGGCGGCGGGGCCAGCGATCAACTTCGCCCTTGCCTGGGGCTTCGGTCTAGCGGCCCATGGGGTGGAAGCGGGGGCCGATTCGCTGCCCATCGGGGCAGTGGAATGGCTGTTGCGCTTCGTCGCGCTGAGCATGTTGGTGAACGTCATCCTGGCCTGTTTCAACCTGCTGCCGATCCTGCCGCTCGATGGCGGTCGTATCCTGACCGGGGTGCTGCCGGCGCCGGCCGCGCGCGCCTTCGCGCGAACCGAGCGCTTCGGCCTGCTGGCTGTGATCCTGGTTCTGTTCCTGCTGCCGCTGGCGATCAGCGGCTTCGACCCGCTCGGCTGGCTGGTGCGCGAGGTCGCGCTGCCGGTGCTCCGCATGATCTTCCTGCTGTCCGGCCATGGGGGCCCCGCATGACCGCTGCCCAGAGCATCGCCCCGGCCCAGGCCACGCCCGGCTTCCCGGGCCCGCTCGGCCAGGCCGATGCGCCGAGCCTCCATCTGCGCCTCGATGGCTATGAAGGCCCGCTCGACCTGCTGCTGGAGATGGCGCGGGCGCAGAAACTCGACCTCGGGACCATCTCCATCGTCGCGCTGGTGGATCAGTACCTGGCGGTGATCGAGCAGGCGCGCGGGCTGCGCCTGGAGATCCAGGCCGAATGGCTGGTCATGGCCGCCTGGCTCGCCTGGCTCAAATCCCGCCTGCTGATCCCGCGCGAGGAGGCCGGCGCCGAAGACCCCGAGGCGCTCGCCGGCCGGCTGACCGACCGTCTGGCGGAGCTGGAGCGGATGCGCGCCGGCGCGGCCTGGCTCGGCGCCCGCCCGCAATTGCACCGCGAGCTGTTTCCGCGCGGCGCGCCCGAAAGCCTGACCGTCGAGGACCGCTCGGGGCTGCGCGCCGATCTCTCGGCGCTATGCCAAGCCTATGTCGCGGGCCGGCGCCGGGCGCTGGCGAAGCGTCCCTACCGCCCGAAGCCGCGCAAGCTCTGGTCGGTGCAGGAGGCGATCCAGAGCCTGTCGCGGGCGCTGGGCGAGATGCCGTCCTGGGCCGTGTTGCAGCGTTTCCTGCCGGATGGGGAGTTCGGCGCCGAGCTCGACACGGTGGAACGCCGGACGGCTCTTGCCAGCACGCTCGTGGCGGGCTTGGAGATGGCCCGAGGCGGGGCGCTGGAATTGCGCCAGGAGCGGGCCTTCGGCCCGATCATGCTCCGCCGCGCTGAGCGCGTGGAGGAGAGCCAGGATGTCCGCGCCGCCTGACAACGTGGCCCCGCCAGAGGCGGTGGCCGCCGAGGAGCGGGTTGAAGCCGGGACCGAGGGTGCGACGGCAGTCGAGGCTGTCGCCGAAGCCGGGGATACCCCGGCAGCCGAGCCGGCCGCTCCGCAAGCCCCTGTCGAGATTACGCCCGAGGCCGTGCGGATCGCGGAGGCGCTGCTTTTCGCATCCGACCGGCCGGTGCAGCCCGCCCGCCTGCAACAGGTCCTTCCCGAGGGCCAGCCGGCCGAGGCGGTGCTGGCCGCGCTCGCCCAGGCGCTTGAGGGCCGGGGGGTGATGCTGGCCGAGGCTGCTGGCGGCTTCGTGCTGCGCACCGCGCCCGACCTCGCACCGGCGCTGACCCGCGTGGTCGAGGTGCCGCGCCGCCTGCCGCGTGTGGCGATGGAGACGCTGGCCGTCATCGCCTGGCACCAGCCCGTCACGCGCGGCGAGGTTGAGGAGATTCGCGGCGCCGGCCTGTCCCAGGCGACCCTGGAAGCGCTGCTGGAACACGGGCTGATCGCGCCGAAGGGCCACAAGGAGGTGCCGGGCCGCCCGACGCTGTGGGGCACCACCGGCAAGTTCCTGGAGCAATTCGGCCTGAAGAGCCTGAAGGACTTGCCCCGCCGCGAGGAGCTGGTGAGCGCCGAGGCCGCCGCGCCACTGCTTTCGGCTGTGACGGAGCCCGCCACCGAGGCGGCGGAGGAGGGCGTGTCCTCCGAATTGGCGGAGGACCAGCCGGAGGCGCCGGCGGAGTCCGACGACACGGCGCGGTGACCCGCATCCCTGGTGCTGGCGGCCCGCTGGCGGGCCGAGGCCGCGAAGGCGGCCCGCGCACAACCCACCCGTCCAACTGGTCGCGACATTGCGTTGCGCGAAGGCAAGCGGCCGGAGGCCGCGCCCGCCGTCTGAGGGCGAGATAAGTGACCATCTCCTTCGAGGACATCCGCCACACCTATCCCGAACGGGGCGAGGTGCTGCGCGGCCTGTCGCTGGCGGTGAAGCCGGGCGAGATCGTCTGCCTGCTTGGCCCCTCGGGCTGCGGCAAGACGACGCTGCTGCGGCTGGCCGCAGGCCTCGAGCCGCTGCAGGCCGGGCGCATCGCACTGGGCGGGCAGACCATCGCGGAGCCCGGGCGCGACGTGCCGCCGGAGGATCGCGGCGTCGGCTTCGTCTTCCAGGACTACGCGCTGTTCCCCCACCTGACGGTGGAAGAAAACGTCGCCTTCGGGCTTCGCTTCACCCCACGCGGGCAGCGCAAATGGCGCATCATGGACGCGTTGGCGCGGGTCGGGCTCGAGGCCTTCGCGCAGGCTTGGCCGCATATGCTCTCGGGGGGGCAGCAGCAGCGCGTGGCGCTGGCCCGCGCGTTGGCGCCGCGCCCGACCGTGCTGCTGCTGGACGAGGCCTTCGCCAGCCTCGATGCACGTCTGCGTGAACAGGTGCGCGACGACACGCTGCATGTGCTGCAGGAAGCCGGCATCGCCACCCTCATCGTCACCCATGACGCGGAGGAGGCGATGTTCATGGCCGACCGCATCGCGCTCATGAATGAAGGGCGGATCGAGCAGTTGGGCACGCCGGCCGAGCTCTACCTCGCCCCCGCGACCCGGTTCGTGGCCACCTTCCTCGGGGAGGTGAATCGCCTGCCGGCGCGGCTGCATGGCGGGCGGGCGGAGACGCCGATCGGCACGATTGACCTCGGCAACCGTCTGCCGCCCGCCGGCCTGCCGCAGGGGGAAGGGGCGCCGGTCGAGGTGCTGCTGCGCCCCGAAGGCCTGCGCGTGCTGGAGGCACCCTCCCTGGCCGGGCCGGCGGCGCCGCTCGCTGGGACGCTGGCCGGCTGCGGCGCGGTGGCCGAGGTTGAGGCCTGCCGGCTGCTGGGCTCGACGACGCTGGTGCATCTGGCGGTGCCGGACGGGCAGGGGGGCTTGCTGCACCTGCATGCCCGGCTGCCGCCCGGCATCTGGCTGTCGCGTGGCGAGAAGGTCTCGGTCGCGATGGATGCCGAACGGGCCTTCGTATTCCCGGCCGAGGCTCCCTAAGTAGGGATAGAAGACGCCCGGGCTGCATTGGCGGGGCGCGTCCTTCCTGCTAACTCAAACGCCCCGTTGCCTGGGGGAAGCGGGCGCGGAAAAGGGGTTGCATGCTCGGCCTGGACTGGACGGAACTGGCGCTGATCCTGGTGGTCGCTGTGGTCGTGATCGGCCCCAAGGACCTGCCGGACGCCGTGCGCGGGATCGCCAAGGGCATCCAGAAGCTCCGGCGCATGGCCGGGGAGTTCCAGACCCAGGTGGATGAGGTCGTCCGCGAGGCGAAGCTTGAGGATGTGCGGAGCCAGATCAACGAGATCCGCAATTTCGACTTCCGCTCCGTCGTCGAGAAGGAAGTGGACAAGGACGGCACCCTCCGGAAGACCTTCACCGAGGACCCGATCGGCAACCCGCTGAAGGACGCCTTCGAAGCCAAGCCGGCCGAGCATGGCGCGACCGTGACGCCGCCGCCCGCCGCCCCCGAGCCGCCGCCTGCGCCTGCTGGGCCGGCCGCGCCCTCCTTCGTGCCGCCCGGCGTTGCTGCGACGCAGCCCCCGCTTTTCGCCCCGGCCGCGCCGCCCCCGCCGCCGCCGGCTTTCGTGCCTCCGGCCACCACCGCCTCGCCGCCCGCCAGCGGCACCGCCTGAGAACTGGACACAGACGCCGTGCCGCGCGATCCGAACGACCAGATCGACGACAAGCCGATGCCGTTGATCGAGCACCTGATGGAGCTGCGCACGCGGCTTCTGTGGTCGGTCGGCGCCTTCATCATCGCCTTCGCGATCTGCTACTATTTCTCGCGCCAGATCTACGGCTTCCTCGCCGCACCGCTGGCCGACATCCTGTCTTCCCAGGGCGGCGGCGACCGCCGGATGATCTTCACCGCGCTGTACGAGGCCTTCTTCACTTACCTGAAGGTCGCCTTCTTCGGCGCCGTCTTCTTCAGCTTCCCGATGTGGGCGACGCAGCTTTGGCTGTTCATCGCCCCCGGCCTCTACCGCTCTGAGAAGAGTGCGGTGATGCCGTTCCTGGTGGCCTCGCCCTTCCTGTTCATCGCGGGCGCGGCGCTGGCCTACTACTTCATCTTCCCGCTGGCCTGGTCCTTCTTCATCAGCTTCGAGACGCCGGGCGATGCGGCCACCGTGCCGATCCAGCTGGAGGCGAAGGTCAGCGAGTATCTCTCGCTGGTCATGCACATGATCCTGGCGTTTGGCATCGCCTTCCAGCTACCGGTGCTGCTGACGCTGATGGCGCGCGTCGGCATCGTGCAGGTGGAGACGCTGAAGAAGGGGCGGCGCTACGCGATCGTCATCATGTTCGTCGTCGCCGCGATCATCACGCCGCCCGACATCATCAGCCAGATCGGGCTCGCGATCCCTCTGATCCTGCTCTACGAGCTGTCGATCATCGTCGCCACGCTGATGCTGCGCGGGCAGAAGAAGCGCGAAGAGGCGGCCGAGGCCGCGACGAAGACATGACGCCGGAGCCGAGGCCTGCCGGTTTGAACGAGGAGCAGGTGCGGCTTGAGGACGTCGTCCGCGACGACGAGATGTTCGACATGACCAATCTCTCGACGCGGCGGACCGGTCTTGACGGTGTGGTCTACGCCTCGACGGCACAGGGTCAGCATGGGCCACGGATCAAGTGGTACCCGGGCCGCCCAGGGCGCGATTCGGCGTGCCTTGTCGTGACGCTGGAGACACCGCCGCGGGCAATCAACCAGGGCCTGTCTCCGCGTGTCGCGCGGCAGGCGGAGGCTGCGCTGGTGGCCTGGGCTGCGCTCAATCGCGAAGCGCTGCTGTCCTACTGGCATGACGGTCTGGGTTGGACCGAGGAGGAGCATGACGCCTTCCTCGACGGCCTGAAGACGCTGCCCTGACCGGCACGCCGGGTCGGGCAATCAGGGTGCGGATCACAGACGATGCATGACATCCGTGCGCTGCGGGCCGACCCCGCGGCCTTCGACTCGGCCCTCACCCGGCGCGGGCTGGCGCCCACGGCGGCGGATGCGCTGCGGCTCGACGATCTCCGCGTGGAGGCGACGCGGATTGTCCAGGCCGCGCAGACCACGCGGAACGAGTTGTCGCGCCAGATCGGCGCGGCGATGAAGGCGGGCGATACGGCGACAGCAGAGCGCCTCAAGGCCGAGGTGAAGGCCGCGATGGATGCCGCAGCCGCCGCGACGCCCGAAGCCCATGAAGCCGCGCGCGACGAATTGCTCGCCGCGCTGCCCAACCGCCTCGACGCCGACGTGCCAGACGGCGACGACGACTCGGGAAATGTCGTCCAGCACGTCCAGGGCGAGCCCAAAGCATTCGACTTCACGCCGAAGCAGCATTTCGAGATCGGCGAAGCACTCGGCCTGATGGACTTCCCGACCGCCGGCAAGCTCGCCGGCGCGCGCTTCACCGTGCTCAGGGGCGCGCTCGCGCGGCTCGAACGTGCACTCGGGCAGTGGATGGTCACGCTGCACACGGACGCGCATGGCTACACCGAGGCGACGGTCCCCTACCTGGTCAACGACGCCACCATGTACGGCACCGGCCAGCTGCCGAAATTCGGCGAGGACCTGTTCCGCACCACCGATGGCCGCTGGCTGATCCCGACGGCCGAGGTGCCGCTCACCAATTTTGTGCGCGGCGAGATCCTCGACCCTGCCGCGCTGCCGACCCGCCTGACCGCGCTGACGCCCTGCTTCCGCTCCGAAGCGGGTGCGGCCGGGCGCGACACGCGCGGCATGCTGCGCCAGCACCAATTCGCGAAGGTCGAGCTCGTCTCCATCACCGCGCCCGACCAGTCGGACGCCGAGCATGAGCGCATGACGCGCTGCGCCGAGCGCGTGCTGACCGAGCTTGGTCTGACCTGGCGGCGCGTGCTGCTTTGCGCTGGCGACACCGGCTTCGGTGCGGTGAAGACCTACGACCTCGAAGTGTGGCTGCCGGGCCAGCAGGCTTGGCGCGAGATCTCCTCCTGCTCGAACTGCCGCGACTTCCAGGCGCGCCGGATGGAGGCGCGTTTTCGTCCGACGGGCGGCAAGGGGACGGAGTTCGTGCACACGCTGAACGGCTCCGGCGTCGCCGTCGGCCGCGCGCTGATCGCGGTGCTGGAGACGCATCAGAACGCAGATGGCTCGGTCACCATCCCGGACGTGCTGCGTCCCTGGATGGGCGGCCTGGAGCGCATCGGCGGCTGACAGCCGCTGGTCAGGCAGGCGGGGTGCCGTGGCACCCCGCAATTCGCGCTCAGGACGGGATGCGCACCCCAAGCCGGCCGGCGATGTCCTGCACGAATTGCCAAGCCACGCGCCCCGAACGCCCGCCGCGCGTGACGGACCATTCGACTGCGGCCTTGCGCAGATCCTCCTGCCCGATTGGCAGGGCAAAGCTCGCGGCATAGCCCTCGATCATCGCGAAGAAGGTATCCTGGTCGCAATTGTGGAAACCGATCCAGAGGCCGAAGCGATCGGAGAGCGACACCTTCTCCTCGACCGATTCCTGGCCGTGGATGGCGCCGCGGCTTTCATTCTCGATCATGTCGCGCGGCATCAAATGGCGGCGGTTCGACGTGGCGTAAAACAGCACATTGGCGGGCCGTCCCTCGATGCCGCCATCCAGCACGCTCTTCAGCGCCTTGTAGTCGGCATCCTCGCGCTCGAAGGACAAATCGTCGCAGAACACCAGGCAGCGGCGGGTCTCACCGCGCAGGATGTTCAGCAACTCGGGCAGGGTGCGGATGTCCTCGCGGTGGATCTCGATCAGCGCGAGGCTGCCCGGCACCTCCGCATTCGCCTGCATCTGCGCGGCCTTGACCAGCGACGACTTGCCCATGCCCCGCGCGCCCCAGAGCATCGCGTTGTTGGCCGGCAAGCCGCGCGCGAAGCGCAGCGTGTTGTCGAGCAGGATCTTCTTCTGCTGCTCGACGCCTTGCAGCAGCACGATGTCCACCGCCGAAACCTTCCGCACGGGCGCAAGGCGCGGCACCGGCCCCGGCTGCCACACGAAGGCATCCGCGGCCGCAAGATCAGGGGCGGGCGGTGCAGGCGGCGCCTGCCGCTCCAGCGCCTCCGCGATGCGGGTCAGGAGCGGCAGCAGCGGATGGGCGGGCTCGGTCACAGGGATGGTCCGGAAGACGGGTTGACGGGAGGGGGGCGGAAGCTAGGTTGCGGCCCTGCCTATCGCAATCCCACCCCGAGAGACGGACGCCGGACCGCCCATGTGGATTTCCCCCGCCTACGCCCAGGACGCCGCCGCCGGCGGCACAGGGGCGGTGATCATGCAGCTTCTGCCGCTGATCCTGATCTTCGCCGTCTTCTACTTCCTGCTGATTCGCCCACAGCAGAAGAAGATGAAGGACCACCGCGCCATGCTCCAGGCGCTGAAGCGCAACGACCGCGTCATCACCGGCGGCGGCATCGTCGGCAGCATCACCAAGGTGCGCGACGACAGCGACGAGATCGAGGTGGAGATCGCAGCGGGCGTGCGCATCACCGTGCTGCGCGGCACGATCAGCGCCGTCGTGAAGCCGCCCGAGGCGGCGAACGACGCGAAGCCGGCAGACGCGGCCAAGGGCTGAGGGGTTGCCCTGGGGAGGGCGCTGCCCTCCCCAGACCCCT
>JBIKSZ010000129.1:0-10646 GCA_044348345.1 Roseomonas sp. | reverse complement strand
GGCCCCTTCACAAGAGAGGACACCGCCGGGTTCAGATAGGCCAGCGAGGAGCCATAGGTGTGGAAGATGCTCCACCCGCCCTGGTCCACCGGCTGCGTCCGCGCGCGGCGCTGCACCACCGTGCCCCAATCGGTATCCGCGAGCTCGATGTTGAATCCGATGCGCCGCAGCCGGTCTGCCGTCAGCTGCCCATGCGGGCCGATCAGCGGGAAGTCGGTCGGGTTGATGATCACCACCTTCTCGCCGCGATAGCCGCTGGCCTGTAGCGCGGCGCGCGCGCGATCCAGGTTGCGCGGTGCAGCGTTGAGCGGGGAGAGATCCTCGGTGCCGAGTGGCGTGCCGCAGGGGAACAGGCCGCGGCATTCGCGCCAGACGCTCTGGTCGTTGCCGAGCGTGGAGCGCATGTATTCCGACTGGTCCACCGACAGCGCCACCGCCTGCCGCACCGCGCGGTCGTTGAAGGGCGCCTGCAGGTGATTGAGCCGCATCACGGACATGATGCCGTAGGGGTTCAGCACATCCACCTGGATATTGCGGTTCCGGGTCAGCGTCGGGATCAGGTCGGGCAGCGGCTGGTCGAGCCAATCCACTTCCCCGGCCTGCAGCGCGGCCGCGGCTGTCGCGGGGTCGGGCAGGATGTGCCACTCGATGCGCGGGTAATGCGCCACCTTGCCGCCCGCCGCGCCATCCGTGGGCTCGTTGCGCGGGCGGTAGCCGTCGAACCTCTCGTACACAACGCGCGAGCCGGAGACGAATTCGCCGCGGTTGAAGCGATAGGGGCCGCTGCCGACCATCTCGCTAACCTGCGCATTGGCATCCGTCCGCGCCAGGCGTTCGGGCATGATGAAGGGCACATTGGCATCGGGCTTGGCCAGCGCATCCAGCAGCAGCGCGAAGGGCCGCTTGAGGCGGATCTCCAGCGTGCGGTCATCCACCGCGCGCCATTCATCCACGCGCTCGGCCAGGATCTGGCCGAAGGGATCGCGCCGCGCCCAACGCGCGAGGGAGGCCGCGCAATCCGCCGCGCGCACCGGCTCTCCGTCATGGAAGCGCAGCCCCTCGCGCAGCCTGATCCGCCAGACGCGGCCATCGGCCGAGACCTCGTGCCCCTCGGCCATCTGCGGGCGCGGGCGCAGCTGCCCGTCCATGCCATAGAGCGTGTCGAAGACATGGTAGCCGTGCATCTGCGTCACGATGGCGCTGGTCCAGATCGGATCCAGCGCCGTCAGATTGGCCTGCGGCACGAAGCGCAGCGTGGTGGCGCGCGTCCCCTGGGCCAGCAGCGGGGCGGGCAGCACGGAACCAGCAGCGAGACCCGCGGCCCCGGCGAACAATGTACGGCGATGCATAGCGCTTCCTCGTAGGGATCTTTGCGTCCCGGCGGGGAAGGCTAGGCGTGCGCCGCGGCCGCGGTCAACGTGGTTCCTGGCCTGTGCGCAGCGCGTCCCGAGCCGCGGCATACTCGGCCTGGAGGCGCGCGATCACCTCAGCGGCCGGCGGCGCATCGGCGATGGACCCCACCCCCTGGCCCGCGCCCCAGATGTCCTTCCAGGGCCGCACATGCTCCGAGCCATACTTCATCCGGCTCTTATCCGCGGCCGGCAGCGCATCCGGGTCGAGCCCTTGTGCTGCGATGGAGGGCTTCAGGTAGTTGCCCGGCACGCCGGTGAAGAAGGGCGTGTAGACGATGTCGGCGGCGGCGCTTTCGACGATCATCGCCTTGTAGCGCTCGGCGGCGTTGGCTTCGGCGGTGGCGATGAAGCGCGTGCCCATATAGGCAAGGTCGGCACCCATCGCCTGCGCGGCCAGCACCTGCCGCCCTTCGGTGATCGCGCCCGACAGCGCGATCGGCCCGTTCCAGATGCGCCGCACCTCGGCCACCAGCGCGAAGGGGCTGAGCGTGCCGGCATGCCCGCCTGCGCCGGTCGCGACCAGCACCAGCCCGTCCATGCCCGCTTCCAGCGCCTTTTCCGCGTGCCGCAGCGTGGTGACGTCGTGGAAGACGATGCCGCCCCAGTCATGCACCCGCTTCACCACATCCCCCGGTGCGCGGAGCGAGGTGATGATGATCGGCACGCGATGCTTCGCGCAGACCTCGATGTCGTGCTCCAGCCGGTCGTTGCTGGCATGCACGATCTGGTTCACGGCAAAGGGCGCGTCATCCGGCCCGAGTGCTGCGCGGATACGCGTCAGCCAGCCATCCAGCTCCTCCTTCGGGCGCGCGTTCAGCGCCGGGAAGGACCCGACGATCCCGGCCCGGCACTGGGCGATCACGAGATCGGGGTTGGAGATGATGAAGAGCGGCGCGCCAATCACCGGCAGCGCCAGCTTCTGCAGAAGGGGGGGCAGGGACATGGGCGCAGGATGCCGCCCCGCCCGCCGCGCGTCCATGCGTCCCGCCTTGACCGCCGCTCCCCGCCGCGCGATTCACCTTGGGCAAGACGGGGAGGGGCGCCATGAACGGACCTGTGCGGTTCGAAGTTGCGGCGGAGGGTGTCGCGGTTGCGACCATCGCCGCGCCCCCCGTGAATGCGCTTTCGGCCGTGCTCCGCGCCGCGCTGTCCGCCGCGCTGCAGCGTGTGGCGGAGGACCCGGCCATCCGCGCCCTGGTGCTGGCCGCCGAGGGCCGCGCCTGGATCGCCGGCGCCGACATTTCTGAATTCGGCAAGCCGCCCATCTCGCCCACGCTGCCCGAGGTCATCGCCGCGTTCGACGCCTGCCCAAAGCCCGTGGTCGCGGCGATCCATGCCACGGCGCTTGGCGGCGGGCTTGAGCTCGCGATGGCCTGCACTGCGCGGGTGCTTGGCGGCGCGGCGAAGCTCGGCCTGCCGGAGGTGAAGCTCGGCCTGCTGCCGGGGGCGGGCGGCACGCAGCGCGCGCCGCGCCTGATGGGAGCGGCCGCCGCGCTGCGCCTGATGGCCGCGGGCGATCCGCTGGATGCGAAGGCGGCGCTGGCCGCAGGGCTCGCGGATGAACTGGCTGAGGGCGACCTGCTCGCCGCGGCCAAGGCGCTGGCCGCGCGGCTGGCCGCCGGCCCTCTGCCGCCGGCCGTCTCGGCGCGCGATGCCGGGCTTGGCGATCGCGCTGGCTTCGAGGCGGAGGCCACGGCGCTGGCGAAGCGCGCCGCGACGGAGCCGCAAATCGCTGCGATGATCGCCTGCGTCCGCGCCTGCTACGAGATGCCGGTTGCCGGGGCGCTGACGCTGGAACGCCAGGCCTTCCGCGACCTCGTCGCCGATCCGCGCAGCCAGGCGCTGCGCTATGCCTTCTTCGTGGAGCGCGAGGCGGCGAAGATCGCGGGCATCCCGGCGGGCACGAAGCCGCGTACCGTGGAGCGTGCAGCGGTGCTCGGCGCCGGCACGATGGGCGCTGGCATCGCCATGTGCTTCGCCAATGCCGGCATCCCCGTCCGCGTGATCGAGACGGATGAGGCAGCGCTGCAGCGGGGCCTCGCGCGCATCCGCAGCACCTATGAGGCCAGCGTGAAGCGCGGCAGCCTGACGCCGGACGCGTTCGCCCGCCGCATGGCGCTGGTGGAGGGTGCGGTCGGCCTCGAAGCAGCCGGCGAGGCCGATGTGATCGTCGAGGCAGTGTTCGAGGAGATGGGGCTGAAGAAGCAGGTCTTCGCCACCCTCGATCGCGTGGCGAAGCCGGGTGCGGTGATCGCCTCCAACACCTCCTATCTCGACATTGACGAGATGGCGGCGGCGACGACGCGCCCCGGCGACGTGCTGGGGATGCATTTCTTCTCGCCCGCCAATGTGATGAAGCTGCTGGAGGTGGTGCGCGCGCGGCACACCGCGCCGGATGCGCTGGCGACCGCGGCCGAGCTAGGGCGTCGTCTGGGCAAGGTGCCGGTCGTGGTCGGTGTCTGCTTCGGCTTCGTCGGCAACCGCATGCTGGCGCGGCGCACCGCGCAGGTGGAACGCCTGCTGCTGGAAGGCGCGCTGCCCGAGCAGGTGGACAAGGCGCTGACCGATTTCGGCTTCCGCATGGGGCCGTGTGCGATGAGCGACCTCGCCGGCCTCGACATCGGCTGGCGCATCCGCCAGGCGACCGGGAAGAAGGCCCCTGTCGCGGATGCGCTGGTGGAGGCCGGACGCCTCGGCCAGAAAACCGCGAAAGGTTTCTTCCGTTACCCCGAAGGTTCAAGGAGCGGCGTGAACGACCCCGAGGTGACGTCCCTCATCGAGCAGGTCGCAGCCCGCGAAGGCGTGACGCGGCGTGCGATCGCACAGGATGAGATCCTGGACCGCCTGCTGCTGCCGATGGTGAACGAAGGCGCGCGCATCCTGGCGGAAGGCATCGCCGCACGGCCGGGCGACATCGATGTGGTCTGGCTGCACGGCTACAACTGGCCGGCCTGGACAGGCGGGCCGATGCATTGGGCCGATGCGCGCGGCCTGCCGGATATTGCGTCGCGTCTCGAGGTTTTTGCGCGCGCCTCGGGCGATGAGAGCCTGCAACCCGCGCCGCTGCTGGTGCGCCTGGCGGCGGAGGGGAAGGGCTTCGCCAGCGTGAAGCCTGGCTGATGCCCCACCCTTGGGAAGCCAGCTACCCGCCGCAATCGCGCTGGGATGTTCCCATCGCGGAAGGCACGTTGCCTGGCTTCCTGGATGAGTGCGCCGCGCGCTTCGGCGATGCGCCGGCGCTGGAGTATCGCGGGCATGTTCTGTCCTACCGCCAGTTCCAGGCGCTGGCGGATCGCATCGCGGCGGGGCTGATGGCGGGCGGGGTCGGGCGCAGCGATTGCATCGCGCTGCTGCTGCCCAACACGCCCTGGCATCCCATCTGCTTCTTCGCCGCGCTGCGCACGGGCGCGCGGGTGGTGCATCTCTCGCCGCTCGATGCGAAGCGCGAGCTGGCGCAGAAGGCGCGCGATGCGGGCGCGACGCTGCTGATCACCACGGGCTTTGCATCGCTGGTGGCGCAGGCCGAAGGGATGCTGGCAGACGCCGCCGTGCCGCGCGCGCTGCTCGCGCCGGAGGCGCGCTGGGGAGGGGAGGACGCGTCCAGCACACTGCCCCTGCTGCCCGAAGCCGATCCGCCTGTAGCTTGGCCAGCGCTCGGGCCAGCCGATCTCGCACTGCTGCAATACACCGGCGGCACAACCGGCACGCCGAAGGGCGCGATGCTGACGCATGGCAACCTCACCGCGGCAGTCGCGATCTACAAGGCCTTTCGGGATTCCACCTCCCTGCCGGATGGCGAGGGGCGGGTGCTGGTGCTGCTGCCCCTGTTCCACATCTTCGCACTCACCGCGGTGCTGCTGCGCCAGATGGCGGAAGGCGCGCTGCTGCATCTCCGCCCGCGCTTCGACGCCGCTCAGGCCATCGCCGATATCGAGACGCTTCGCATCAACACCTTCTCCGGTGTGCCGACCATGTGGATCGGCATGCTGAACAGCCCGGAAGCGCGGCCGGAGCGCTTCGCCAGCCTGCGCGTCGTGCGATCGGGCGGCGCGCCCATGCCCTTCGAGACGCTGCGCCAGTTGGAAGCGCTGATCGGCCGGCGCATTGGCGGCGGCTGGGGCATGACCGAAACCTGCCCCGCCGGCACCGCCATCCCCCCCGATGCGCCACGCCGCGCCGGGCTGATCGGACTGCCGCTGCCGCGGATCGAAATGCGGATCGTGGACCCCGATGCGCCAACGCGCGAACGCCCGATCGGCGAGGTGGGCGAGATCGCGATCCGCGGGCCCAACGTCTTCTCCGGCTACTGGAACCGCGAGGCGGAGAATGCCGCGGCCTTCGCCGATGGCTGGTTCCTGACCGGCGACATGGGCTGGATGGATGCGGGTGGCTTCTTCACTTTGGTGGACCGCCGCAAGAACATGATTCTGTCGGGCGGATTCAACGTCTATCCCGCGCAGATCGAGCAGGCGATCTATGAACACCCGGATGTCGCCGAATGCATCGTCATCGGCATCCCGGACGCCTATCGCGGCCAGGCGGCGAAGGCCTATATCGCGCTGAAGCCCGGCGCACGGGGCTTCACACTGGACGAACTGCGCTCCTTCCTGGCAGAGCGCCTCGGCAAGCATGAATTGCCGGCCGCACTGGAATTCCGAGAGGCCTTGCCGCGCAGCGCGGCGGGCAAGCTTCTGGCCAGCGCTCTGCGCGCCGAATTCGAAGGAGCAGCCTGATGGACCTCCGCTTCACGGCCGAGGAAATCGCCTTTCGCGACGAACTCGGGAAATTCTTCCGCCGCGAGATCCCGGCCGAGATCCGCCGCAAGGTCAGCGAGGGCCGGAAGCTCGCGCGCGAAGACTATGTGACCAGCCAGAAGATCCTGCATGCCGCGGGGCTCGCCACCCCGAACTGGCCGGTGGCCTGGGGTGGCAAGGATTGGTCGCCCGTGCAGCGCTACATCTTCGTCGAGGAATTGCAGGCCGCCGCCGTGCCGCAGCCGCTCGGCTTCAACGTCAACATGGTCGGCCCCGTCATCGCCACCTTCGGCAGCGAGGCGCAGAAGCAGCGCTTCCTGCCCGCGACCGCGAGCCTCGACATCTGGTGGGCGCAGGGCTTCTCCGAACCCGGCGCGGGATCGGACCTCGCCAGCCTCAAGACCACAGCGCGGCGCGAGGGCGAGCACTTCGTCCTCAACGGCCAGAAGACCTGGACGACGCTCGGCCAATATGCCGACTGGATCTTCGTCCTGGCCCGCACCGATCCTGGCGCGCGCAAGAAGCAGGAAGGCATCTCCTTCATCCTGGTGGACATGAAAACACTGGGCATCACGCTCCGCCCCATCATCACGATCGATGGCGGGCATGAGGTGAACGAGGTCTTTTTCGACGAGGTGAAGGTCCCGGCCGAGAACCTGGTCGGTGAGCTCAACAAGGGCTGGGACTATGCGAAGTTCCTGCTCTCGAATGAGCGCATCGGCATTGCGCGCATCGGCATGACGAAGGAACGCCTCGCGCGCGTGAAGCGCCTCGCGCAGGAAACGCCGGCGGGCGAGGGGATGGTCTGGGACGACCCCGATTTCCGCCGCCGCCTGGCCTGGTCCGAGATCGAGCTGAAGGCGCTCGAGATCACGCAGATGCGCGTGGTCGCGGCCCAGCGCAGCAAGGCCGCCGACAAGCCGGACCCATCGAGCTCCATCCTCAAGATCAAGGGCAGCGAGATCCAGCAGCAGGCGACGCAGCTGCTGATGGAGATCGCCGGCCCCTACGCCATGCCGCGCCCCGACGCGGATGAGGAGGGGCTGAACCTGCCAAGCGTCGGCCCCGAATGGGCCGATGCGGCGGCACCGCTATTCTTCAACTTCCGCAAGGTCTCGATCTACGGCGGCAGCAACGAGATCCAGCGGAACATCATCGCCAAGGCCTTCCTGGGGCTCTGAGGGCACATGGACTTCGACCTCACCGACGAACAGCGGCTTCTGGCCGACAGCGTCAACCGCTTCGTCGCCGACCGCTACGGCGATTTCGAGAAGCGCCAGGCCTATCGCGCCGAGCCACGCGGCTATGCGGCCGCCAACTGGTCCGCGATGGCGGAGATGGGACTGCTCGGCCTTCCCTTGCCGGAGGATCAGGGTGGCTTCGGCGGCGGCCCTGTCGAGACCATGCTGGTCATGGAGGCCTTCGGGCGAGGGCTCGTGGTCGAGCCCTATCTGGCCAGCATCGTGCTCGGCCTTGGCCTGCTGCGGCGCGCAGGCGGCGATGCGGCGTTGGTCGAGCAGGTCGCGGCCGGTGCGGCGACGCTCGCCTTCGCGCATCAGGAACGCCAGGCGCGCCACGACCTGCACGACATCGCCACCACCGCACGGCGGGATGGCGACGCCTGGGTGCTGGATGGCGCAAAGGGTGTCGTGCTGCAGGGCGACAGCGCCGACCGCATCCTGGTCTCGGCTCGCATCGCGGGCGCGCGCCGCGACCGCGTGGGCATCGGCCTGTTCCTGCTCGATTCTGCCGCCCCCGGCGTCACGCGCCGCGGCTATGCCACGCAGGACGGGCTGCGCGCAGCGGAGATCGTGCTGGAAGGCGCGCTTGCGACGCTGCTGGCCGAGGACGCGCTGCCGCTGATCGAGCTGGTCGCGGATGAGGCGATCGCGGCGCTCTGTGCGGAGGCCGTCGGCGCGATGGAGACGCTGCGCGATCTGACGGTGGACTACCTCAAGACGCGCCAGCAATTCGGCCAGCCCATCGGCAATTTCCAGGCGCTGCAGCATCGCGCGGCCGACATGCTGGTTGCGACCGAACAGGCGCGCAGCATGACCATGTATGCCGCGATGATGGTGCGGCAGCCCGATGCCGCCGCGCGCGGCACCGCGCTTTCGGCCGCCAAGGCGCTGGTGGGGCGGCTCGCCGACCAACTCGGCAAGGAGGCGATCCAGCTGCATGGCGGCATCGCCATGACCGAGGAGTACAAGGCCGGCCACTACTTCAAGCGGCTGGCCATGCTCGGCGTGCTGCTCGGCGATGTGGACCACCATCTGCGCCGTGTCGTCGCCGCGGGCGGGCTGCCGGATTGAGGCAGCACGCCGGGCGCGTCATGCCGGCGCGGCCTTTACCCGAGGCTTCGACAAATCACGAAGTTGTCGGACGTAAATTCGTCGAACCTCGCCCCAGGGTCTTTACCCGACCACGTCTCATCTCCTTATCGTAGCGATGACGCGTCGGACATCTCCAGCCTGTTGGGGCCTCTGGCGCGCGCGGTTGGGGAAGACAAGGTCAATGCCCGATGGGCAATTCGCCGGCCGGCGTGGCAGCGCCGAGCTCAGGCGTCAAAGCGCGGCCTTGCCGCTGGTCGGACAGGGCATGGCGCTGCGCGTCGTGCTGGTCACCAGCCGGGAGACGAAGCGCTGGGTGCTGCCGAAGGGCTGGATCGAGCCGGAGGAGGCTGCGCACCGCTCCGCCGCGCGCGAGGCCTTCGAAGAAGCCGGGCTGCTCGGCGAAGCCGAAACCGAGCCGCTCGGCAGCTACGCCTATCCGAAGCGGCGGGCCGATGGCAGCGCGGTGACGACCGAGGTGCTGGTCTTCCGCTTCCGCGTCGCCCGCCAGCTGCACGACTGGCCGGAGCGGGAGGAGCGGGAGCGGCGGCTGTTCACCCCCGCCGCCGCCGCCGCGCTCGTCGCCGAGCCGGGCCTTGCGGCGTTGCTGCGCTCGCTCAGCCCACGGCAAAGCCATCCGGCATGACGCCGCGCGGCTTCACGAGGTCGTAGGGGCCGCGCGGCAGGAAGCGGCCGGTGCCGGGCTCGGCCTGCACCTTGCCATCGCGCATCACCACGGCGCCGCGGCGGATCGTCGCCACCGGCCAGCCGGTGACCTCCAGCCCCTCATAGGGCGTGTAGTCGATGGCGTGCTGCATCAGCGCGTTGGTGATCGTCACCTTCTTCGCCGGATCCCACAGCACGATATCGGCGTCGCTGCCCGGCTGGATTGCGCCCTTTTTCGGGTAGAGCCCCATGATCTTCGCGGGGTTCGTGCTGGTGAGCTTCACGAACTCCTCAAGCCCGATGCGCCCCTTGGAGACACCTTCGCTGAAGACGATCGGCAGCCGCGCCGCCAGGCCGGGAATGCCGTTCGGGATCTTCTCGAAGCTCGCATCGCGGCCACTCGATGCCTTGCCGCGCGTGCCCTCGAAGCTGAAGCCGCAATGGTCCGACGAGATGACATCGAGCGTGCCACGCCGGACCATCTCCCAGATGCGCGCATGCTCTGCCGCATCGCGCGGCGCGGGGCTGCACATGAACTTCGCGCCCTCAAAACTGCCGTCGCGGGGATTGGTGCGCGCCATGTCGGCGGCCGTCAGCGTGACGTATTGCGGGCAGGTCTCGCCCCACACCTTCACGCCGCGCGCCTGGGCACGCGCGATCTCCTCCGCCGCCTCCTCGCAGCTGACGTGGAAGACCTGGATCGGCTGGTCCACCAGCTCCGCGAGTGCGATGGCGCGGTGCGTCGCCTCCCGCTCCACCACGCGCGGCCGCGACCAGGCGTGGTAGGTCGGCGCGGTCATCCCGGCAGCCAGCAGCGCCTGGGTGCGCCAGCCGATCGCGGCGTAATTCTCGCAATGCACCGTCACCAGGCAGCCATGCTTGCGCGCGGCCAGCAGCACCTTCAGGTAATTGGCGTCTGAAAGGTGCAGCGGCTCATAGGTGAGGAAGACCTTCAGGCTGCGCACGCCCTCGGCCACCACCTTCGGCACTTCCTCGTTGATCACCGCATCCGTCGGGTCGCTGATGATCTGGTGGAAGGCGAAGTCCAACATGCCGCCCTCGCCGCGGCGACGCGCATCCTTGTAACGCTCCCAGATGCCGAAGCCCTTCCATTGCGGGATGAAGCACACGACGCTGGTGGTGCCGCCGGCGAAGGCGGAGGTGGAGGCGCTGACGAAGCTTTCCTCCATCACCGTCACAGGCGGCTCGCCATCGGCCATGGTGTAGCCGCCGCGCGAGGTCTCCTCGATGTGGCAATGGCTGTCCACGCCGCCGGGCAGCACATAAAGGCCATCGGCCTCGATCACCTGTGCGGCGTCGGTGATCCGCTCCGCGATCGCGGCGATGCGGCCATCCTTCACGCCGATATCGCAGCGCGCCACGCCGAAGCCGGTCGCCACCAGCCCGCCGCGGATTGCAAGGTCGTATTCGGCCATCATCCGTCTCCTATCGTCTGTGGTCGGCGGCATAGGCGCGACCATAGC
>JBIKSZ010000128.1:0-10792 GCA_044348345.1 Roseomonas sp. | reverse complement strand
GTGAGGCGCAGGCCGCGCTGACCCGCTTCGCGGAAGAGCAGGGCATCCCCGTCGCGCACACCATGTCGGGCAAGGGCGCGATCGCCTGCACCCATGCGCTGTCGGCCGGCGTCTTCGGGCGCTATTCGCGCATCGCCAACGACCTGGTGGCGATGGCGGATTGCCTGCTGGTGGTTGGCTGCAAGCTGGGCGAGATCGCGACGAAGCGCTTCACCCTGATGCCGCAGGGCGTGCCGCTGATCCATGTTGATGTGTTGCCGGAGGAGATCGGGCGCACCACGCGTACCGATGTCGCGCTGGTGGGCGATGCGCGCGCGGCGCTGGACGACCTGGGCGCGGCGCTGGCCGATGGCGGCAAGCGTGCGGCTTCGCGCGCCGGCTGGTGCGCCGAGGTGCCGAAGCGCATGGCGGCCTGGCGGGAGGGCGCGCGCGAAAGGTTGGAAAGCGTCGAGAGCCCGATCAATGTCGGCCGCCTGCTGGGTGAGCTGAACAAGGTGATGCCAGAGGACGCGGTGCTGGTCGCCGATGGCGGCTTCGCCGCGCATTGGGGCGCGCTGTTCTACGACACCAAGCGCGCCGGGCGCGGTTTCGTCGCGGATCGCGGCTTTGCGTCCATCGGCTATGGCGTGCCGGGCGGTATCGGCGCGCAGCTGGGCGTGGGCAAGGGGCGGCGGGTCGTGTCGCTCACCGGCGATGGCGGCTTCAACATGTCCATGGGCGAGCTGGAAACAGCGCGGCGCGCCGGCGCGCCCTTCGTCTGCTGCATCTTCAACAACGCCGCCAGCGGCTATGTGAAGGCGCTGCAGCATGCGGTGTATGGGCCGGGGAATTACCAATCCTCCGACCTGGTCGAGATGGATTACGCGGCGGTGACGCGCGCCATGGGCTGCCACGGTATCCGCGTGACCGACCCCGAGAAGCTGGGTGCGGCACTGCGGGAGGGACTGGAGAACACCGACACGCCAACCGTGCTCGACATCGTCGTCACGCGCGACCCGGCGCGCATGCTGCCGGCCGCGGATAACCGCACGCTCAAGGTCCAGAAGGGGGACAGGCCGGTCTGATGCCAGGCCCCGCCACCGCCTCCAATCTCGGCCGGCTGCTGACGCAGACGGCGCGGCGCATCCCCGATGCGCCAGCGCTGGTTTGGCGCGGCCGCAGATGGAGCTTCGCGGAGCTCGACGGGCGCGTGGACCGGTTGGCGGCGGCGCTGCGTTCGCTCGGCGTCGGCAAGGGCGATCGCGTGCTGGTGCATTCACGCAACTCGAATGCGATGTTCGAGAGCTTGTGGGCCTGCTTCAAGGCGGGCGCCGTCTGGGTGCCGACCAATTTCCGCCTGACGCCGGCGGAGGTCGCCTATCTCGGCAGTTCCTCCCGCGCGGTGGTGATGCTGCGCGATGCGGGGTTCGGCGGCCATGCGGCGGCGGTGCGCGCGGCCTCGCCGCATCTGCGCCAGGTCATTGCCGTCGGCGATGCGGCAGGCGATGAGCTGGATTACGAGACGTTGCTGGCCGCACAGGCGCCGCCGCCTGCGGACCATGAGGCCGATGTCGGCTACGACGATCCCTGCTGGTTCTTCTACACCTCCGGCACCACCGGCCGGCCCAAGGCGGCGGTGCTGACGCATGGGCAGATGTCCTTCGTGGTGACGAACCACCTGGCGGACCTGATGCCCGGTACGACGGAACGCGATGCCTCGCTGGTGGTCGCGCCGCTCTCGCATGGCGCGGGCATCCACCAGCTGGCGCAGGTCGCGCGCGGCGCGGCGACCATCCTGACCGCAGGCGAGAAGCTCGACCCGGAGGAAGCCTGGGCGCTGGTGGCGGCGCATCGCGTGAGCAACATGTTCACTGTGCCGACCATCCTGACGGCGCTGGTGCGCCACCCGTCGGTGGATGCGCATGACCATGGAAGCCTGCGCCATGTCATCTATGCCGGCGCGCCGATGTATGAGGCCGACCAGGCCGAGGCGCTGGCGAAACTCGGACCCTGCCTTGTGCAGTATTTCGGCCTGGGTGAGGTGACGGGGAACATCACCGTGCTGCGCCCCGACACGCACAGTCCCGAGAATGCCGGCAGCTGCGGCGTGCCGCGCACGGGCATGGAGGTCGCGATCCTGGCCGAGGATGGCACGCGCCTGCCGCCCGATGCGATCGGCGAGATCTGCGTGAAGGGCCCGGCGGTCTTCGCCGGCTATTTCGAGAATGAGGAGGCGAACCGCAAGGCCTTCGCGGGCGGCTGGTTCCACACCGGAGACCTCGGGCGGGTGGATGCGCGCGGCTTCCTGTGGATCACGGGGCGCGCGTCGGACATGTACATCTCCGGTGGCTCCAACGTGTATCCGCGCGAGGCGGAGGAGGCGATCCTGCTGCACCCGGCCGTGGCCGAGGTCGCCGTCGTCGGCCTGCCGCATCCGAAATGGGGCGAGGCGGGGGTCGCCTGCGTCGTGCCGCGGGACGGCATGCATGTGGATGAGGTCGAGGTGCTGGCGCATCTGAAGGACCGCATCGCGCGCTACAAGCAGCCGCTGCGCGTGGTGGTCTGGGATGCGCTGCCGAAATCGGGCTATGGCAAGGTGCCGAAGACGCTGGTGAAGGAGCGTCTGGCAGATCAGGGCGTGGCGTTCTAGCGTCCGCGCCGCAAGGAGCCTCGCCCATGACCGCCACGCTGTTCGCCAACGCCCGCATCCTGGACGGCACCGCCGACCACGCGGTGGACGGGCATGTGCTGGTGGAGAACGGCGTCATCGCCGAGGTCTCCGACAAGCATATCGCCGCCGCATCTGCCCGCCGCGTGGACCTCCGCGGGCGGACGCTGATGCCCGGGCTGATCGACGCGCATGTGCATGTCATCGCCTCCGAGGTGAATCTGGCGCGCCACGCGCTGCTGCCGGACGCGCTGGTGGCCTTCCGGGCGGCGAAGATCATGCATGGCATGCTGATGCGCGGCTTCACCACCATCCGCGACCTCGGCGGCGCGACCCAGGGTCTGCGCGCCGCGCGGGAAGAAGGGCATTTCGATGCGCCGCGCATGGTGCTCTGCGGCAAGGCGATCTCCTCGACCGGTGGGCACAGCGACGGGCGGGGGCGCTGGGACAACCGCGACAACCATTGGGCGGAACAGCGCCTCGGTGCGCTCGGGCGCATCGCGGATGGGGTGGACGCGGTGCGCCGCGCCTGCCGCGAGGAGATCAAGGCAGGCGCCGACTACATCAAGATCATGGCCAATGGCGGCGTCGCCTCCCCGACCGACCCGATCGCGTTCCTCGGCTATTCGAAGGACGAGATCTGCGCGGCGGTCGAGGAAGCGCAGATGGCGCAGACCTATGTCGCAGCCCATCTCTACACCGACGAGGCGATCGGGCGCGCCGTCGAATGCGGCGTGCGCAGCCTGGAACACTGCAACCTCATCGAGGAAGCGACGGCCCGAAAAGCCGCGGCGGTGGGCGCCATCGCCTGCCCAACTCTCGTCACCTACCAGGCGCTGAAGGATGAGGGCGCGAGCCTTGGCCTGCCGGCGGAAAGCGTCGCCAAGATCGACACGGTGCGGCTCGCCGGGCTTGAGAGCCTGGAGAAGATGCGCCGTGCGGGGCTGATGATGGCCTTCGGTACCGACCTGCTGGGCGAGATGCACCGCCACCAGTCGGAGGAATTCGTCATCCGCGGCCGCGTGCTGCCGGCGATCGAGGTTATCCGCTCCACAACGATCAACGCGGCGACGCTGCTGCGCATGGAAGGGAAGGTCGGCGTTGTGGCGCCCGGCGCCCTCGCCGACCTGATCGTGGTGGAAGGCGACCCGCTCAAGGACCTGGCGCTGCTGACAGGGCAGGGGCGTCACCTGCCGGCCATCATGCTCGGCGGGCGCCTCGTGAAGGATCAGCTCGGCTAGAGCGGTTTGCAGAGCAGTTTCACGCGTCCGGGCATTCACGCCCTCCCGCGATCTGCTCTAATCGCCAGCATGACGTGAGACGGTGGCGCGCTCGCCCAGTATGCCGCGTGGGCGCAGCACCAGGATCGCGGCGATCATCACGCCGATCAGCACCACCTGCAGCGCCGCCCCGCGCGCCTGCTCGGCCGCGGGCAGAACCTCGCGGATCAGGCCGCCGGAGACGGACCAGATCGCCCAAACGACGACAGCACCGAGTACAGCGCCGGCATTGTTCCCCGACCCACCGACGATCAGCATCGCCCAGATCTGGAAGGTGAGGATGGGCAGGAAATCCTCGGGCGCGATGTAGCCGACGAAATGCGCATAGAGCGCGCCTGCCAGCCCCATCAGCATGCAGCCGAGGACGAAGCTCTGCAGCCGGAAGGCAGCCGCCCGCTTGCCGAGGCTGGCAGCGGCCAGCTCATCCTCCCGGATCGCGCGCAGCACGCGGCCCCAGGGGCTCGCGACCAGGCGCTGCAGCGCCCAGAAGGCCAGCGCCAGCACCGCCAGGACGATACCGAGATAGGCAAGATTCCAGGCGAAGCCGGTGCCCATCAGGCCGGAGAGCGGCTTGGGGATGGACTGGATGCCGAAGGGTCCGCCCGTCAGCGCCTGCGCATTCAGCGCGACCAGTTGGATGACGACGGCGACGCCGAAGGTGGTGATGGCGAGGTAGTCCTCGCGCAGGCGCAGCGCCGCGATGCCGACGATGAAGGCGGCGAGCCCCGAGACGGCCATCGCCCCGAGCCAGCCGATGAGCACGGGCAGGCCGAAGCCGCCGAAGCGCTCGGGCTCCGGTGGGCCGGTGAGCAGCGCGGAGGCATAGGCGCCGACAGCTACGAATCCCGCGACGCCCACATTGAACAGGCCGCAGAAGCCCCATTGCAGGTTCAGCCCGAGCGCCATAACCGCGAAGATGCCGGCGAAGACCAGGAAGAAGGCGAGGTAGTTGAGCGCGGGCAGAAGCTCCATCACGCGCGCTCCCCGAAAAGCCCGGTCGGCTTCACCAGCAGGATCCCGATCAGCACGGCGAAGGCGGTGGCCGCGCGGTATTCGGCGCCGACCAGCGGGACGGAGATGCTCTCCGCCAGCCCCACGATGTAGCCCCCCGCGACCGCGCCCCGCACGGACCCGATCCCGCCCAGGATCGCCGCGGCGAAGAGCGGCAGCAGCAGGTCGAAGCCCAGCATCGGCCGGATCTGGCCGACGATGCCGGCGAAGACGCCCGCGATCGCCGCGAGCGCCGCGCCAATCACCCAGGTCGCGCGGATCACCGCATCGGTGTCCACGCCGGCAACGCGGGCGAGTGCCGGGTTCATCGCGGTGGCGCGCATCGCGCGGCCGAGCGTGGTGCGCGTCAGTAGCAGCTGCAGCGCGACCATCAGCCCGATGGTCAGCCCGATCACCAGCATCTGGTCGGGCGTGATGCGCAAGCCGCCGAGCACGTCGCGCGGGACGAGGCGGATCGCGATCTGGATCTCGCGCGTGTAGTATTCGGGCAGCGTGCCGTAGAGGAATTGCACCAGGTTGCGCAGCGCCAACGCCGCGCCGAAGCTTGCGATCACCAGGGTGATGGCGTTGCCGCGGCGCAGGTGGCGGAACAGCAGCCAGTCCACCACCAGGGCGAGTGCAGCGGTCAGCACTGCCGCCAGGATCATCGCTAGGATGAGCTGCCAGCCGAAGCTGAAGGGCCCGAGCGGCTCCATCACGCCGCCCCCCGTGACTGCCAGCACGAAGGCGAGCGCCGAGACGGCCAGATAGGCGCCCCAGGTCATGAACTCGCCCTGGCCGAAATTGGCGAAGCGCAGGATGGAATAGGTGAGCGTCAGCCCGACCGCGCCGAGCGCGATCACGCTGCCCACCACCAGCCCGTCGGCGACCAGTTGCAACATCAATGCGCCTCCGCCGCCGCGCCGAGATAAAGCGCGGCCATGCGCTTGTCGTCGGCGAGTTCCGCCGCGCGCCCTGCCAGCCTTTCGCGCCCTTCCACCAGCACCACCGCGCGGTCGGCGATGGCGAGTGCGGCCTTCACATTCTGCTCGACCAGCAGGATGGTCACGCCGGTGTCGCGCACGGCCTTCAGCCGTTCGAACACCACGCCGACCAGCTTGGGCGAGAGGCCGGCCGAGGGCTCGTCCAGCATCAGGACGGAGGGCGAGGCGACCAGCGCGCGGGCGACGGCCAGCATCTGCCGCTGCCCGCCCGAAAGCCGCCCCGCCGCCAGCTTCCGCTGCCGGTCGAGATCGGGGAACAGCGCGAACATCTCCCCGATGTCGCGCCGCCTGGTCTTGGCGATGAGGGCGGCGGCGAGCTGCAGGTTCTCGAGCACGGTGAGGTTGGCGAAGACGTTCTCTGTCTGCGGTACGAAGCCCAGCCCCTCATGCACCATGCGGTGCGCGGGCACGCGGGTGATGTCGCGGCCATCGAGTAGCACGCGCCCCGACCAGATGGGCACGAGCCCCGCCGCGGCTTTCACCAGCGTGGACTTGCCCGCGCCGTTTGGGCCGAGCAGCGCCACGATCTCCCCCGGTGCGATGGTGACGGAGGCGCCGCGCAGGATCGGCAGGCCGGGCTCGTAGCCGCCCTCGACGGCCTCGATGGCAAGGGCCGGCGTCATGCGGTTGGGATCCGATTCAGACCTTCGGTGCTCGGCACCTGCGGTGCCTCCGCCCTACGGTCATCGGATCCCCCGAGATAGGCCTCGATCACGCGCGGGTCGGACTTCACCTGCTCGGGTGGGCCTTCCAGCAGCTTGCGACCTTGCGCGAGGACCATCACCGGCCGGCAGAGCGTCATCACCAGATCCATGTTGTGCTCGATGATGAGGAAGGTGATGCCGCGCGCGTTCAGCTCCGCGATCTTCTCCATGATGATCGCCAGCAAGGGCGGCGCGACGCCGGCGCCAGGCTCATCCAGCAGGATCAGCTTGGGCTCCGCTACCAGCACGCGGGCGAGTTCCAGCAGCTTGCGCTGGCCGCCCGACAGCACGCTGGCGGGCTGCTGGGCCAGCCGTGCGAGGCCCACGAAATCGAGCCAGTGCATCGCGCGCTCGCGGTTGCGTTTTTCTTCTGCTTCCACCGCACCGGGCTTCAGCCAGTTGGCCCAGAAGCGCTCGCCCTGCTGCCCCTGGGGGGCGAGCATGACGTTTTCCAGCACGGTCATGGCGGGGAAGGGGCGGGGGATCTGGAAGGTCCGTCCCAGTCCGCGCCCGAAAACCTGGTCGGGGCGGAGCCCCTCGATGCGCGCACCATCCAGCGTGATGGTCCCGGAATCGGGCGCAAGGCTCGCGGCAATCAGGTTGAACAGCGTGGTCTTGCCCGCGCCATTCGGCCCGATCAGCCCGGTGATGGTGCCGCGCGCGAGGGTGAAGGACACGCCGTCCACCACCGGCGGCCCCCCGAACGCCTTGGTCAGTCCTTCCGCCACCAGCACGAATGCGGTCCCCGTTTCCCCGATGCCGAAAGGCCGCGCGCTGGCGGTCCCGTCAAGCCCCTGCCTTGCGCGGCTCGCCGTGCCGGCCGACAAGGACGGCTAGGGAGACAGGCCATGGACGAGGACGCGTTCGAGCTCTGGGACCTGAAGGTCGAGGTCGTGGCGCCGGAAGGCGCCGCCATCTGGTGCAACGCGCGGCCCGGCGATTTCTTCGAACTGCGTGGCGAGATGCTGCACCTCCCGCCCGAGCAGGGCTTCTCGATCTATTCGCTGGCCGCGGTGCTGCCCCTACTGGCGGCGAAGCAGCGGCCGACGCATCCGAATGATTGGATGACCTCGGATGCCGAGGTGGCCTGCCCCGATCCGAACTGCCCGACCCGCTTCCGCATCACCCGCACCCAGCTCCGCCGCTTCCGGCGCAGCGACACCACAGCGACGAAGCTGCCATGACCGCCATGCGATCGGCGCAGGGCGGAGGCCCGGATGGGCCGAGCACCGGAGACGTGAATCGCATGGCCATGATGGTCGAGACCACCGACCTCGCCCCCGGCCACACGATCTCCCGCCTGATCCGCGGGGGCTGGCAGCTGGCCGGCGGGCATGGCGCGATCGAGCGTGACCGCGCCATCGCCGATATGCGCGCCTTTCTGGATGCCGGCATCACCACCTTCGACTGCGCCGACATCTACACCGGTGTCGAGGAGATGATCGGCGCCTTCCGCGACACCCTGCCGGCCGAGGCGCGCGCGCGGCTCAGGGTGCACACCAAATTTGTGCCGGACCTCTCGGCGCTGGCCACGCTCAGTGCCGCGGATGTTGAGCGGATCATCGACCGGTCCTTGCAGCGCCTGCAGACGGAGGTGCTCGACCTCGTTCAGTTCCATTGGTGGGACTACGCGATCCCTGGCTGGATCGAGGCCGCGCAGCATCTGGCGCGGCTGAAGGAGCGGGGGAAGATCCGCAATGTCGCAGGCACCAATTTCGACACGCCCCGCGCCAGGGCGATGATCGAGGCCGGCGTGCCCCTGGTGTCCATGCAGGTGCAGTATTCGCTGCTGGACCGGCGCGTGGCGGGCGCGATGAGCGCGCTCTGCGCCGAGCGCGGCATGAAATTCCTCTGCTACGGCACCGTCGCGGGCGGATTCCTGTCCGCCCGGTGGCTTGGCCAGCCCGATCCGGCGGAGCCGCTGGCGAACCGGAGCCTGGTGAAATACCGGCTGATCATCGAGGAATTCGGCGGCTGGGACGCGTTCCAGGCGCTGCTGCGGCTGCTGGATGGCATCGCGCGCAAGCACGGGGTTTCGATCACCGCAGTCGCCACACGCTGGGTGCTGGACCAGCCGCATGTCGCCGGCGCCATCGTCGGCGCGCGCTATGCCGAGCATCTGCCGGACAACCTAGCCGTCTTCCGCTTCGCGCTGGACGCCGCCGACCGCGCGGCCATCGGCGCGTTGCTGGCGCAGCATCCCGGCCCGCAGGGGGATTTCTACACGCTGGAGCGCGACCGTACCGGTCCGCATGGCCGCATCATGAAGTACGAGCTGAACCGTGACTGATCCCGCCACCACCTGCGCCGAGGAGATCGTCGCCCTGCACCGCGTCTTCGAGGCTGTGCTCGGTGCGCCCGGTGAGGACGGGACCGACCGCTTCGAGGCCGCCTTCGCGCCCGGCTTCGTCATGGTCATGCCGAACGGCCGCCGGCTGGACCGGGCGGAGGTGCTGGCCTTCCTGCACGGCGCGCGCGGCGTCCGAGGCGAAGGCTTCCGGATCGCCATCGAGGACGTCGCGGTCCTGCACGCCGCCGCGCCGCTGATGCTGATGCACTATGTGGAGCGCCAATGGCTGGCCGGCGGCATCGAGACGGCCCGCCGCGCGGCGGCGCTGTTCGATCTCGCAGGGTCAGCGCCGCGCTGGCTGTTCGTGCAGGAGACGTGGGTGAGCCCGCCGCCGGTGTGAACCCCGTTTACAAGCCCCACGCGCAAGGCGAGAGTGACGTAAATCCATCACCTTTCGGGAGCGGGGACACCAGGATGAGGATCACGCGACGCACGGCCCTTGGCGCCGGCCTCGGCACGCTGGCGCTGCCCCTGGCGGGGCCTGCTTTCGCGCAGGGGCAGCTCGCAACCCACACCGTCGGCATGGTGGTCTCGCTGACCGGTCCCGCGGGGCGCTTCGGCCAGGCCGCGGCGAAGTCGGTCGAACTCGCCTTCAATGAGCTGAACGCAGCCGCGGGTGCGCAGGGCATCGCGGGTGGGCGGCTCGCCTTCGACCTGCGCGACGCGCAGTCCCAGGGCAGCGTCGCGGTGGACCAGGCGCGGCAGTTGGTGGATCTCCGCCGCGTGCCGGCGATCATCGGCGGCATCATCAGCAGCGTCTCCATCCCGATCGTCACCAGCGTCACCGGCCCCGCCGGCGTGGTGCAGATCAGCCCGGCGTCGTCCTCGCCGACGCTGACGCGCATGGCCGCCGAGGGCCAGACGCGCGGCTGGTTCTTCCGCACCATCACATCTGACGCGCTGCAGGGCACGGCCGCCGCGCGCTACGCGATGGATCAGGGGCTGCGCAGGCTCGCCATCATCCACGTCAACAATGATTTTGGCGTGAACATGGTGGCCGAGTTCCGCCGCGCCTATCTCGCGCTCGGCGGGCAGATCGTGAACACCGTGCCCTACAACCAGGGCCAGGCGAGCTATGCGCCGGAAGTCACGCAGGCGATGCGTGGCGATCCGCCGGCGCTCTATCTTGTCAGCTATCCGGGCGACGGCACCAGCATCGCGCGGACCTGGATCCAGCAGGGCGGCGCGCAGACCTTCCTGCTGAATGACGGCATGAACAGCGCGGACTTCATCCGCGATGTCGGCCCGCGCTTCCTGAACAACGCCTTTGGCACGTCCTCCGGCACGGTGACGACGCCGTCGACCGAGTATTTCGGCCGCGCCTATCCCCCGATGTCGGGTGGCTTCGGCGCCGGCGCGCCGGCGGCTGACCGCGCTTTCGATGCGGCGGCGATCATCGGGCTTGCGGTCGCCCGCGCCGGGCGCTTCGAGGCGGGCCCGATCCGCGACGCCATCCGCCAGGTGACGGGGCCGGGCGGCGAGGTGGTGCATGCCGGCCCCGAGGGGTTCCGGCGCGCGCTGGAACTGATCCGCGCCAACCAGCCCATCCGCTATGTCGGCGTGATCGGCCCGGTCGAATTTGACGCGAACGGCGACATCACCGGCCCCTTCCGCAAGTGGCGCATCCAGAACGGCGAGATCACCACGGTGGGGCAGATGACCACCGAGGAAGTGCAGGCGGTCCAGCGGCAGCTCCCTCCACGTTAAGGCGCGCGTTTCTCGTCCGCGCCCGCTGTTCCCTCTCCCGCACGCGGGGGAGGGTTAGGGTGGGGGTGCTTCGCCCAGCGCGCCCTTATCCTCGCACCCCCACCCCGACC
>JBIKSZ010000345.1:0-3241 GCA_044348345.1 Roseomonas sp. | reverse complement strand
ACCGCGCGGCCGATGCCTTGCCCACCACCGGTCACCAGCACGCGTGTGCCAGGCGGCGGCAACGGAGAGGGCGTGATGGCTTCGTCGAGTTCGATCGTCATGGCAGCGGGTACTCGTCCAGGAAGGCTTGGTAGTCCGGCTCCACCTCGACCTCGAGCGTCGCCAGAAGGCGGACCACGCCACAATAATAGGCGACCGTGACGACGAGGTCGGTCAGCCGCTCGGGATCGAGATGCGGGCGCAGCGCGTCGAAGGTCGCCTGCGACATGCCAGGCCCATGGAACATCTCGCGCGCGCCCAGCAGCACCAGGCGCGCGAGCGGCTCGAGCCCGGAGGTGACGCCATCGCTCTCCAGCGCGATCGCGCGAATATCGTCATCGGAGCAGCCAAACTCCTTGCCGATGCGGACATGGTGCGACCACTCATACGGGCTGCGCGCAAGCCAGCCGACCTGCATGATCGCGAGCTGCCGAAGGCGAGGATCCAGCTTGCTGCGGAAACGGATATACATGCCGAGGTCGGTGAAGGCGCGTGCCGCGCCGGGGCTGTTCGCCATCACCCGGTTCAGCCAGATGTCGCGCGCGACGACATCATGATGCTCGGGCGGCAGGTCGTCGCGGGTCAGGTAGCGGAGCCTCGCCAAGCGCCGGTTCTCCTCAGGTCTCGATGCGATAAAATCGTGCGGCCGTCCCCTCGAAGAGCGCGACGCGCTCATTTGAGGACCAGCCCGCGGTGATGCGCTTGAAGGCGTTCCAAAGCGTCGTGTAGCCGATACCCGCCTTGTCCACCGGGAAGTTGCTCTCGAACATGCAACGCTCGGCGCCGAATGCCTCGACGCAAGTCTCGACCATCGGCCGCCAGAGCTCGGCAAGTTCCTCCGACGAAGGCGGCTGCGCACGCTCATGCGCGCCGAAGCCGAAGAGGCGCATGCCCAGCCCGCCGATCTTCACGTGCAGGTTCGGGCAATGGGAGAGCTCCCGCAGCGCGGCCGACCAGGCCGCGCGCACATGGCGGCCGCGCGACGCATAGGGCCCGATGCCGATGGCGCCGCCGACATGGTTCAGCACGATCCGCGTATCGGAAAAGGCATCCGCGAGGTCACGGAGTTCCGCAAGCTGCGTATGGTACATCCAGGCATCGAAGGAGAGGCCGAGCGGCGCGAGTTGCGCAAAGCCTTCACGGAAGCGTGGATCGAGCAGGATCATGGGTGGTGGCGTCGCGAGCGACCCACGCGCAGCCGCGTCAGGGTGCCATGCAGAGATGAAACGCACGCCGCGGAAGCGCCCTTCACCGGCGGCAATCTGCGCCTCCAGCACCGGTCGGACGGCGGCACCGGCAGCAAGGTCGGCCGCCCCAACGATGGCGGCCGCGACGCGCGGCCCACCAAGCGCCTCGGCCCGCCGTGCAGCGGCGACGACGAACTCGGTTTCGCCGAGCGGGCGGAACAGTGGGTCCCCATCGGTGCGGTAATGGGTGTGGCACTCGATAAAGACGCTGGCGCGGATGGCGTGTCCGCCAGCGGCGTCTGCGCGGAAGTCTTCGAGCAGGTATGGCTCGTGCGGCACGCCCCAGAGGTGATGGTGAGCGTCGATGATCGGCAGCCCGGGCTCCAGCGCGGCTTCATGCCGCAGCGCCAGCCACTCCGGGCGCACGGGGGGGTGCTTGACGGGCGCGGGCCCGGTGGGCGCGTTCAGCTTGGACCTCCCTCAAGAGCGCCGTCTCTGTCGACACTCGGCAAAGGAAGCCTAGGTCAGGCTCGAACGATCTGTCGATACCTTGCCATGATTTTGCGTTCAGCGCGCCGTTGACAGACACCGCGGCGAACCGCCTAACTGTCGACAGGAGAGGAAGCGCCATGGATATTCGCACAAGCCCGCGCGCTGTCGCGGCGCAGCCATGACGGCCCTTCCCCTGCATGGCCGCGCGCTCGGTGCGGGCCCCTTGGTCGTGCTGCTGCATCCCGTCGGGCTCGACGGCAGCTTCTGGGGCTCGTTGCCCGAGACACTCGCCGCCAATCGGCGCGTCCTGTGCCTAGACCTGGCGGGGCATGGCGCATCCCCTGCGGTCCGTCGGCCAAGGTCCATCGAGGCGTATGCAGACGACGTCGCCGCCGTCGTCCGCGCCGCCGGTGGCGGACCGGCGGCAGTGCTTGGCCTGTCCTTCGGCGGCATGATCGCGCAGATGCTAGCGATCCGGCATCCGGATCTCGTCGCCGCGCTGGTGCCCTGCGGCTGCGGCGGCGACTTCCCCGAGGCAGTCCGCCCGATGCTGCGCGAACGCGGCCTCGCAGCCGAACGCGGCGGCATGGAGGCCGTCGTAGACACGACCATCGAGCGTTGGTTCACCGAACCCTTCCGCGCCGACCCGGCGGTGGCGCGCATACGTGCGCGGCTGCTGTCAGACGACATCGCCGGCTGGTCCGCCGGTTGGCATGCCATCGCGGGCCTGTCCGCAACGCCGCATCTTGGCGCGGTCAGGGTCCCCTCCCTCGTGATTGCGGGTGAGAAAGACGTCGCGACGCCGCCCGCAGCCTCCGAGGCGACGGTGGCCCGCGCCATCCCCGGCGCTCGCTTCGCCGTCCTGCCCGGCGCCCCGCACATGATGCAGGTCGAGGCCGAGGCTGCCTTCGTGAAGGAGGTCGCGAGCTTCCTGCTGGGTGAGGTCGCCTCCGCCTGATGCTGCATCATTCCCATCATCCTGCGCCGCGACCCGGCGCGCCGACGCTGCTGCTGATCCACCCGATGGGCGCATCGCTGTCCTTCTGGAATGCCTGCCTGCCCGCCTGGCAGGAGGTTGCCGGCACCCTGGCCGTCGATCTTCGCGGCGCAGGCTCCTCACCCTTCGACGGCCTGCCGCCCACGCTCTCGGATCACGTCACCGACCTCGAGGCGCTGCGCGCCGCACTCGGTCTCACGCGGCTCGTGCCGGTCGCCTGCGCAGTCGGCTGCATGGTCGCTGCGAGCTACGCCGCGCGCCACCCGCAGCACGTCGCGGCGATGGTCCTCTCCAACCCGACGGCGCGCACCGCCGAAGCCGCACGCAGCATGCTGCAGGCCCGCGCCGCCGCGGTGCGCCAGGGTGGCATGGCGGCAATCCTGCCGGCCGCGATCGATCGTCCCTTCGCGGCGCAGCCGCGGGACGCGCGCTATGATGCCTATCTTGCGGCCTTCGCCGCCCAAGATCCCGTGGCCTATGCCGCCTCGGTGGAGGGCTTCGCCATGGCCGATGCCAGCGCCGCCCT
>JBIKSZ010000344.1:0-3280 GCA_044348345.1 Roseomonas sp. | reverse complement strand
ACACGGTGGTGGTAGAGGCCTTCAAGGCCGGGCAGCTCGACCTGCGGCAGGAGAATGTCGCGCGCAACTGGGCGACAGCCTACGACTTCCCCGCCCGCCGTCGCGGCCTGGTGCGGCTTGAGGAAATCCCGCACGAGCTGCCGACGGGCATGCAGGCCTTCGCGATGAACCTCAGGCGCCCCCTGTTCCAGGACGCCCGCGTGCGCCGCGCGCTGATCGAGGTGTTCGACTTCGAATTCCTCAACGCCAATATCTTCTTCGGCTCCTGGACGCGGACGCAGTCCTACTTCTCGAACTCCGAGCTCGCCTCCTCCGGCCTGCCGCAGGGGCGCGAATTCGAGATCCTGGAACGCTTCCGCGGCCGCGTGCCGGCGGAGGTCTTCACCCAGGAATACCGCCTGCCGGTCACCGACGGATCGGGCAACAACCGCGAGGGCGTGCGCCGCGCGCTGACACTGCTGCAACAGGCCGGCTGGCAGGTGCGCGACCGACGGCTGGTCAACGCCCAGGGCCAGCGCTTCGAATTCGAGATCCTGCTGAGCTCGCCGACCTTCGAGCGCGTCGCCGTGCCCTTCACGCAATGGCTCGACCGCATCGGCATCACCGCACGCGTGCGCACCGTGGACCCGGCGCAGTACCAGACGCGCATCGACGCCTTCGACTTCGACATGACGGTGGACGTCATCGGCCAGTCTCTCTCACCCGGCAACGAGCAGCGCGGCTACTTCACCTGCGCCAAGGCGCGGGAGAACGGCAGCAACAACGTCGCCGGCATCTGCGACCCAGCGATCGACGAGCTGGTGGAGCTGGTGGTCAACGCCCCGGACCGCGCCGAGCTGGTCGCGCGTACCCGCGCGCTGGACCGCGTGCTGCTGCACCACAACTTCATGATCCCGAACTGGCACGGCCGCGTCTTCCGCATGGCCTTCTGGGACAAGTTCGGCCGCCCCGAACGCGCCCCGCGCTTCGGCCTCGGCCTCGAAGCCTGGTGGGTGGACCCACAACGCGACCGCGCCCTCGCCGACGCGCGGCGGACGCTGTAGGCGCGGCATGGTGATGCTGGCGTCCGCGGGGAGGGCGCTGCCCTCCCCGCACCCCTCCCGCCAAGGGCCAGAGGGCCCTTGGAACCCTTCAGTTCAGGACGGGATGGAGGAGGGGCGTCACGGGCGCTCCCCGCATCACTCGCACGCCATGCCCCTCCTCCATCCCGTCCTCAGCCGGAGGTCCAGGAGCCTCAGGCTCCTGGTGGGGGGTGCAGGGGGGCAACGCCCCCCTGCGAACCGCTAGCGCACCCATGGCCGCCTACATCCTCCGCCGCTTGCTCCTCGTGGTACCGACGTTGTTCGGCATCATCCTGATCAATTTTGCCGTTGTGCAGTTCGCCCCCGGCGGTCCGGTGGAGCAGATGCTGGCGGAGTTGCGCGGAGAGGGTGCGACGCTGGGTCGTCTCACGGGCGAGGGTGGTGGGGAGACGCGCCAGCCAGGCGGCAATGGCACTGGCTTCAGCGCGGGTGGCGAGCAGGGCGGTGGGCCGGTTGGCAGTTATCGCGGCGCGCGCGGCTTGGATCCGGCGATCGTCGCCGACATCGAGCGCATGTTCGGTTTCGACAAGCCTGCTCATCTGCGCTTCCAGGAGATGCTGGTCGGCTATCTCACCTTCGATTTCGGGCGGTCCCTGTTCCGCGATCGGCCGGTGGTGGACCTCATCCTGGAGAAGATGCCGGTCTCCATCAGCCTCGGTCTGTGGTCCACGCTGATCATCTACCTGGTCAGCATTCCGCTCGGCATTCGGAAGGCGGTGAAGGACGGGTCGCGCTTCGATGTCGCGACCAGCGGTGTTGTGCTGGTGGGCTATGCGATCCCGGGCTTCCTGTTTGCGATCCTGCTGGTGGTGGTGTTTGCGGGCGGGTCTTTCCTGCAATGGTTCCCGCTGCGCGGGCTGTCATCGCCAGGGTCGGAGCTGTGGCCATTCTGGGATCGCGTGGTGGATTACTTCTGGCACATGGCGTTGCCGACGCTGGCGCTGGTCATTGGCGGCTTTGCTGGGCTGACGATGCTGACGAAGAACAGCTTCCTGGATGAGATCGGCAAGCAATACGTCGTCACCGCGCGGGCCAAGGGCAACTCCGAGACGCGCGTGCTGTACGGGCATGTGTTCCGCAATGCGATGCTGCTGATCATCGCGGGATTCCCGGCCGCCTTCATCGGCATTCTCTTCACCGGCGCGCTGCTGGTGGAGATTGTGTTTTCCCTCGACGGGCTGGGGCTGCTCGGCTTCGAGGCGGCGATCCGCCGCGACTACCCGATCATGTTCGCCACCCTCTACATCTTCACCCTGCTCGGGCTGCTCATGCAGATCGTGGGCGACCTGATGTACACGGTGGTGGATCCGCGCATTGATTTCGAAGCGCGCCGATGACCCCGATCAACCGGCGCCGCATCGAGAATTTCCGCGCGAATCGCCGCGGCTGGTGGTCCATGTGGATCTTCGCCGCGCTCTTCGTGCTGACGCTCTTCGCCGAATTCATCGCCAATGACCGGCCGCTGGTGGCCAAGGTGGACGGGCGCTGGCTGTTTCCCGTCGTGATGGACTACGCCGAGGAGGAGGTGATCCCCGGCGGCCTGCCCTTCGTTATGGACTGGAAGGACTCCGGGGCGATGGAGGAGTTCCAGACGAATGGCGGTTGGGCCGTCTGGCCGGTGATCCGCTATAACCATCGCACCGTGGTGCGCGACCTCGGCCGGCCTTCACCCTCGCCGCCATCGGCGCGCAACTGGCTCGGCACCGATGACCAAAGCCGCGACGTGCTGGCGCGCGTCATCTATGGCTTCCGCATCTCGGTACTGTTCGGCTTCGCGCTGACCATCATCAGTTCCGTCATCGGCGTCGCGACTGGCGCGGTGCAGGGCTATTATGGCGGCTGGGTGGACCTCGGCTTCCAGCGCTTCATCGAGGTCTGGTCGGGCATGCCGCAGCTCTATCTGCTGATCATCCTGGCCAGCGTGATCGAGCCCGGCTTCTGGACGCTGCTGATCTTTCTTCTGCTGTTTTCCTGGATGGGCCTGACCGGCGTGGTGCGCGCGGAGTTCCTGCGCGGCCGCAACTTCGACTATGTCCGCGCGGCGAAGGCGATGGGCGTGTCGGACACGGTCGTGATGTGGCGCCACATCCTGCCAAACGCGATGGTGGCCACACTGACCTTCCTGCCCTTCGTGCTGTCGGGCTCCGTCACGGTACTGGCCTCGCTCGACTTTCTGGGCTTCGGCCTGCCGCCCGGCT
>JBIKSZ010000343.1:0-3284 GCA_044348345.1 Roseomonas sp. | reverse complement strand
TCCGCCTATCGTCATCTCCTTGGATGACGGAGGCAGCGATGCGCGTCCTGGTTCTCGGCTCTGGCGTCGTCGGCGTGGCGAGCGCCTGGTACCTGGCCCGGGCGGGCCATGAGGTGACGGTGCTGGACCGCCAGCCCGCGCCCGGCATGGAGACCAGCTTCGCCAATGCCGGTCAGGTCTCGCCCGGCTATTCCGCCCCCTGGGCCGCGCCCGGCATCCCGATCAAGGCCATGAAGTGGCTGATGATGCGCCATCGCCCGCTGGTGCTGTGGCCGCGGCTGGATGGCGGGCTCTATGCGTGGCTGGCCAAGATGCTCGCGAACTGCACCGAGGCCGCCTATGGCGCCAACAAGGCGCGCATGGTGCGGCTGGCGGAATACTCCCGCGACTGCCTCCGCGACCTGCGCGCCGAGACGGGCATCGCCTATGACGAGCGGACGAAGGGCACGCTGCAGCTGTTCCGCACGCAGAAGCAGCTGGATGCGGTCGGCGCCGACATCGCGGTGCTCCAGGCCTTCGGCGTGCGCCATGCGCTGCTCGACGCCGCTGGCTGCGTCGCGGCCGAGCCCGCGCTCGGCCTCGTGCCGGGCAAGTATGTCGGCGGGCTGCAGCTTCCTGGGGACGAGACGGGCGACGCCTTCCTCTTCACCCAGCGGCTCGCGGGGCTGGCTGCGGCGGCGGGCGTCACCTTCCGCCATGGCGTCACGATCAAGGCCCTGACCACCGAGGCCGGCGCCGTCACCGGCGTCGAGACCAGCCAGGGCCGCTTCACCGCCGACCGCTATGTTGTGGCAATGGGCAGCTACACGCCCGCGCTGCTGGCCCCGCTCGACGTGCAGGTGCCGGTCTATCCGGTGAAGGGCTATTCGCTGACGCTGCCCGTCACCGATGCCGCCGCCGCGCCGGTCTCGACCGTGATGGACGAGACCTACAAGGTCGCCATAACCCGCCTTGGCGATCGCATCCGGGTGGGCGGCACGGCAGAACTCGCAGGCTTCTCGCTGCGTCTCAGGAAGCCGCGGCGGGAGACGCTGGCGCATTCCGTCTCCGACCTCTTCCCCCACGGCGGCGATGTGGCGGCCGCGAGCTTCTGGACGGGGCTGCGCCCCATGACGCCGGACGGCACGCCGGTGGTCGGGCCGACGCGCTACGCCAATCTGTTCCTCAACACCGGCCACGGCACGCTGGGCTGGACCATGGCTTGCGGCTCGGGCCGGCTGCTGGCGGACCTGGTCACCGGCCGCCGGCCGGAGATCGTGCGTGACGACCTGGCGCTGTCGCGCTACGCGGCGGCGTGATGCGCGGTATTTTTGGCTAATTTCGCCGGATTTCCGCAAGGATTCCGGTTGAAATGCCCTCTGCGTGCAATATGTAAGCTGGCGCGCGCAGGGAGACAGGGATGCCAGGCCACGACACGCCGCTGATCGCGACGATCGCCGCCGGCTTCATGCTGGCTTTCGTGTTCGGCATGATCGCGCATCGGCTGCGGCTGTCGCCGCTCGTCGGCTATCTCGCGGCGGGCATCGTGGTCGGGCCCTTCACGCCGGGCTTCGTCGCGGATGCCAAGCTCGCGCAGGAACTGGCCGAGATCGGCGTGATCCTGCTGATGTTCGGCGTCGGGCTGCATTTCTCGCTGGCCGACCTGATGGCGGTGCGCCGCATCGCTGTGCCCGGCGCGGTGGCGCAGATCGGCGTCGCGACGCTGCTCGGTATGGGACTGGCCTGGGTTCTGGGCTGGGGCGTAGGCGCGGGGCTGGTCTTCGGGCTGGCGCTGTCCGTCGCCTCCACCGTCGTGCTCATCCGCGCCCTGCAGGAGCGCAAGATCCTCGACTCCGAGCGCGGCAAGATCGCTATCGGCTGGCTGATCGTGGAGGACCTGGTGATGGTCCTCGCGCTGGTGCTGCTGCCCGCGCTGGCGCCGGCACTGGTCGCCGATACGCGGCTGCCAGCCGGCGAGATCGCGGCGACCATCGGCCTCACGCTGCTGAAGGTCGCGGCCTTCATCGCGGTGATGGTGGTCGCCGGCCGCCGCGTCATTCCCTGGATCATGCACCACGCCGCCCATACCGGCTCACGCGAGCTGTTCCGGCTGGCGGTCTATGCGATCGCGCTCGGGGTCGCCTTCGGCGCGGCGAAGCTGTTCGACGTGTCCTTCGCGCTGGGCGCCTTCTTCGCCGGCATGATGATGGGCGAAAGCCGCCTGTCGCAGCGCGCGGCGGATGAGGCGCTGCCGCTGCGCGATGCCTTCGCGGTGCTGTTCTTCGTCTCGGTCGGCATGCTGTTCAACCCGGCCGTGCTGGTCGAGCAGCCCTTCGCCGTGCTGGCGACGGTGCTGATCATCGTCTTCGGCAAGTCGGTCGCCGCCTTCCTGATCGTGCGGGCCTTCGGCCATCCGGTGGGCACGGCGCTCACCGTCTCGGCGGCGCTGGCGCAGATCGGCGAATTCTCCTTCATCCTGGTCGGGCTTGGCGTCGCGCTGGCCCTCCTGCCGGAGGAAGGGCGCGACCTGGTGCTGGCCGGCGCCATCCTCTCGATCCTGCTGAACCCCTTCATCTTCGCCGCCGTCGAGCGTGGACGGACGAAGCTGCTGACGCGCATCCGCTTCACCGCCGATGCCGCGCCGCCGCCCCAGCCTGCGCCGAGCGCGCCCGCCGCCGCGCCGCCCGCGCCGCCGCCCCCCGCCCAGGACGCCCCGCCCGAACCCGAGGCCCCCGCGGTCACCACGCTCACCGATCACGATGTACTGGTCGGCTATGGCCGTGTCGGGTCGCTGATCGGCCCGGGCCTGCTGGCGGCCGGGCGGCCGCTGCTGGTGATCACGGATGACGATGCCGGCGTCGAGGCCGCGCGCGCCGCGGGTGCGGAGGTCGTTGTCGGCAACGCCGCCGACCCCGAGGTGCTGGCCGCCGCCAACCTCCCCGCCGCACGCCGCCTGTTCTGCACTTTGCCGGAGGTGTTCGAGGCCGGTCAGGTGGTGGAGCAGGCGCGCGCGGCCAATCCGCGGCTTGAGATCATGGCGCGCGCCCATTCGGATGAGGCGGTTGCGCATCTCGAAAGCCACGGCGCGACCACCACCGTGCTCGGCGAGCGCGAGATCGCGCTGCGCATGCTGGAGAAGGCGGGCGCTCAGCCCGCCTGAAGCTCGCGGTGGCTACGCGCTACGCGCGAGGTGCCGGTCCACGAACTCCAGCCGGTCCTGGCCCCACAGAATTTCGTCGCCGATGACGTAGCTGGGCGCGCCGAAGACACCGCGGGCGAGCGCTGCCTCGCTGTCGGCGCGGCGC
>JBIKSZ010000127.1:0-10931 GCA_044348345.1 Roseomonas sp. | reverse complement strand
CAGGGTGAAGCGCTTCGTCGCGATCTCGCCCAGCTTGCAGCCAACCACCAGCAGGCAATCCGCCATCGCCACCAGGTCGTTGGCGATGCGCGAATAGCGCCCGAAGACGCCGGCCGACAGCGCATGTGTACAGGCGATCGCGCCCTTGCCCGACATGGTGTGCGCGACGGGGATGCCCTGCTCCTCGGCGAAGCGGGTCAGCGCCGCCTGCGCCTCGCTGATATGCACCCCGCCGCCGGCCAGAATCAGCGGGCGCTCGGCCTTCGCCAGCAGCCGCGCGGCGGCGGCCAGGTCCTGCGCATCCGGCCGCATGCGGCGGGCCTGGGCGCGCAGCGTGCCGGGATCCACCCAGAAATCGCCAGCGTCGAAATCATGCTCGCCATGGGCGATGTCCTCCGGCACGGCGATCAGCACCGGGCCTGGGCGGCCGCTGGTTGCCACCGCGAAGGCGCGGCGCAGCAATTCGGGAATGCGGGAGATGACCTCGACGCGGATCGCCTCCTTCACCAGCGGGCGCAGCACGTCGAATTGCCGCGCTTCCTGCGTCATGTTCTTCCAGGCGTGCTGACGGTTCGCGTCGCCGATGATGGCGATCATCGGCATGCCCGCGTTGAACGCCTCGGCCAGTCCCGTCGCCAGGTTGGTCGCGCCCGGCCCGAGCGTGCCGTCCACGAGGCCAGGCTTGTTGGTGACGCGGGCATAGGCATCCGCCGCGAAGGCGCCGCAGCGCTCATCGTTGATCAGCATGTGCTGCACGCCGAGCGCCCGGCAGGCCTCGTAGAAGGGCAGCAGCTGGAAGCCGCCCATGCCGAACATCGGCCCCGTCTCATGCAGCTTCAGCATCTCGGCGAGCGCCTGGCCGCCGGTCATCCGGCGGGTCGTATTGGACGACATCTACACATGCTCCAGCAGGGCCGCGACGAAGTCGCGCGCCGATTGGCCGATCCGCCCGCCGCGCGAAGCGGCCAGCGGGTTGAGGGCGGACATCACCCCGTCATTCCACGTGCTCATCGCATCGCCGATGCGCGCACTATCCGCGGCGACGCAGCCACCCGCGATGCCGCGTGCTTCCAGCGCCGGCAGGCGCGAGATGCCAGCCTCATCCACGCCGATCCCGGCATCGTTGTAGAGCGCTGCCAGCACGGGCGCCTTCACCGCCGTCTCCGGCCGGCCACCCAAAAGACCGCCATGGGACCCGGTGACGACGACATGCCCGGCATCGCCCGGCCCGACCAGCCCGTTCGAATCCAGCGCGAAGACGCGCACGCCGGCCCGGCCCGCGCCCGCGATCTCGCGCCGCGCCTCGTCCATATCCTCCGTGGCCGCGGCCGGCAGCAGCCCAGCGGCCGCCAGGATCGCCAGAGCCTCGCGCGCCATCATGCCGGGCCCGAGGCCGAGCGCCGCGGCCGGCGCGTTGACGCAGCTCAATCGCCCGCGCGCCAGCATATCCGCCCCATCGCCGATCCGGGCGCTGAGATGCCCGACACAGGCCCCCGGCACGCCGCGCGCGGCCAGCCAGTCGAGCCCGCCCACCCCGGCGCGGTCCCGGCCCACCCCGGCATCGTGCAGGATCATGGCGGCCAGGCCCCGGCGGGCCGCATACCAGGCGGCATAGACGCCGCCATGGCTGGCGCAGAGCGCAACACGCCCGCCGGCCTCGGCCGGCAGATGCGTCACGCTGTCCAGCACCAAGGGGGCCGCCGCCGTCATCCTGTTCCTCCCAGGGGTTGATTCCTTCGCCCGCTGCCGCATGCTCCGCAAGCCCCCGGGCAAGAGGGGCGGTTGGGGAGAGCGGTCCAAGATGACCTCAGGCGGTGACAACCGCGCGCGGCTGCTGGCGCTCTACGCCACCATGTGGCGCATCCGCGCCTTCGAGGAGACGGCGCTCGCCGCCCATCGCGCCGGCGAGATCCCGGGCCCGCTGCATGTCTCGATCGGGCAGGAAGCGGTCGCGGCCGGTATCTGCCTGAACCTCCGGCAGGACGACCGCATCACGTCGAATCACCGCGGCCATGGCCATGCATTGGCCAAGGGGGCCGGCGTGCAGGGGATGATGGAGGAACTGCTCGGCCGCGCCGGCGGGCATTGCCGCGGCAAGGGCGGCTCCATGCATATCGCGGATTTCTCGGTCGGCATGTTGGGTGCCAATGGCGTCGTCGCGGGCGGCATCCCGATCGCGGTCGGCGCGGCCCAGGGGCTCAGGCTGCTTGGCGCTTCCTCCATCGTGTGCTGCTTCTTCGGCGATGGCGCGATCAATCGCGGCCCCTTCCTGGAAGGGCTGAACTGGGCAGCGCTGTTCCACCTGCCCGTGCTGTTCGTCTGCGAGGATAATGGCGTCGCCGCCTTCACCCGCGCCGACTCGGTCACCGCCGGCCCCGGCGTCGCGGCGCGGGCGGAGGCGCTTGGCGTGCCGGCCTTCAGCGTGGACGGCAACGACGCGGCGGCGGTGGACATGTTGGCCGCGCGGCTGGTGGCGGAGGTGCGCGGCGGCGCCGGCCCGCGTCTGCTGCACGCCACCACCTTCCGCCTGATGGGCCACACCAGCACCGACCCCGCCGCCTGGCGCGAGCCGGGCGAGGTGGAGGCCGCGCGCGCGGCCGAGCCGCTGCTGGGTCTCAAAGCGCGGCTGCTGGCCGAAGGCGTCGCGCGGAAGGTGCTGGAGGCGATCGAGGGCGAGGCGCGGGCGGAGATGTCGCTGGCCCGCGCCGCGGCGCTCGCCGCCCCCTGGCCCGATCCATCCGTGGCCTGGGAGGATGTGCAGGATATCGGCGCTGTCGAGGAGTCCCCGCGATGACGGAGGTCACGCTCGCCGAAGCCGCGCGCCTCGCCGCGCTGCAGGAGATGCGCCGCGATCCGCGGGTCTGGGTGATGGGCGAGGATGTCGCGCGCGGCGGGCTGTTCGGCCAGTATCGCGGCTTCGTCGAGGAATTCGGCGCGGCGCGCGTCGTCTCCACGCCGATCTCGGAAAGCACGATCATGGGCGCGGGGCTCGGCGCCGCGCTGGTCGGCACGCGCCCGATCATCGAGATGCGCATCTTCGACTTCGTGATGTGCGCAATGGACGAGCTGGTGAACCAGATCGCCAAGATCCGCTACATGTTCGGCGGCCAGGCGCGGCCAGCCGTGGTGGTGCGCATGCCGCATGGCATCTGGCGCAATTCCGCCGCGCAGCACTCCCAGACGCTGGAAGGCTGGTTCACCCACATCCCGGGCCTTGTCGTCGTCACGCCCTCCACCCCGGCGGACACGGCGGGGCTGCTGGTCTCGGCCATCCGCAGCGACGATCCGGTGCTGTTCTTCGACCCGAAGAACCTCTTCCCGCTGAAGGGCGAGGTGGCGGAGACGATCGCGCCCATTCCCTTCGGCCAGGCGCGGCAAGTGCGGCAGGGGAGCGACCTCACCATCGTTACCTGGTCGGCCATCACGCCCGCTGTGGCCGAGGCTGCAGAGATGCTGGCCGCGCGCGGCATCTCGGCCGATGTGCTCGACCTCCGCACGCTTTGGCCCTGGGACGAGGACGCGGTCTGCGCCTCCGTCGCGCGCACACGCCGGCTGCTAGTGGTGCATGAGGCCGTGACGACGGGCGGCTTCGGCGCGGAGGTGCTGGCGCGCGTCGTCGAACGCCTCGGCCCCGGTGCAGTCCTGGCCGCCGCGCGGCTCGGCCAGCCACGCGTGCCCGTGCCCTTCGCACCCGCGCTGGAGGACGCGCTGAAGCCGGATGCGGACAAGGTCGCAGACGCCGCGGAGAAGCTGGTGCGCGGCTGACCGCGCGCCAGCCGCCAACGCTTTCGCGCGGCCTACAGCTTCGCGTTCATCGCCGCGACATAGCTGCGGTTCCAGGCCGGGTTGATCCAGACCTCGTTCAGCACGACATGCGGCGGCAGGCAGGCGACGTAGCGGATCAGGTCGCCCACATCCTCGCTCTGCACCATCCGCGCGCGTTCCTCGGCGCTCACCGGGTTCGGGCGCTTGTCGAGGATGGGCGTCGCGACCTCGCCGGGGCAGACGACGCAGCTGCGGATGCCGTTGACGCCTTCTTCCATGTTGATCGTATGGCTCATCGCCACCACCCCATGCTTCGCCGCCGTATAGCCCGCCCCGCTCAACGGCGAGATGACGCGCCCGGCCATGCTAGCCGTGTGGATCAGCACGCCATCCTTCTGCGCGCGCATCAGCGGCAGGGCGACGGTCACGCAATACATCGCGCTGGAGAGGTTGCCGCGGACCAGCTCATCCACGCCTTCGGGCGTCAGCACCGACCATCGCCGCGGCGTGATGTTGAGGCCCGCATTGTTCACCAGTATGTCGAGCCGCCCGAAGCGGGCGCTGATGAAGGCGCCTACGGCCTTCACGGCGTCCTTCTCCATCAGGTCGGCGGGCTGGACCTCGGCCGTGCCGCCGGCCGCGCGGATGCGCGCGGCCAGCGCCTCCAGCGGCGCGGCGCGGCGGCCGGTCAGCACCAGCACGGCGCCTTCCTCCGCCAGCTTCAGCGCCGCAGCCTCGCCGATGCCGCTGCCCGCGCCGGTCACCCAGGCAATCTTCCCTGCCAGGCGTTGCATAACCCTGCCTCCCCTTGTCCGTCGGGCGAGCCTAGAGCAACGTCCCGGCGCTGCAAGCGAGGGGCGGAAGATGATGGCGGGTCCGAGGATCCTGACGCCGGCGATGCCGGCCTTCACCAAGGGCGCGGGCTACGGCTTCGAGATGGAGGCGCTTGAGCGCCTCGGCGCCGAGATCGTCGAATGCCCCGCCAATGAGGACGCCTTCTGCGCCGCGGCGGCCGAGGCGGATGCGATCTATCTGAAGGGCATGAAGCTGACCGCGCGCATGCTCGCGGCCGCGCCGAAGGCCAGAATCATCTGCTGCCCGACGGTCGGCGTGGATTATGTGGATGTCGGCGCCGCGACCGCGCGCGGCATTCCCGTCACCAACTGCCCCGACACCTTCATCGAGGAAGTCGCGGATCACGCCATGATGCTGCTGCTGGCCACCCATCGCCGCTGCATCGAACAGGACCGCATGGTGCGCGAAGGCCGCTGGTCGGAAGGCCGGCCGCAGCTGAACCAGATCCCCCGCCTGATGGGCATGACGCTCGGCTTCGTCGCCTTCGGCCGCGTCGCGCGCCAGGTGGCGAAGCGCGCCGCGCCCTTCGGCCTGCGCATGATGGCCTATGACCCCTATGTGGACGAGCTGACCCTGTCCGCGCATGGCGTCGTGCCCGCGAGCCTCGACGAGGTTCTGGCGCAATCCGACTTCGTGTCCATGCACGCGCCAGACCGCGCGGAGACGAAGGCGATGCTGACCACGCGGCATTTCGCGCAGATGAAGAAGACCGCGATCTTCATCAACACCGGCCGCGGCCCGACGGTGGACGAGGCAGCGCTGGTCGCGGCGCTGCAATCGGGCCAGATCGCCGGCGCCGGCCTCGACGTGTTCGAGGTGGAACCCGCGAAGCGGGACAACCCGCTGTTGGCGATGCCGCAGGTGATCCTCTCGCCGCACAACGCCTCGGCCTCGGCGCGCTTCGATCCGGCGCGGCGCCGGCGTGCGGGGCAGGAGATGGCGCTGGTGCTCTCGGGCCGCTGGCCGATGAGCTGCGTCAACCCGACGGTGCTGCCGGGCTCGGGGCTTGCGCGCTGGCAGCCCTATGCGATGGAACGCGGGCCGAACAGCTGAGAGACCGTTTGAGAAGAGCGGACAGTTCCCACCGCCCCCCGGGCGTCCTAGTTTCCGCCCACCGCCAGGAGGACACCAGAATGTACCAGGACACGCAGCTTTTCATCGCCGGCACGTGGCGGGCCGCCCGCTCCGGCCGCACCGACCCCGTGCTGAACCCGGCGACCGAGGAAGTGATCGGCCAGGTCGCGCATGCCTCCAAGGCCGACCTCGACGAGGCGCTGGACGCCGCCGAGAAGGGCTTCGCCGTGTGGCGCAAGGTCTCCGCCTATGACCGCGCCAAGCTGATGCGCAAGGCCGCCGACATCCTCCGCTCCCGCGTCGAGGAAACGGCGCGGCTGATGACGCTCGAACAGGGCAAGCCGCTGGCCGAGGCGAAGATGGAGGTGATGGCGGCCGCCGACATCATCGACTGGTTCGCCGAGGAAGCCCGCCGCGCCTATGGCCGCGTCGTGCCGGCGCGTGCCGAGGGCGTCTACCAGCTGGTGATCAAGGAGCCGGTCGGCCCCGTCGCCGCCTTCACGCCCTGGAACTTCCCGATCAACCAGGTGGTGCGCAAGCTCTCGGCGGCGGTCGCCACCGGCTGCTCCATCATCATCAAGGCGCCCGAGGAAACGCCGGCCAGCCCGGCGATGCTGGTGCGCTGCTTCGCTGATGCCGGGCTGCCGGCAGGCGTGGCGAACCTGGTCTATGGCGTGCCGGCGGAGATCAGCGAATACCTCGTCCCGCATCCGGTGATCCGCAAGGTGACCTTCACCGGCTCCACCCCCGTGGGCAAGCACCTGGCGGCGCTTGCCGGCGCGCATATGAAGCGCGCGACGATGGAGCTTGGCGGCCATGCGCCGGCCATCGTCTTTGACGATGCCGACCTCGAGCATGCGGCGAAGACGCTGGCGGCAGCGAAGTTCCGCAATGCCGGCCAGGTCTGCGTCTCGCCCACGCGCTTCCTGGTGCAGGAGAAGCTCTACGCGCCCTTCGTCGAGAAGTTCATCGCCATCGCCAAGAGCCTGAAGGTCGGCGCGGGGATGGAAGAGGGCACGCAGATGGGCCCGCTGGCGCATGAGCGGCGCATCCCCTGGGTCGAGGGGCTGGTGCATGACGCCAAGTCCCGCGGCGCGGAGGTGCACACCGGCGGCGAGCGCATCGGCAACAAGGGCTATTTCTACCAGCCGACGGTGATGACGGGCGTGTCCAAGGAGGCGCGGATGATGAATGACGAGCCCTTCGGCCCCGTCGCCATGATCGCGCCCTTCAAGGACCTGGAGGAGGTGGTGGAGGAATCGAACCGCCTGCCCTTCGGCCTGGCGGCCTATGCCTTCACGCGCAGCGCCAAGACGGCCAATGCCATCGCCTCGAAGGTTGAGACTGGCATGATGACCATCAACCACCTCGGCCTTGCGCTGCCCGAAGTGCCCTTCGGCGGCATCAAGGATTCCGGCTACGGCTCCGAGGGCGGCTCCGAGGCGATCGAGGCGTATCTGAACACGAAGTTCGTGACCCAGGCGGGGCTGTAACGCCTTGCCCTCTCTCCCTCCCCCGCCTTGCGGGGGAGGGTCGGGGTGGGGGTGCGAAGATCAGCGCGCCTTCAACGCCCGCGCGATGTCCGCCAGCCCCCCGTCCAGATTCTCCATCACCTCGTTGTTCCAGTAGCGCAGCACGCGCCATCCAGCCGCGGGCAGGGCCTCGTCGCGTTCCGCATCGGCCGCGCCACTGTGCTGGCCACCGTCGATTTCGATCACAAGGCGCGCTTCGACGCAGGCGAAGTCCACGATCGCCGAGCCGATTGGATGCTGGCGCCGGAAGGTCACGGCGAGCGCTGCAGCACGGAGGGCGCGCCAGACTATGCGCTCCGCGTCGGTCTGCTCCCGTCGCAGACGGCGTGCAGCGTCGCGCATGTTGGGATCGATGAAGGTGCGGCGTGTCGGTTTCAGGTTGCGCTCATCCTCGCACCCCCACCCTAACCAGCCTCCGCGTTGTCGGCTGAAGCCGACCGCTCCGGCGCCGCGGCCCCCCGCAGTGCGGGGGAGGGAACCGGTCACTCCGCCGCCACTTTCACCTCGGCGGCCAGGCGCTGTTCCAGCGCCAGCAGCATCTTCCGCATCAGCACGCCGGGCCGGTCGCTCGGCATGTTCATCTCGATACCCGCCTGGTCCAGCGGCACGTCGAAATCCGTGCTCTCCAGGATGCCGCGGTCCTCCTCCGTCACCAGCCGGTCGAAGGCGATGATGTCGGCGGCCTTCGCCTCTGCCTCGGTGTCGTTCCGATAGACGAATTGCACGATCTGGCAGGACCGGTCGTCGATCGGTGTCGCGCCGGTGATGATTGAATGGCTCAGCCCATTCGGGTAACGGATACGAAGCTTCCGCAGGAAGGGCATGTACCAGCGGCCGCGCATGTGGCGCACCGTGGTGTCGCTCTCCATCCGCAGGACCTTCTTCTGGATCTCCGGGTTGCGCACCGGCACATCCGTGATGAAGAGGAAGCCGTCGTCATACTCCTCCACCTCGATCTTCGCGGGCTCGGGATGGCCCTGGTCGCCGAAGCTGGCGCGGTGGACGAAGGCGAAATGCGCGTTGTCGAAGCTGTTCTCCATCACGCGCAGCCCAGCGCAGATCCAGACCTCGTAGAACTCGTCGATGCGCCGGCAGCCTTCGGCCTCCTCCTCGAAATCGGGAATGTCGAATAACGGCTCCTCCAGCGCGACCCAGACATAGCCGTAGCGCGCCTCGGCCCGATAAGACGGCACGCGCATGTTCGTCGCACCCTGCTTGTCCACGGGGCGCTGCGGCACGCGCATCACGCGCCCATCGGCGCCGAACTCCCAGCCATGATAGCCACAGGCCAGCCAGCCATTGCTGTAGAAGCCCTTGGACAGCTTCGCGGTGCGGTGGCAGCAGCGGTCATCCATGGCGGCCGGCCGGCCGTCCCCATCCACCCAAAGGACGATGTCCTGGCCGAGCAGCCGGAAGGGCTTCGGCCCGTCCTGCAGCTGCGCGAGCGGGATGACGGGGTACCAGAAGCGCCGCAGCATCGGGGTGGCGGTCTGCAGCATGGCGGGTCTCTCCTTCCGCGCGACGCGCCCGCGCCCCGGGGGGCAAGCGCGACCCTAGTCCGTGCAAGCGCCGGACCAACGGCAGCCGCCACGGCCGGATGCCACCGATGCGATCAGTCAACCGCTCAATCCTTGTGCATTCTGCCGCACATGCGATCATCTTCCGCCCCAATGCCACGCAGGACCGCGGGCCGGCGCGATGGTCCGCGCCTTGCTAGCCCACGGGACCGATCACGCTCATGGGAGAGCCAGACATGCGCCGCCGCCAAGCCCTTGCCCTGTTCGGAGCCACCGCCGCCGGCCTCGCCGCCCCGGCCGTCCATGCGCAGCAGCTGCTGGATGTGCGCTTCAGCCTGGACTGGGCCTTCCAGGGCCCGCAGGCCGCCTTCCTGCTCGCGCTCGACAAGGGCTATTTCCGCGAGGCCGGCCTCAACGTCACCATGGACCGCGGCTTCGGCTCGGGTGACGTGCCGGTGAAGATCTCCTCCGGCGCCTATGATGTCGGCGTCGCGGACCTGAACCCCACCATCCGCATGCGGCTGGAGCGGCCGGATGTGGACCTGTTCAGCCCCTTCATCATCTATGACGCCACCGCGCTGGCCGTGATGACGCTGCGGCGCGAAAACATCCGCACGCCGAAGGACCTGGAGGGCAAGACGATCGCCTCGCCCGAAAGCGATGCGGGCCGCCAGCTCTTCCCCGCCTTCGCCAAGGCCGCTGGCATCAACGCGGCTTCCGTCCGCTGGCAGACCGTGACGCCCCAGCTGCGGGAGCCGATGCTGGCGCAGGGCCGCGCCAACGCCATCACCGGCTTCATCACCTCCGGCATCTTCTCGCTGCGTGGGCTTGGCGTGTCGGACCAGGACATCGTGACGATGCTGTTCAGCGATGTCGGCGCCGATTTCTACTCGACCTCGATGATCACCACGCGGCGCTGGGCGCAGGCCAATCCGCGCGCCGTCACGGGCCTCATCCGCGGCTTGATCCGCGCGCAATACGACAGCCTGGCCGATATGCCCGCCGCCATTGCGGGCCTCCGCCGGCGCGAGCCGCTGACCGATGTCGCGCTGGAGACGGAACGGCTGCGCATGTCGCTGGAACGCCTGACCTTCACCCCGCATGTCCGCCAGAACGGCTTCGGGCGCGTGGACATGACAAGGCTGCAACGCTCGGTCGATTCGGTGCGGGAGGCCTTCGGCATCTCGCGCCCGATGGCGGCATCCGATATCTACGACGCTTCCTTCCTCCCCCCCGCCTCGGAGCTGAAGCTGGCCTGAGGCGTTCCCCGAGGTGCCGATGCTCCCCACCCGCTACTGGCAGGACCTGCCCTGGCCTGCCTTCCGTGACCTGCCCTCCAACACGGTCGCGGTGCTGCCGGTGGCGAGCATCGAGCAGCACGGGCCGCATCTGCCCGTCTCGGTGGACACCACGATCAACCAGGGGGTCGTGGCGCGCACGCTTTCGGTGATCCCGAAGGACCTGCCGGTGCTGGTGCTGCCGACACAATCCGTCGCGCTGTCGGTCGAGCATCTGCGCTATCCGGGCACCATCACCACCAGCGCGGAGACACTCATCGCGCTGGTGACCGATATCGGCGCCTCCGTCGCGCGCGCCGGCGTGAAGCGGCTGGTGATGGTGAACAGCCATGGCGGCAATGTCGCCGCGCTCGACATCGCAGCGCGGCGCATCCGCATCCAGTCGAACCTGTTCGTCGTGAACGCGATGTGGGCGCGGATGGGCAAACCCGAGAGCCAGAAGGACCCGATCGAGGGCACCTTCGGCATCCATGCCGGCCGCGACGAGACCGCCGTGATGCTGGCGCTGACGCCGCACCTCGTGAACATGGCCAAGGCCAAGAACTTCGTCAGCCGCTGGCAAGGGGCGAGCAACGCGGCCCCCCGCATGGCCCCGCCCGCCGGCGCGCCGCTGGCCTGGCAGGCGCATGACCTCAACCCCGCCGGCGCGGTTGGCGATGCGTCGCGCGCCACCGCCGCGCAGGGCGAGGAGATCCTGGATTTCGCCGCCGCCCGCATGAGCGAGCTGTGGCAACAGGTCGCCGCCTTCGACGTGGACACCTGGCTGTCGAACGAGCCCAACCCCGATGCATGACATTGCTGCCCTGGCTGCCGAGCTCGATGGTATCGAGCTCGCGACCGACCGCGCCCTGCTGCGCCAGAAAAGCCGCGACTTCTATTGGTATAGCCCG